>NZ_JBHYJB010000002.1:0-187196 GCF_042740175.1 Streptomyces sp. NPDC059009 | reverse complement strand
CTTCGTTGTGGGCGGGGGCCGCCAACGGGTTACACCCGCCCTGGGCGTTGTGGGGGCACTGGGGCAAACCCTCCCGCTTGGGGCGGGGCCCCCCCCCGCCCCCCCCGCCACGTGCCATTCTCCTGAGACGCCGCGTTTCAGGGGCATAGGTGGTGCGATATGGGGACATCGCTGCGGGCAACACGGGGGGCCTTAAGGCTGGCCGCTGTGGTGTTGTCGATGGGAGTCGTGGTTCTCGGCTGCGGGGGCGGCGGGGACGATGACGACTCGGCGGGCGGGGGGTCGACGGGCGCGTCCGGAGGGGGAGTTGCCGCTTCCGGTGGGGGCGTGTCCGGAGGGGGGAGTGAGACCAACGGGGTCAGTGGTGCCAGTGGTTCCGGCACCACCAGCGGTGCCAGCGGGGGCAGTGAGTCCGGTGGGAGCGGTGGGAATGGCGGGAACGGTGGTGTCGTAGGCGGGGGCAGCGGCAACGGCGGGGGAAACGGCGGCGGCCACCCCAAGGTCCCCGTCTCACCGCTCAAGATCCCGGACATCCAGGTCAGGGGCCGCTACTTCGACGCCGTGACCCCGGGGGGCCAGCAGACCTGGGAGATCATCGAGGACGCCTTCCGCGACAGGTGCAAGGACCACACGGTCTGCGTCCACCTCGAGCGCAGGTATGACCCCGTGGACGTCCCGGAGGCGACGGAGTGCGGGTTCGTGAAGACGGAGCCGGCCAAGGACGTCGAGGTCACACCCGGTCCCGGCACTGTCGTCTACATCGTGGGCGAGGGCCCGTGCGCGGGTGGAACTCCCCCTCCGGAGGAGTCCGTTGAAGGTGGTGCCGGCTCGCCCGGTGACAGCACGCCGCCAGGAGGCAGCACGCCTCCTGTGAACGGGAGTTCGCCCTCCGTCAGTGGGCCATGACGCTGCCACCGTCCGCGCCGGAGGACCCCGCCGCACCGAACTCGACCGGACTCGGCAGACTGTGGACCCTCCTCGGCACCGTCGTCGCGCCGACGACCCTGGTCACGGCCCTGCTCTACTACTTCGGGTGGAACCACGCGTGGTGGTTCTTCAACTACTTCGGGGTCAGCTCCACCGTGCTCGGCTTCAGCACGGTCGACTATCTGATGCGCTCCCTCGACGCCCTGTTCATCCCGATGACGGTGACCGCGGGCGGGGGGCTGCTCGCCTTCTGGGGGCACGATCTGCTGCGGCGCCGACTGGCCCGCGGAGCCGAGCCACGGGTGCTGCGGATCCTGGTACCCGTCCTGGCATGCATCGGCGCGGTGCTCGCCCTCGGCGGCTTCTGGGCCGTCGTCTCCCCGGCCTTCTTCCTCAACCGGGCCCTCGTCCTCGCCCCGCTCAGCCTCGCGCTCGGCGTGGCCCTGCTCTCCTACACGCTGCATCTGTGGAGGGTTGTGCTCAACTACCGCTGGCGGGACGACAGTTCACAGGACCCAGCAGGCCCAGCAGATCCAGAAGACCCAGCCGACCCAGAAGACGCTGACAACCCACCTGCATCACCGACGCCAACCCCAACCCCAACACCGCCCCCACCCCCCACCCGCCCCGAATGGGCCACCCTCGCCGAGTGGGCCATCGTCTTCTCTCTCATCGGCCTCAGCCTCTTCTGGGCGGCCACCAACTACGCGGCGGCGGAAGGCGAGACCCGGGCACGCCGTTTCGTGGCGGGCCTGCCCACCGATCCGTACGCCATCCTCTACAGCGCGGACAGCCTCAGCCTGAGCGCCCCGGGTGTGCGGGAGACCCGGTGCCATGACGCCAAGGCCGCCTACCGCTTCCGCTACGACGGGCTCAAGCTCGTGCTGCAGTCGGGCAATCAGTACGTCTTCGTGCCCGAGCGGTGGACCCCGGTGGACGGAGTGGCCGTGCTGATTCCGCGCTCCGACTCCGTACGCCTGGAGTTCGCGCCGCCGACCGCCGGCGGCGCGCAGCCTCCTCACCCCAGGTGTTGAAAGGTGTTGACCTGTATAGGTGTTGACGCGTTCGACTACTCGGGCTTGTGGTCGGGACCGCCGAAGTCCGGACTCGAGAAGTCCGGGCTGCTGAAGCTCGGTCGCGGCCCCGCCCCGCCGGCGCCCCCGTCCGGGCTGCTGAAGCCCGGGCGGTGATAGCCGAGTTGGGGCATCCGGTTGTTTCGCTCGGCCGATGCGGTACGGGCCGCGGCCGGGCCTGCCGGGTCCACCAGGGCCTCCTTCAGGAACGGCAGAATGCCCCGCTCCAGAAGGGCCTCGCCCCAGGCTTCCCTGGCCCGTGCCACCTCCGCGTTCCGCTCGCCGTGTGCGCTGGCCTGCAGTGACGTCGATCCGTTGCGCAGGGCCGTCAGGAGCAGGCCGATCGCGGCGACGAGGATCGCCGCGGCGGTGAGCGCCCCGAAGAGCCAGCCGGCCGTGAGCAGCGTGTCGGCGAAGGCGGGTTCGGGGTTGAGCATCTTCAGGATGTACCCGACGAGCAGGAAGATCGCTGCGGCCGTACCGGCCAGCACGGGAGCGAGTACGGCGACGACCGCGACGGCTCCTGCGCCCGCGGTCTCGGCGACCTCACCCATGGTGGCGAGCCCGACCGCGCCCGCTGCGGGCTCCGAGGAACTCGGTCCACCTCCTTCACGTATCGAAGAGGAGACGGGAGGGCCGGGATCGCGCAGCTGTGCCCGGACCTTCACGTAGTGGTGGTACTCAGTCGCCGCGGCCGCGGTGATCAGCGCGGTGGCGTTGAGCGCCATGGTGCGCAGCTGCTCGGGGTTGAGCCGCTGGCCCACCGCGGAGAGTTCCGGACGGTGCGGTGCGGTGCGCAGCGCCTCATCGAGGATCCGCTCGTACTCGGGGCGGTCCTCATTGAGCAGGTGTGGCGCGCTGTTCATGTGCATCCCCCGATGCTCCGTAGGGCTTGGGGCTCGCGCATGGCTACGAGCCGTCGGGCAGAAACGGAGGGGAGCCTGCTACGGATAAGCCGATGGTAGAGCCGTGACGGCACGCGGTGACAGGGGGTTTCCGGAAATTGGCCCGCTGGCCAGCGTGATCCTGTAGTGGAGCGCCTGCCCGATGAACGCTCAGCTATCCAGGGGGAGTTGCTGGACCAGCAGCTTTCCGGCCATGGTCACGCCACCGTCCATGGCCACGGCCAGACCGCCCGCGTAGACGTGCGGGCCCTCGATGACGGGGCCGCCGCCGTCCTCCTCGTCCTCCGAGCCGACGTCGCCCAGGAGATACGGGATGGGGCTGTGACCGTGGACGATGCGGCTGCCGCCGTACACATCGAGCAGTTCGCGGACGGCCGCGGGGCCCGCCTCCTCGTCGCGGAAGGCGAAGCGCTTGGTGAACTTGCGGAAGAGGTCCCAGCACTCGTCCGCGTCGTTGCGCGTGAGGGTCTCGCGGACGGTGTCGTTGACCGCCTCGATGGAGTCGCCGTAATCCAGATAGGCGGTCGTGTCCGAGTGCACCAGGAGGTGGCCGTCCGCCTCCTCCATCGCGTCCAGGCGGGCCATCCACTGCAGATGGTGGTCCTCCAGGCGCTCCATGTCGGTCTTCTGGCCGCCGTTGAGCAGCCAGGCGGCCTGGAACGTGGCGGTGCCCGCGCCCGAGTTGACCGGGGTGTCCCCGAACCGCTTCGCGCCGAGCAGCAGCAGCTCGTGGTTGCCCATGAGCGCCTTGCAGTAGCCGCCGGCGGCCGCGGCCTCGGCGGACAGGCGCATCACGAGATCGATGACGCCGATGCCGTCGGGCCCGCGGTCGGTGAAGTCGCCGAGGAACCACAGGCGTGCGTTGCCCGCGGACCAGGCGCCGTCCTCGTCGATGAGGCCCTTCTCCTGGAGGGCGGCGACCAGCTCGCTCAGATAGCCGTGGACGTCGCCGACCACGTAGAGCGGGCCGAACTCGTCGCCCGCCGGCGCGGCCGGGGGCTCCGGCATGGGCTGCACCTGCACCTGAACCGTGTCACCGCGGTTGATGACGGGCAGGTCGCGCTGGGTGGGGGTGTAGCCCTCCGGCTCGCCCGGACTCTCCGTGGAGCCGGGTCCGGGATGAGCGGGCACGGCCTCATGGACGTACGCCGGTACGCGGAAGTCGCGCAGCGTCGCCGTCCGCACATCGGGTCCCTGACCGGCCCCCTGAGTCATCGACCCCTCCACCACCATTGCGCCGCATCTGCACCGGGATCGGACTGCCTGGTCGCAGCGGCCCGCGGTGTCGTCCGCCCATCATAGGAATGCGGCTCGCGCTGTGTGGTGCACCAGGGGTGGTGAATCGGTGCGGAGCACCAGTTCACCGAGGTTTTCTCCCGAATTGGCCCGAGCTTTCCCCGCAGGTCGCCCCAGGTCGTTCGGGGTTGGACGGCCTCAGCCGGGTTCGGGAGAGCGCGGTGGGCTGACCGTGGTGCGGGGCGGACGTCGCTCGGACGAGGTGCGCACGATCAGTTCGGTCGGTATCACCTGCTCGACCGGGTGGCCCGAGTCGAGCCCCTCGATCGCGTCGATGAGGAGCTGGACGACCGCGGTGCCGATGCGCCGCGGCTTGAGGGAGAGCGTGGTGATGGGCGGCTCGGTCGTCGCGTACACCGTCGACTCGCTGCAGCACACCAGGAGGAGGTCCTCGGGGACCCTGAGGCCATAGCGGCGGGCGGCGGCGAGCAGATCCGTCCCGTTCGGGTCGAAGAGGCCGTAGACGGCGTCCGGGCGGTCGGGGCGGGCAAGCAGCCGGTCGGCGGCGACGGCCCCGGCGCACGGGTCGTGGGCGGGGTAGGACTCGTACACCGGGTCCTGGCCCACGCGCTTGCACCAGCGCAGATACGCGGTGGTGGACAGGTGGGTGTAGGTGTCCGTGGTGGTGCCGGTGAGCAGGCCGATACGGCGGGCGCCTGCGTCGGCGAGGTGGTCGAGGATCTCCAGGACCGCGGCCTCGTGGTCGTTGTCGACCCAGGCCGTGACCGGGAGCGAGCCCGCCGGGCGGCCGTCCGAGACGACCGGCAGTCCCTGGCGCACCAGTTCGCTGACGACCGGGTCGTGGTCGGACGGGTCGATCACGACCGTGCCGTCCAGGGCCACGTTCGACCACACGTCCACGGGGCTGCGGCGTGAGGTGGCCGGAAGGATGACCAGGGCGTAGCCCCGGGCGAGCGCCGCGGAGGTGGCGGCTCTGGCCATCTCCGCGAAGTACGCGAACTCGGTGAAGGTGAACGGTTCATCCCCGTATGTCGTGACCGTCAGGCCGATGAGGCCCGACTTTCCCGTACGGAGCGTGCGGGCCGCCGCGGAGGGGCGATAGCCCAACCGGTCGGCGACCTCGCGGACATGGCGTCGGGTGGCGTCCGGGAGCCGGCCCTTGCCGTTGAGTGCGTCGGAGACAGTCGTAATGGAGACACCGGCGGCGGCGGCGACGTCTCTGATGCCTGCTCGACTCTGCCGGTTGCCCCGGCGGGAGGTCTCCGCTCGGCTCACCTGGTGCTTCCCTGCTGCTGTCATGGCGAGCCGATAGTAGGGCTCATGAGCGTGGGTAGCAGGGGCGCATATGCACGCGTTGACAGGCACGTTTCTGCATGGTGTTACTCCCTCAATGACCTTGGAATGCAAGGGAGTTGAGAGGGTGGAGAGGTGACGGCGCCTGATCGTCGCGCACCGGCCTGGTGAATGCGCGAGGTCTCGAAGAGGTCTCAACTCACCTTCACGGGTGATGCGCGCCACGGAGCGAGCCACCGGCGCACGGGGGCGCATGGGGCGCTCCCCCCATCCCGTACGCCGATGCCCGGCGACGGCCGGGATCCGGTGCGCCTCCGGTACGCGGATCTCTCCGGCCCATTCGCAGGGAGGCGGAATCCTCATAGGGTGAGCAGTATTCGATCCGGCCATACCGGCCACGAGGCCCCGGACCCCGAGTGATCCGGCTCTGAGGAGGACTGCGGTGAGCGAGACGAGCCCCAAGCTGCGCGCCGAGCTGGAGGGTATCCCCACGTACAAGCCCGGAAAGCCCGCCGCGACAGCGGCGGACGGACCGGTGGCGTACAAGCTGTCCTCGAACGAGAACCCGTATCCACCACTCCCCGGCGTCATGGACAGCGCGATCACCGCGGCCGGGACCTTTAACCGCTACCCCGACATGGCGTGCACGGGCCTGATGAGCGAGCTGTCCGAGCGGTTCGGGGTGCCCCTGTCGCACCTCGCCACGGGCACCGGCTCGGTCGGTGTGGCCCAGCAGCTGCTGCAGGCCACCTCGGGGCCGGGCGACGAGGTGATCTACGCGTGGCGGTCCTTCGAGGCGTACCCGATCATCACCCAGGTGAGCGGCGCGACCTCGGTGAAGGTCCCGCTCACTCCGGGAGAGGTGCACGACCTCGACGCGATGGCCGCCGCCATCACGGACCGCACCCGGATGATCTTCGTCTGCAACCCCAACAACCCCACCGGCACAGTGGTCCGCAGGGCCGAGCTCGAGCGGTTCCTCGACCGGGTGCCGAGCGACGTCCTCGTGGTGCTCGACGAGGCGTACCGCGAGTTCATCCGCGACCCCGAGGTCCCGGACGGCATCGAGCTCTACCGGGACCGGCCGAACGTCGCCGTCCTGCGCACCTTCTCCAAGGCGTACGGCCTCGCGGGCCTGCGCGTCGGCTTCGCGGTGGCCCATGAGCCGGTGGCCGCGGCGCTGCGCAAGACGGCGGTGCCGTTCGGCGTGAGCCAGCTGGCGCAGGACGCGGCCGTGGCCTCGCTGCGCGCCGAGGACGAACTGATGGGCCGCGTCGGCTCGTTGGTGGCCGAGCGCACGCGTGTGGTGGAGGCGCTGCGCGGGCAGGGCTGGACCGTGCCCGAGACGCAGGCGAACTTCGTGTGGCTGCGGCTCGACGACCGCACGGCCGACTTCGCGGCGGCGTGCGAGCGGGCCGGCGTGGTCGTGCGCCCGTTCCCGGGTGAGGGGATGCGGGCCACGATCGGCGAGACCGAGGCCAATGATCTGTTCCTGCAGACGGCCGAGGCGTTCCGCAAGGAGCTTTAGCCGCTGGGCAGTTGACCAGCGACCGAGTCAACTGGCGGGCTGTTTCACGTGGAACGGCCCGCCATCGGTCTTCAGCCGACCAGCTCGACGCGGATCGGGTCACCGCTGCGCACGGTGGCCAGGACACGGGCGTCGCCGTCGAGGCTGCCGAGCAGGTTGCACGGGCTCGCGAGGCGGCACTCGTCGCCTCGCGAGATCGGCGTCGGCCCGTACGGCAGGGCGAGTGCGTCGCCGTCGGTCCAGAAGGCGACCGTGCCCGGGTCGACGACCTGCTGGGCGCCCTCCTCGACGGGGACGCTGACGCCCGTGTCGAAGTAGACCTCCTCGCCCCAGGTGTTGGCGGTGGAGGAGAGCGGCAGGACCTTGCCCAGGGCCTGGGCGGTCGGAGTGTCCTCGAGGGTCGCGGTGGTGTGCCCGGCGGGCCAGGAGATCCGTATCTGCATGCCGCGGATTCAACAATATGTTGAAGTTCTTGGGAACCCCTTCGCGGTCCCTCCGGGTAAGGGGACCCCGCTTTCGGATGCCGACAACGCGTACGACATAATGCTTGTGAATGTGAACGCGTTCACAAGCGTGTCCTAGTTGCTCCCGTGATGTCTGTGACATAAGGGGCAAACTGCCGCTATGACCACGGCACGTAAGGAGAAGTCGACGTGGACCTGGCTCTAGCGCCGGAGACCCTGGCGCGATGGCAGTTCGGTATCACCACCGTTTACCACTTTCTCTTCGTTCCCCTGACGATCTCGCTGGCCGCCCTTACGGCGATCCTGGAGACGGCATGGGTGCGGACAGGCAAGGAGCACTACCTCCGGGCGACCAAGTTCTGGGGAAAGCTGTTCCTGATCAACATCGCCATGGGCGTCGTCACCGGCATCGTCCAGGAGTTCCAGTTCGGCATGAACTGGTCGGACTACTCGCGGTTCGTCGGTGACATCTTCGGGGCGCCGCTCGCCTTCGAGGCGCTGATCGCCTTCTTCTTCGAGTCGACGTTCATCGGGCTGTGGATCTTCGGCTGGGACAAGCTCCCGAAGAAGCTGCACTGCGCGACGATCTGGGCCGTCTCGATCGGCACGATCCTGTCGGCGTACTTCATCATGGCCGCCAACTCCTTCATGCAGCATCCGGTCGGCTACAAGATCGTTGAGCGGGACGGCACCAAGCGCGCCGAGCTCACCGACTTCGCGAAGGTGCTGTTCCAGGAGACGACGCTCGTCAACTTCTGGCACGTGATCAGCGCGTCCATCCTGGTCGGCGGCGCCTTCATGACCGGCATCGCCATCTTCCACCTGCGCAAGAAGCAGCACATCAAGACCATGCGGATGTCGCTGCGGCTCGGCCTGGTCACGGCGCTCGTCGGCACGATCCTCACGGTCGTCAGCGCCGACACCCTCGGCAAGGTCATGTACGACCAGCAGCCGATGAAGATGTCGGCGGCCGAGGCGCTGTGGGACTCCGAGAAGCCCGCGCCGTTCTCGCTCTTCGCGTACGGCGACGTCTCCAAGGGCCACAACGACGTCGCCATCGAGATCCCGGGGATACTGTCGTTCCTCGCCAAGAACAACTTCAGCGCCGAGATCCCCGGCATCAACGACATCAACAAGGCCGAGCAGGAGAAGTTCGGGCCCGGCGACTACCGGCCCAACATCCCCACCGCGTACTGGTCCTACCGCTGGATGATCGGCTTCGGCGGCGTCTCGATGATCCTGTGCACCGTCGGACTCTGGCTCACCAGAAGGAAGTTCTGGCTCGCGCCGGAGCACCACACGGGCGAGGACGACATCCCGAAGCTCATGCTCACCAAGAACAAGGAGCTGGCGCCGAAGCTCGGCACCTGGTGGTGGAAGCTCTCGCAGTGGACGCTGATCTTCCCCATCATCGGCATCTCGTGGGGCTGGATCTTCACCGAGACGGGGCGGCAGCCCTGGGTCGTCTACGGGGTGCTGCGCACCAAGGACGCGGTCTCGCCCGGGGTCTCGCAGGGCGAGGTGCTCACCTCGCTGATCGTCTTCACGCTGATCTACGCGATCCTCGCCGTCATCGAGGTCAAGCTCATGGTCAAGTACGTCAAGCAGGGCCCGCCCGAGCTGACCGAGGCGGACCTCAACCCGCCCACCAAGATCGGCGGTCCGGGCTCCGGCAAGGACGATGACGACGCCGACCGGCCCATGGCCTTCTCGTACTAGGAAGGAGAGACACGGATATGCAACTCCATGACGTCTGGTTCGTGCTCATCGCCGTCCTGTGGATCGGCTACTTCTTCCTGGAGGGCTTCGACTTCGGGATCGGCATCCTCACCAAGCTGCTCGCCCGTGGCCGGCCCGAGAAGCGGGTCCTGATCAACACCATCGGGCCGGTATGGGACGGCAACGAGGTGTGGCTGCTCACCGCGGGCGGCGCGACCTTCGCCGCCTTCCCCGAGTGGTACGCGACGCTGTTCTCCGGCTTCTATCTGCCGCTGCTGATCATCCTGTTGTGCCTGATCGTGCGCGGTGTGGCCTTCGAGTACCGGGCGAAGCGGCCCGAGGAGCGCTGGCAGCGCAACTGGGAAGAGGCCATCTTCTGGACCTCCCTGATCCCCGCCGTGCTGTGGGGGGTCGCCTTCGCCAACATCGTGCGCGGCGTGAAGATTGATGCCCACAAGGAGTACGTGGGCAACTTCTGGGACCTGCTCAACCCGTACTCGATCCTGGGCGGGCTCGTCACGCTGACGCTCTTCACCTTCCACGGTGCGGTGTTCGCGGCCCTCAAGACGCTGGGCGACATCCGGGTGCGGGCGCGGAAGCTGGCGCTCGGGCTCGGGCTGCTGACCGCCGTCCTCGCGCTCGGGTTCCTGATCTGGACCCAGGCGGGCAAGGGCGACGGCAAGAGCCTGGTGGCGATGATCGTCGCCGTGGTGGCCCTGGTCGGCGCCATCGGGGCCATCAAGGTGGGGCGCGAGGGCTGGTCGTTCGCGCTGTCGGGGATCACCATCGCAGCAGCCGTCGCGATGCTCTTCCTGGCGCTCTTCCCGAACGTCATGCCGTCCTCGCTGAACCCCGACTGGAACCTCACGGTCACCAACGCCTCGTCGTCGCACCTGACGTTGAAGATCATGACGTGGTGCGCCGGCATCGCGACGCCGGTCGTGCTGCTCTACCAGTCGTGGACGTACTGGGTGTTCCGCAAGCGGATCGGCACGAAGAACATCGCGCCGGATCCGGCTCATTGAGGAATGAGGGGTGGGCGGTGACCGCCGCCCACCCTCCAACTGACCATCTGTTCATGGTCATTGGGAGGGTGTGTTTCACGTGAAACCGATCGACCCGCGCCTGTTCCGGTACGCCCGTGCCACGCGACTCTTCCTCGTCGCGGTGGTGGCGCTCGGCGCCGCCGGGGCGGGCCTCGTCGTCGCCCAGGCCATGCTCATCGCCGAGGTCGTCGCGGGGGCCTTCCAACGGGGGCTCTCAGCCGATGACTTGGCGACCCCACTGGTCCTGCTCGCGGTGGTCGCGGTGGGTCGGGGGCTGGTCTCTTGGCTCACCGAACTCGCCGCGCACCGGGCGAGCGCGGCGGTCAAGTCGGAGCTGCGGGGGCGGCTCCTGGAGCGGGCGGGGGCGCTGGGGCCGGGATGGCACATGGGGTCTCCCCGGCTCGAGCGAGGTCGAGAGCTTGGGGAATCGCAACGGACGGGCTCGCTGATCAACCTGGCCACGCGCGGTGTCGATGCGCTGGACGACTACTTCTCGCGCTATCTGCCGCAGTTGGGGCTCGCGGTGGTGGTGCCCGTGGCGGTGCTCGCGCGCATCGTCACCGAGGACTGGGTGTCGGCCGCGATCATCGTCGTGACGCTGCCGCTGATCCCCGTCTTCATGATCCTCATCGGCTGGGCGACGCAGTCCCGGATGGACCGTCAGTGGCGGCTGCTGTCCCGGCTGTCGGGGCACTTCCTCGATGTGGTCGCGGGATTGCCCACCCTGAAGGTGTTCGGACGGGCCAAGGCGCAGGCCGAGTCGATCCGGAAGATCACGGGCGAGTACCGGCGGGCGACGATGCGGACGCTGCGCATCGCGTTCCTGTCGTCGTTCGCCCTGGAGCTGCTCGCGACGGTCTCGGTGGCGCTGGTCGCCGTGACCATCGGGATGCGGCTCGTCCACGGCGACATGGACCTGTACGTGGGTCTGGTCATCCTCGTGCTCGCGCCGGAGGCTTATCTGCCGCTGCGCCAGGTCGGCGCGCAGTACCACGCGGCGGCCGAGGGGCTCGCGGCGGCGGAGGAGATCTTCGAGGTCCTGGAGACCCCCGTTCCGCAGGTGGGGGCCGGAGCGGTGCCCGAGGGCGGCGCGCTGAGCGTGGAGGGTGTCACGGTCCGCTATCCCGGGCGGTCGGCGGACGCGGTCTCCGGGGCGTCGTTCACGGTGGAGCCCGGTGAGACCGTGGCACTCGTCGGGCCCAGTGGTGCGGGCAAGTCGACGCTTGTGAACGTGGTGTTGGGGTTCGTGGAGCCCTCGGCAGGCCGGGTGCGCGTCGACGGTGTCGATCTGGCGGAGATCTCCCCGGAGCGGTGGCGGGAGCGGGTCGCGTGGGTGCCGCAGCGGCCGCACCTGTTTGCCGGGACGGTCGCGGAGAACGTGCGCCTGGCGCGGCCGGACGCAGACGAGACAGCGGTGCGGCAGGCGCTGGAGGAGGCCGGGGCGCTGTCGTTCGTGGAGGCGCTGCCCGCCGGGCTCGACACCGTGCTCGGCGAGGACGGCACGGGACTCTCGGCCGGACAGCGGCAGCGGCTCGCGCTGGCCCGGGCGTTCCTGGCCGACCGGCCCGTGGTGCTGCTCGACGAGCCGACGGCCGCGCTCGACGGGGAGACCGAGGCGGGCATCGTCGAGGCGGTGCGGCGCCTCGCGGTGGGGCGGACGGTGCTGATGGTGGTGCACCGGCCCGCGTTGTTGTCGGTCGCGGACCGGGTGGTGCGGCTGGCGGCTGCGGGGCTGGACGGGCCTGTGGAGCCGGACGGGTCCATGGCGCTGGACGGGCCCGTGGAGCTGGACGGGCTCGTGGACAGGGGGCTCAACGCATCGGTGGTCGCGGCGAGTTCGAGTCCGTCGGGCGACCTCGATGAGGTGACGGGGCCGGTCGGCCGGGCGGCCCGCGCGGAGGAGTCCCGTGCAACTGGAGTGGGAGCGGCCCGCGTACGGGCAGGCGGAGCCCTGACCCGCGTACGGGCCGACGGGGCTCTGACCCGCGTACGCAAGGAGGCGGCTCAGCGGAAGGGCAAGCTCGCGCTCGCCCTGCTCCTGGGCGCGCTGGCCCTCGGCAGCGCCGTCGGGCTCATGGCCACCTCCGGGTGGCTGATCTCCCGGGCCGCGCAACAGCCGCCCGTGATGTACCTGATGATCGCGGTGACGGCGACCCGCGCCTTCGGGATCGGCCGGGCCGTCTTCCGGTACACCGAGCGGCTGGTCTCGCACGACGCGGTCCTGCGCATGCTCGCCGACACCCGGGTGGCCGTCTACCGGCGCCTCGAGCGGCTCGCGCCCGCGGGGCTGCGCGGCGCCCGCCGGGGCGATCTGCTCTCGCGGCTCGTCGCGGATGTCGACGCCCTCCAGGACTACTGGCTGCGCTGGCTGCTGCCGGCCGGGGCCGCCGCCCTGGTGAGTGCGTCGGCCGTGGGATTCACCGCGTGGCTGCTGCCCGAGGCGGGTGCCGTGCTGGCGGCCGGGCTGCTGGCCGCAGGTGTTGGAGTGCCGCTGGTCAGCGGTGCCGTCGCGCGCCGGGCGGAGCGAAGGCTGGCTCCCGCGCGCGGGGTGCTCGCCACCCGGGTCGCCGACCTGCTGACCGGGACGGCCGAGCTGACCGTCGCGGGCGCGCTGCCCCGGCGCACCGCCGCGGCCAGGGACGCCGACGCCGCCCTCACCCGCATCGCCTCGCGGGGCGCCACCGCCACCGCGCTGGGCGACGGCCTCGGGGCGCTGGTCTCCGGGCTCACCGTGGCCGCCGCCGCGCTCTTCGGGGTGCGGGCCGTGGCCGACGGGCGGCTCGACGGGGTGGCGCTCGCGGTGGTGGTCCTGACGCCGCTCGCCGCGTTCGAGGCCGTCATGGGGCTGCCGCTGGCCGTCCAGTACCGGCAGCGCGTCCTGAAGAGCGCCGAGCGCGTCCACGAGGTCCTCGACTCCCCCGAACCCGTACCGGACCCCGCCGTCCCCGCACAGCCGCCGCAGGACCCCTTCCCGGTGCGTCTGACGGGGCTGTCCGCCCGCCACGAGGGCCAGGAGCGGGACGCGCTCGCGGAGGTGGACCTGACGGTGGAGCGCGGGCGGCGGATCGCCGTCGTGGGCGCCTCCGGGTCGGGCAAGACGACGCTCGCCCAGGTGCTGCTCCGCTTCGTCGGGGTGCGCGCGGGGACGTACACGCTGGGCGGGACGGACGCGGCCGCGCTCGACGGGGACGCGGTGCGCTCCCTGGTCGGCCTGTGCGCCCAGGACGCGCACATCTTCGACAGCTCGCTGCGCGAGAACCTGCTGCTCGCCCGCAAGGACGCCGCGGACGGCGAGCTGTGGGACGCCCTTGTACGGGCCCGGCTCGACGCGTGGGTGAACGGGCTCCCGGAGGGGCTCGACACGCTGGTAGGAGAGCACGGGGCACGGCTCTCGGGCGGCCAGCGGCAGCGGCTCGCCCTGGCCCGGGCGCTGCTCGCGGACTTCCCCGTCCTCGTCCTGGACGAGCCCGCCGAGCACCTCGACCTGCCGACCGCCGACGCCCTCACCGCCGACCTGCTGGCCGCGACGCGGGGCCGCACGACGCTGCTGATCACGCACCGCCTTGCCGGACTCGACGCGGTGGACGAGGTCGTCGTGCTCGACGCCGGGCGGGTGGTGCAGCGGGGCGCGTACGAGGACCTGGTCACCGTGGACGGGCCGCTGCGGCGCATGCGGGAGCGGGAGCGGGACGCGGACCTGCTGGCGGTGGCCGCGGTGTGAACGGGGACGGGGACGGGGCTTGAACCGGCGACGGGGCCTGGACGGAGGTCGGGCCTGGACGGGGGACGGGGCTGGACGGGGGACGGGGCTGCTGTCCTGGGCCGGGCCGGGCTGTCCTGGGGCGAGGCCGGCGGCTTCGGGAAGCGGCCTCGCGAGGCGGCGCCCGACCTCGACTTTCCCCACGAAATAGGACTAACTAGGCTCAAAGCATGTCAGCACCCTCGGCCTCCTCCGCCGCCCCGCCCCCCGACAGCTCCCCGGACTCGGCGGAGGCGGCGGCGCAGGCGACCCGCAGCCTCCAAGGGCTGTCGACCGAGCTGACCGCGCGCGTGCCGCAGCTCCTGGAGGCCATGCGCTCCGTGGGCACCGGCCTCGAACTGCACACCACGCTCGACCGCATCTGCGAGACCGCCGCCGAGCTCGCGGACGCCCGCTACGCGGCCATCGGCGTCGTCTCCGAAGAGGGCGACGGTCTCTCCGACTTCGTCTACCACGGCATCGACGCGCAGACCGCCGAACGCATCGGCCGGCTGCCCGACGGGCACCGGGGGCTGCTCGGCGCCCTCATCCACCACCCGCAGACGCTGCGTCTCGCCGACCTCTCCGCCGACCCGCGCTCCTGCGGCTTCCCGCCGCACCACCCGCCGATGCACACCTTCCTCGGCGTCCCCATCCGCGTCCAGGGCGAGATCTTCGGGAACCTCTACCTGACCGAGAAGCGCGACGGCGGCGAGTTCAACGACTACGACGTGCACATGGTGCGCGTGCTCGCCACGGAGGCGGGCATCGCCATCGGCAACGCGCGCCTGTACGAGGCGGCCAAGCAGCGGGAGCGCTGGATCGACGGCTCCGTGGCCGTCACCACCGCCCTCCTGTCGGGCAGCGACGCGGACGACGCGCTCGCCGTCGTCGCCGAACAGGCCCGCCACCTCGCCGACTCCGCCGCGGGGATCGTGCTGCTGCCCGACGAGGAGGGCGGCATGGAGATCGTCGCCGTCTCCTCGGAGGAGCCGACCGCGGCCATGGGCGTCGTGGTGCCTCCGGAGAGCCGCATCGTCGCCGATCTCCTCAATGGAGAGGCCGTGTTCATCGACGACGCGGGCAGCGACCCGCGCGTCCTCACCGATCTCGCGCGGGGCTACGGGCCCGTCATGATGCTGCCGCTGCAGAGCGACGGACGCGTCCTGGGGACCCTCGTCACGCCCCGCGCGCGGGGAGCACGGCCCTTCTCCGAGGCCGAGCGGACCCTGGCCACCCAGTTCGCCTCGCAGGCCGCGCTCGCCCTGATGATGGCCGAGGCCCAGCGCGACCGGGAGCGCCTCGCGGTGTACGAGGACCGCGACCGCATCGCGCGCGACCTCCACGACCTCGTCATCCAGCGGCTGTTCGCCACCGGGATGATGCTGGAGGGCGCCCAGCGCAGGTCCGTCGTGCCCGAGGTCCAGGAGGGCGTCGGCAAGGCCGTCGACGAGCTGGACGTGACCATCCAGGAGATCCGCACGGCGATCTTCGCGCTCCAACAGGGGCCCGCGGAGGCGCCGTCGGGGCTGCGCACCCGGGTCCTGCGCGAGATCAACATGGCGGCCGTGCCGCTCGGCTTCAAGCCCACGCACCACTTCGTGGGGCCCGTCGACACCGTGGTCGGCGAGCTCACCGGAAAGAACCTGATCGCGGCCCTGAGGGAGGCCCTGTCCAACGCGTTCCGGCACGCGGAGGCCGCCCGCATCGACGTCGTCGTGGACTCGACGGTGCTCCTCCCCGACGGCCGGCAGGGCGTGCGCCTCACGGTCGCGGACGACGGCGTGGGCATCCCCGAGGGAGGTCGGCGCAGCGGCCTGAAGAACCTCAAGCGGCGAGCCGAGTCGCTCGGCGGCGACAGCTGGTACGGCCCCGGCATCGGCGACGACGGCGCCGGCACGACGGTGGTGTGGCAGGCCCCGTACTGAGCTCCGTACTGAGCCTTGGACAGAGCCCTGGGCGGCCGATCCGTGGGGGCGTACCGGCGTACCGGCGCCCGCGTGCCCCTGTTCGGCGGTACGCGGCTGCGCCGTACGAGGCACTCGCTCCCCCAGGTGCACGCGTGGGGCAGGTCCCGGAGTCGACGGCGGGGCAACGATCCGTGACATGCGTCCGAGTCGCCCGAGCCATCGTCGCCCGCACCTCGTGTCCCTCCTGCTGTGCGCGCTGCTCGCCCTCGGCTGTCCCCCGGCCGCCGCGTCCCAGCTCCCCGGCGCCAGTGACCCGGACGCCGGTGATCCCGGCGTCAGCACCGAGGTGGCACGCCTCTACGAAGAGGCCGCCGCGGCGACGCAGCGCTACGAAGAGGGCCGTCAGGCCGCCGAAGTGCAGCGGGCAAAGGTCCGGAAACTGGACGGACTGCTCTCCACGGAGCGGCACGAGGTCGACGTCCTCCACGGTGACCTCGGCCGCATGGCCAGTGCCCAGTACCGCACCGGCGGCGGCCTCTCCTACACCGCGCAGCTGCTGCTCGCCGACAGCCCCGACGAACTGCTCCGGGGACGGCACGCCCTCGCCCAGGCCGACCTCGCCGTGAACAGCGCCGTCAGCCGGACCCAGCAGGCCGTCGGCAGGCTCACCGGCGCCAAGAAGAGGGCGGAGGCGGCACGGCGCTCGCTCGACCGGCGCACCGCCCGCCTCGCCCGGCTCAAGCGGGGCATCGAGAAGAAGCTCGAGACCGCCCAGTGGACCCTCCAGGGCCAGGCCGACCGCTCGGTCGCCGCGGGCGCGTGCCGGGGCGCCGTCCACCTCGACCAGCCCGAAACCCGCTCCACGCGCGCGTGGGTGACCCCCGTGGAGACGTACGAACTCTCGGCGGGCTTCGACAGCGCGGGCGAGCGGTGGGCGCACCGGCACACCGGACAGGACTTCGCGGTGGGCATCGGTGCACCCGTGCGGGCCGTGGGCGTGGGCCAGGTGGAGAGCGTGTCGTGCGGCGGCGGCTTCGGCATCGAGGTCGTGATCAGACACCCGGGCGGCTACTTCACGCAGTACGCGCATCTGGCGGCCGTCACCGTCGACCAGGGCGACCGGGTGCGCCCCGGACAGTGGATCGGCCAGGCGGGCACGACCGGCAACTCGACCGGTCCGCACCTGCACTTCGAGGCGAGGCTCACGCCGTATCTGGGCTCGGGGGTCGACCCGAAGGCGTGGCTGGCGGAGCGGGGCGTCAGGATCTGACCTGCGCGGGGCGTCAGGACCTGACCCGCCCGAGGGGGCAGGATCCGACCTGCGTGGGGCACCTCTTCGGGCACCCCGTTTCAACTGCCGGTGCAGAAGGGGTAGTTCGCCCGAACTGCGGCACGGTCAGTTCGCCTGCCCGTGCCGCTCCAGGATCCGCTCGATGACGACCGCCACGCCGTCGTCGTTGTTGGCGACCGTGCGGCCCGACGCGGCCGCGACCACGTCCGGGTGGGCGTTGCCCATCGCGTACGACGTGCCCGCCCACGAGAGCATCTCGATGTCGTTCGGCATGTCTCCGAAGGCGACGACCTCCTCCGGAGTGATGCCGCGCTCGGCGCAGCACAGCTCCAGGGTGCTCGCCTTGGAGACGCCGGGACCGCTGATCTCCAGAAGGGCGCTAGGGCTGGAGCGGGTGATCATGGCGCGGTCGCCCACGGCCTCACGGGCCAGGGTCAGGAACGCGTCGGGGGCGAGGTCGGGGTGGTGTGCCAGGACCTTCAGGACGGGCTGGTCCACCACATAGGAGTCCTCGGCCAGGAGCTTCTCGGCGGGGGCGACGCTCTCGCCGGGCTCCAAGTGCAGTGGTGGATAAGCCGGTTCGTGGTGCAGTCCTCCGGTCCGCTCGATCGCGAAGGACGTGCCGGGCGCCGCGGCGCGCAGGACCGTGACCACGTTGAGGGCAGCCGTGCGCGGCAGCTCCCGCACCTTGATGAAGCGGTGGCTGCCCGGGCCGCCGTGCAGATCGACGACCGCCGCGCCGTTGCCGCAGATGGCGAGGCCGTGACCGTGCACATGATCGCTGACCACGTTCATCCAGCGGGCCGGGCGCCCCGTGACGAAGAAGACCTCGATGCCGACGGCCTCGGCGGCGGCGAGCGCGGCGACCGTGCGATCCGAGACGGACTTGTCGTCGCGCAGCAGCGTTCCGTCCAGGTCAGTGGCGATCAGCCGGGTCGGGGCGGAGGAGGCCGGGGTCTGGGGCCGCGAGATAGCTGAGGTCACGCCTCCGATTGTCCCGCATATGCCTGCACGGGCGTGCGGTGGGGCGCACATCTGAGTGCGCGGCCTGCTCGGGCGCCCCCTCTGTGCGCAGGGCTCCCGCCCATGGCCCCGTGCGCTCCCAGGTGTTGGGGCGCACGAGGTGCACGAGGCGTGTGGGGCGTGCGGGCTCGCGGTGCTCACGGCCTCGTGGGGCGTACGGGGCTGTGGGCTGTGGCCGTTGCGAGGGCTGGGGCTGGGGCTGGGGCTGGGGCTGGGGCTGGGGTCCAGGGACAGAGGACCGTTGCCCGCCGCCTCGCCCTCAGCCGTCCAGCTGCGCCAGAGCCTCCGTGGCGATCCGCTCGAAGACCTTCTCGTCCGCCGCGAAGTCCGTGCCGGGCAGCGGCCAGTGGATCACGATCTCGTCGAAGCCGAGGGCGGCGTGGTTGCCCGCGAAGTCGACGAAGGCGTCGAAGGAGTCCAGAGGCGCCGGGTCGCGGTCCGGGGTGAAGCCGGTGAGCAGGACCTTGTCGAGCTCGGCGACGTCGCGGCCGGTCTCCTCGCATGCCGTGCCGAGGCGCTCGATCTGTCCGCGCAGGGCCGCGAGGGACTCCTCGGGCGTCCCCGTCTCGAAGAGCTTCGGGTCGCCCGTCGTCACCCACGCCTGGCCGTGCGCCGCGGCCAGCTTGAGGCCGCGGGGGCCGGTGGCGGCCACCGCGAAGGGCAGCCGCGGCCGCTGCACACAGCCCGGAATGTTCCGCACCTCGTTCGCGGAGTAGAACTTCCCCTCGTACGAGACCACGTCCTCGGACAGGAGCCGGTCGAGCAGGGGCAGGAACTCGCCAAAGTGATCGGCGCGCTCGCGCGGCGTCCAGGGCTCCTCGCCCTCGTGCAGCAGCGACGTCGCGTCGAAGCCGTTGCCGCCCGCGCCGATGCCGAGCGTGATCCGGCCGTTCGAGACGTCGTCCAGGGTGATCAGGTCCTTGGCGAGCGTGACCGGGTGCCGAAAGTTCGGCGAGGTCACGAGCGTGCCCAGGCGGATGTGGTCGGTCGCGGCGGCAGCTGCGGTCAGCGTCGGCACGGCACCGAACCAGGGGCCGTCCCGGAACGTCCGCCACGACAGGTGGTCGTAGGTGTACGCGGTGCGGAAGCCCAGTTCCTCGGCGCGCTGCCAGCGTTGGCGGCCCCCCTCGTGCCAGCGGCGGACGGGCAGGATCACAGTGCTCAGACGCAGACTCATGTCCCCGAGCGTAAGCGGCGTCGCAGGGGCAACGCTTTGCGGCACCCGTGGACTCTTTATGGGCAGAGGGGCGCGGTGCCGACGTCGGCGGAGGGGCGTGGCGACGGCAGCCGGGTCAGCGGACCTTTGAGCTCAGCCAGGGGGTGAGAGTGATCATGGGCATGTATTCCTTGTGCGTGCGGTCGCCGGGGAGGGGCACGATGAAGCGGTAGCCGGGCGGGAAGCGCCTGCCCTTGACGTACGCGAGACCGCCGAGGACCGAGCGGAGGAAAGCGGGCACGTCGTCGCGCGCGACATCGGGACAGTCGACGGTCTCGATGGTGATCAGCGCGTCGTCGTCCGGGTAGAGGTGGACGGAGATCCGGGGCGATCCCTCGGTGAAGTCCACATATGCCTCGTGCGGCAGCGACCCGTCGGGGTCGGTCGTCACGCCGACGCCGGTCGCGCTGCGCCGGGAGGTCTGGTCGGCACCGATGTCATGGCTGACCTCGATGTCCCGGCCGTGGGCTCGGGCCAGTTCACGTATCGCGGTCAGGACGGCTTCGGTGCTGTGGAACTGCTCCATGGTCCCTGATCATGCCTGGGGGATCCCGAGTGTGCACACCCGTCAGTGCTGGGGAAACCGCAGGTAGGCCCGGGGTACCGCGGCGGTGAGCCAGACTCCGTTGGCGCTCACGTGGAAGATGTGGCCGTCCCGGTGCATCGCGCCCGCGTCGACGGAGAGCACGACGGGGCGGCCGCGTCGGGCGCCCACGCGGGTGGCGGTCTCACGGTCGGGCGAGAGGTGCACGGCGTGCCGGTTCATGGGGCGCAGGCCCTCCGCGCGGATCGCGTCGAGGTGGCGGGCGACGGTGCCGTGGTAGAGGTACGCGGGCGGGGTCGCCGGGGGCAGTTTGAGGTCGACGTCGACGGAGTGACCCTGGCTGGCGCGGATCCGGTCGTCGGCGACGGCGAAGCGCTGCTTGTCGTTCACGGCGACCACATGATCCAGTTCGGCCCGCGTGAAGCGGAAGCCATGGCGTCGGGCCGCGTCGATGAGGGCGTCGATGTCGGTCCAGCCGGCCTCGTCGAGGTGGAGGCCGATGCGTTCGGGCTGGTGGCGGAGGTGTTTCGAGAGGTACTTGGAGATCTTCACCGTGCGCCGCTCGTCGGGCGCCGTGCTGCGGTCGGTCGCGAGCCCCTCGTCCAACCACTCGTCCGGCCCAGTTTCCCGCCCGGTTTGCGCTCCTTCCGTCCCTCCTTCTGCGTCTTCCGCTGCTTCTCGTCGTTCCTTGTCCATCGACTCAGAGTGCCCGGTGGCTTGTTTCTCTCGCACTCGGTTTTTGGCCGTCCGGAAGCCATCGACTTTTCACCGGTGAATTCCGGTCCACAGGTTTGGTCCACAAGTAAGTGCGGTTATCCACAGGGGAATTGGCGATTCTGTGGACAACTCACAGGCGATTCAGGGGGTTTGGTGAACTATGTCGGGATCCCGGCGAGTTGTGGTGAGAGAGTCCAATGTGCGGGCCTGGACCTCGCGTTCCGTGGCCGCCGTGATGAATGCTGCGGCGTTCTCCTGGCCAACCAGGGCCTCCACGGCGCGGATTGTGGGGGACGGGAGAGTCACGGACTGGGCCTCGTGGGTGTCCTGGGAAGGGTGGTCCGCGTCGAGGTGGCGGCGGAGGTGGCGGGTGGCGAACAGGCGCATGGCGCGGGCGAGTTCGGCGTCGACGGTCTGCTGGGCGAGAGGGCGCAGCCTGCGGACGAGGGAGGCCGCTTCGGTCGCTTCGGCGTCCGTCGGTGGTTGCGGGCCGAGGTAGCGGGCGAAGACATGTTCGGTCGTGAACTCAAGGAAACGGGCCGCGATGTGCTCCACCTGTCCCCTCAACTCGCGCAAATGGCCGGAGATTGCAGAGAGCGGAACGCCCGCCGCGTGCAACTCCGCGGCCACGGCGAGTTCTTGAGGGCTCGGTACCAGGAACTCGTCGTCCCGGCCCGGCAGCGGTTCCAGGACGCCGAGGGCCACCGCGTCCGCCACCGCCACGTCGTCCGGGCTGCCGCCGAAGGCCGCGTCGAGCTCCGCGCGGGTGATCCGGTCGGCCTTCTCGTCCGTCCACGGGCCGTCGACTTCCGCGACCAGGCCGAGGACGCCGCCGAGGCCCCGGCCCGCGTCCCACGCCTCGAGGAGCTCCTTGATGGAGGCCAGGGTGTAGCCGCGGTCCAGCAGGTCCGCGATCTGGCGCAGTCGGGCCAGGTGTGTGTCCCCGTACACATTGGACCGGCCGCGTCGCTCGGGCCGGGGGAGCAGGCCGCGGTCCTGGTAGGCCCGGATCGTGCGGACCGTGGCGCCGCTGTGGTGGGCCAGGTCCTCGATGCGGTACTCCACCCGCAGTTCGCCCCGCGGCTCCGGCCGCCCCTGTTCGTCCACGTGCTTCTGCCCTTCCTGACACCCCGTGCTGGAGAAGGAGCTAGGCGATCGCCGCCCGGCCGACCGCCGCGGCCGCCGCCCGGGCCGCGGGGGACTCGGCCAGGTACGTGACGGCCTTGCGCAGCGAGCCCTCCTGCGAGGGATGGTACGACCGCCGCAGATAGCGGGGTATGGCCGTGCCCAGCTCCCGCCAGGTGGGCAGCAGGCCCTTCCTGACCGCCCTGTTGTGGGCCGGGAGCGAGTAGCGCAGCCGGCCGGCGAGCTGGGGGTCGTGGCGCATCAGATAGGCCGTGCCCCAGAGCCAGAGGTAGAGCATCACCGGTGCGGTGACCGCCATGCCTGCGATGCGGCGGGCGTAGCGGGACAGGCCCTCGCCGCCGCAGTGCTGGTACATGTCGAAGGCGACCGAGCGGTGCTCGACCTCCTCCGCGCCGTGCCAGCGCAGCAGGTCCAGCATGACCGGGTCCGAGCCGGCGCGGTCGAGGCCCTCGGCGTGCAGCACCCAGTTGCCCAGGACCGCCGTGAACTGCTCGATCGCGGCGATCACCGAGAGGCGGAAGCGCAGCCACTCCTGTGCCGCGACGGGGGCGCCCAACGGGGGCTTCTCGCCGAGGAGTTTCTCGAAGAGGAAGTCGACGTACTTGGTGAAGTCGGCCGTCTCCAGGTGCTGTGCCGCCAAGTGGTCCAGGACGTGAGCGTGTTGCACGCTGTGCGTGGCCTCCTGGCCCATGAAGCCCTTTACGTCCTTGAGGAGCACCGGGTCGGTGACCAGCGGCAGGCCCTCCTTGAAGACCTTCACGAACCAGCGCTCGCCGGCGGGAAGGAGCAGATGCAGGACGTTGATGACATGGGTGGCGGTGGGCTCGTCCGGGATCCAGTGCAGCGGCGTCTCGTCCCAGTCGAACGAGACGCGGCGCGGCACGATCGCGTAGTGGTCCGCCGTCTCCGAGTTCGCCGAGTCGGCTGGGTTCTCCGTGCTCACAGCGGTGGCTCCAATCGGGCTATCGCACGCAGGGCCTTGGGGGTGAAGCGGGACATGAGGTGGGCGCCGCGGGCCTCGGGGGTGACGGGGACCACCGCCTGGTTCTTCACGACGGCGCGCAGGACCGCGTCCGCGACCTTCTCCGGCGGGTAGTTGCGCAGGCCGTAGAGGCGGCTGGACTTCTTCTGGCGGCGCTTCTCCTCGGAGGCGTCGACACCGACGAAGCGGGAGGTCGCCGTGATGTTCGTGTTCACGAAGCCCGGGCAGATCGCGGAGACGCCGATGCCCTGGCCCGCGAGCTCCGCGCGCAGGCACTCGCTGAGCATCAGGACCGCCGCCTTGGAGGTGCTGTACGCGGGCAGCGCCTTCGAGGGCTGATAGGCCGCCGCCGACGCGGTGTTGACGATGTGGCCGCCCTGGCCGCGCTCCGCCATCTGCTTGCCGAAGAGGCGGCAGCCGTGGATGACGCCCCACAGGTTCACGTCGAGGACCTTCTTCCAGTCCTCGGCGGTGGTGTCGAGGAAGGCGCCGGAGAGGCCGATCCCCGCGTTGTTCACCAGGACGTCCACGATGCCGTACTCCGTGGCGACCTTCTCGGCGAGCTTCTCCATGGCCTGCTCGTCCGTGACGTCCACGGTCTCACCCCAGGCTTCGGGGGCGCCGATGAGGCGGGACATCTCCGCCGTCCGGGCCGCCCCTTCCGCGTCCCGGTCGACGGCGACGACGCGCGCGCCCGCCTCGGCGAACGCGAAGGCCGTGGCCCGCCCGATCCCGCTGCCCGCGCCCGTGACCAGCACGAGCTGGCCGGCGAAGCGGTCGGCGTGCTTGCCGGAGGGGACGCTGTCGTTCGTGGGCATGCCGTCCTCGTTGGTCGTGACGAATTCCGTGATCCACGCGGCCAGTTGGTCCGGGCGGGTGCGCGGGACCCAGTGCTTGGCCGGGAGGGTGCGGCGGACCAACTGGGGTGCCCACAGCTCCAGTTCGTCGTAGAGCTGGGGGGACAGGAAGATGTCGCCGAGGGGCAGGACGAGCTGCACGGGCGTGTGGGCGTAGGCGTCGGGGCGGGGCCTGCGCAGGCGTGCGCGGACGTTGTCCCGGTAGAGCCAGGCGCCGTGTGCGGCGTCCGAGGGCAGCGACGACGTCGGGTAGTCGCCGCCGGGGACCTTCTCCACGCGCTCCAGGATCTTTGGCCAGCGCTTGCCGAGCGGGCCGCGCCAGGCGAGTTCGGGGAGCACGGGGGTGTGCAGCATGTACACGTACCAGGACTTGGCGCCCTGGCCGAGGAGTTGGCCGACCTTGCGCGGGGTCGGGCGGGTCATGCGCTTCTTGATCCAGTGCCCGAAGTGGTCGAGCGAGGGGCCCGACATCGAGGTGAAGGACGCGATCCGGCCCTCCGTGCGCTTGACCGTGACGAACTCCCAGGACTGCACCGAGCCCCAGTCGTGCCCCACCACATGCACCGGGTGGTCCGGGCTGACCGCGTCGATGACCGCCACGAAGTCGTCGGTCAGCTTCTCCAGGGTGAAGCCGCCGCGCAGCGGGGTGGGTGCCGTCGACCGGCCGCAGCCGCGGACGTCGTAGAGCACCACGTGGAAGCGGTCGGCCAGGCGGGCCGCCACCTCGGACCAGACCTCCTTCGAGTCCGGATA
Organism: Streptomyces sp. NPDC059009; assembly: GCF_042740175.1. Classification (NCBI taxonomy): domain Bacteria; kingdom Bacillati; phylum Actinomycetota; class Actinomycetes; order Kitasatosporales; family Streptomycetaceae; genus Streptomyces; species Streptomyces sp. NPDC059009. Next base: position 162,806 of record NZ_JBHYJB010000002.1, on the reverse strand, counting down.
GCCGTGCACCAGGACCACCGTGGGCCGGTCGCTGTCGCCGAGCTCGGCCACGCACAGCTCCACCCCGCCCGTGCGCACCCAGCGCTCGCGGGCGCCCCGAAGGCCGTTCACCGTGCCCAGCTCCTTGCTGCCCCCGCTCGTCATGCGGCCGCCCTCTCCTCAGCCCAGCGCCGCACGTGCGGCAGGTCGTCGTCCAGCCAGAACGCGCTCTCTTCGGGGTCCTTGGAGTCGGTGACGACCAGGATCTCCTCGAACTTCGCGCCCGTACCCCGGAATCCGAGGTGCGGCTCGACCGCCCAGAGCCCCTTGCGGGGCGGGTGGTCGGAGAATTTGTACGGGGACCACAGCGGCGACCAGCCGTCCCGGTGGCCGTGGATCGCGTCGCTCGCCAGGCCCTTCAGGGACTGGGTGCCGAACCCGAACAGGTTCGGATTCACCCGGCGCTCCTTGACCCGGTCGACCTTGTGCGCGATCACGCCGAAGGGGTACGCGCGGTGGCGGTTCGCATAGCCCTGGCGGACCATGAGCCGGTCCACGGACTCGTAGATCTCGCGCAGCGGGCGGCGCTCGCGCACCTCGCGAAGGATCAGCTCGCGGTGTGCCTCCAGGTCGGCGAGCAGCTTGTCGTGCACGGGGTTGAGGCCGAGGCAGCCGGAGTAGCCGATGTCGGCCGTGTAGCCCTTGTAGACCGGGGCCATGTCGAGGATGAAGGGCATCCCCGGCTCCAGCCTGCGGTTGGTGGGGAAGAACTGCAGCGGTATCCGGAAGTTCACGAACGCCGTGCGGTCCCCGAACCAGGCGAAGGGCAGGTGGAACCAGTCCTGCACACCGCGCTCGCGCAGCCACGCGCGCTGCATCCGCGCCGCCTCGCGCTCCGTCACGCCCGGCTTGAGCTGCGCCGCGACCGCCTCCGCGCATTGATACGCGAGGGTCTGCACTTCCCTGAACCCCCGCAGTTCCGCGGAGAGTTCGCCTGTCACTGCTGAGGTCATGCCACCGTCCGTCCCGTGTCCGGATGCCTGTGCCCGTCCTGCGCCCGTCCCGCGTCCGTCGCGTGTCCGGCCCATCGCCGTACGCGCTCTCCCACCCGTCTCCCGGCCCCCGCCCCTCAACGAGCCCGCTGCGCGGGCGCAGACCTAATTGACACTGATGAATGTGACAATGCTCAGCGGCTACGTCAATAGGTCTGCACGGCCCTCCGGGAAAGGTCGGGGGCGCGAGGGCGTGCACGCGGGGCGCTGCGCTGAAGCGGTGAATGCTCGGTACCTGCCCGGAGAGGTCCGCGTTACGGAAGGCGGCAGGGCGCCGCGGGCGTCAACTGCACTTCCGTGGCACGACCGTCGTGCCCCAAAGAGCGTTCTGCCGAGAAGGGATACGAACGTGAAGATCGCCAAGGCTGCTGCGGGCGTCGTCGGTGTCGCGATGGCTCTGGGAGCTGCCTCCCCCGCCATGGCCGCCCCGTCGCCGAACGACGAGAACCTGGTGGACAGCAGCACGGTCTCCAAGAACGAGGTCAAGAACCCGCTCGACAACATCAACCTCAAGGTGATCGCGGACGCGGTCACCAAGGCTGCGGGCAAGCTCAAGACGGACAACGACCTCGCCTCGAAGACCAAGGCCCTCGGCAGTGCGTCGGCGGGCGGCACCAAGGCCGGCGGCTCGGCCTCGGCCACCCGCTGACCCACCCCCGGCAGGACCTCGGCGCCCCGGACACCCGGGGCGCCGAACTTTCGGCTACCTCGGGGGCGACTTCCGGACGACCCCTACGGGCCCGTAATACTCCAGAGTGAGACAAGGTAGAGCCCGTGGTCTGACGACCCGTGTGGCCCGCGCCACTACCGTCGAAGACGTGACTGTGATCGCGACCGAAAGCCTGAGCAAGCGGTTCCCGAAGGTGACCGCGCTTGACCGGCTCTCCATGGATATCGGGCCCGGTGTGACCGGACTCGTCGGAGCCAACGGAGCCGGCAAGTCCACCCTGATCAAGATCCTCCTGGGTCTGTCGCCCGCCACGGAGGGCCGCGCCGCCGTGCTCGGCCTGGACGTCGCCACCAGCGGCGGTGAGATCCGCGAGCGCGTCGGCTACATGCCGGAGCACGACTGCCTGCCGCCGGACGTCTCGGCCACCGAGTTCGTCGTCCACATGGCGCGCATGTCGGGCCTGCCGCCGTCCGCGGCCCGCGAGCGCACCGCGGACACCCTGCGGCACGTCGGGCTCTACGAGGAGCGCTACCGCCCCATCGGCGGCTACTCGACGGGCATGAAGCAGCGCGTGAAGCTCGCCCAAGCGCTCGTCCACGACCCGCAGTTGGTCTTCCTCGACGAGCCGACCAACGGCCTGGACCCGGTCGGCAGGGACGAGATGCTCGGCCTGATCCGCCGCGTCCACACCGACTTCGGCATCTCGGTCCTTGTCACCTCGCACCTCCTGGGCGAACTCGAGCGCACCTGCGACCACGTCGTCGTCATCGACGGCGGCAAGCTGCTGCGCTCCAGTTCCACCACGGACTTCACCCAGACCACCACGACGCTCGCCGTCGAGGTCACGGACACGGACGAACACCCGGACGGGACAAGCGCGTTGCGCCGGGCCCTGAAGGACCGCGGCGTCGCCACCCACGACGACGGCCGCGGCCTGCCCGGCGCCGGCCACACGGTGCTCCTGGAGGCCGAGAGCGAGGAGACCTACGACCTCGTGCGCGACCTCGTCGCCGACCTCGGCCTGGGACTCGTACGCATGGAGCAGCGCAGGCACCACATCGCGGAGGTCTTCAAGGACCGGAGCGAAGCGGTCCTCGAACAGACAGGAGGCCGCCGCGATGAGCGCTGAGTCCACCCAGATCCACAACATCGGCTACCGCCACTACGACGGCCCGCGCCTCGGCCGCGCCTACGCCCGCCGCTCGCTCTTCTCGCAGAGCCTGCGCGGCTCCTACGGCCTCGGCCGTGCGGCCAAGTCGAAGGTGCTGCCGATGCTGCTCTTCGCCGTGATGTGCGTCCCGGCGCTGATCATCGTCGCGGTCGCCGTCGCCACGAAGGCGAACGACATGCCCGTCGCCTACACGCGCTACGCGATCCTCCTCCAGGCCGTGATCGGCCTCTACGTGGCCTCGCAGGCGCCCCAGGCCGTCTCCCGCGACCTGCGGTTCAAGACGATCCCCCTCTACTTCTCGCGCCCCATCGAGCGCGTCGACTACGTGGTGGCGAAGTTCGCCGCGATGGCCTCGGCCCTCTTCCTCCTCACCGCCGCGCCCCTGGTCGTCCTCTACGTGGGCGCGCTGCTCGCCAAGCTCGACTTCGCCGACCAGACCAAGGGCTTCGGCCAGGGCCTCGTCTCCGTGGCGCTGCTCTCGCTGCTCTTCGCGGGCATCTCGCTGGTGGTCTCCGCGGTCACGCCGCGGCGCGGCTTCGGCATCGCCGCGGTCATCGCCGTCCTGACCATCTCGTACGGGGCGGTGTCCACGGTCCAGTCGATCGCGGACGTCCAGGGGAATTCGGACGCGGTCGCCTGGATCGGTCTCTTCTCGCCGATCACGCTCATCGACGGCGTGCAGTCCGCCTTCCTCGGCGCGACCTCCGCCTTCCCCGGAGCCGAAGGACCCTCCTCCGCACAAGGAGTGGTCTATCTGCTCGTCGTTCTCGGACTCATCGCGGGCTGCTACGGCCTCCTGATGCGCCGCTACCGGAAGGTCGGACTGTGACAAGCATCAACATCGACCACGTCTCGCGCTGGTTCGGCAACGTGGTGGCGGTCAACGACATCACCATGAACGTCGGCCCCGGCGTCACCGGCCTCCTCGGGCCGAACGGCGCGGGGAAGTCCACCCTCATCAACATGATGGGCGGCTTCCTCGCCCCCTCGAACGGCTCGGTGACGCTGGACGCCCAGCCGATCTGGCGCAACGAACAGATCTACAAGGAGATCGGCATCGTCCCCGAGCGCGAGGCGATGTACGACTTCCTCACGGGCCGCGAATTCGTCGTCGCCAACGCCGAGTTGCACGGCCTGGACGAGCGGGCCGCCCAGAAGGCCCTCGCCACGGTCGAGATGGAGTACGCCCAGGACCGCAAGATCTCCACGTACTCCAAGGGCATGCGCCAGCGCGTGAAGATGGCCTCCGCGCTGGTCCACGACCCCTCGGTGCTGCTGCTCGACGAGCCGTTCAACGGCATGGACCCGCGCCAGCGCATGCAGCTGATGGACCTCCTGCGCGACATGGGGGACGCGGGCCGCACCGTCCTGTTCTCCTCGCACATCCTCGAAGAGGTCGAGCAACTCGCCTCGCACATCGAGGTGATCGTCGCCGGGCGGCACGCGGCCAGCGGCGACTTCCGCCGGATCCGCCGCCTGATGACCGACCGGCCGCACCGCTACCTGGTGCGCTCCAGCGACGACCGCGCCCTCGCGGCCGCGCTGATCGCCGATCCGTCGACGGCCGGGATCGAAGTCGACCTCAAGGAAGGCGCGTTGCGCATCCAGGCCGTCGACTTCGGCCGCTTCACCGCCCTGTTGCCACGCCTCGCCCGCGAACACGACATCCGGCTCCTCACGGTCTCGCCCTCGGACGAGTCCCTGGAATCGGTCTTCTCCTACCTCGTCGCGGCCTGAAGGGAGCCCTGGAGTCTCATGTACGACCCCACTGTCGCCCGGCTCACCTACCGGGCCCTGCTCGGCCGCCGCCGGGCACTGATCCTGCTCGCCCTGCCCGTCCTGCTGATCGTGATCGCCGCGGCGGTCCGCTCGTTCAGCGGCGCCGACGACCAGGTCGCCAAGGACCTCCTCCAGGGCTTCGCGCTCGCCACGATGGTGCCGATCATCGGCGTCATCGCGGGGACGGGCGCGATCGGACCCGAGATCGACGACGGCTCCGTGGTCTACCTCCTGTCGAAGCCGGTGAAGCGGCCGACGATCATCTTCACCAAGCTGATCGTCGCGATCGGCGTGACCATGGCCTTCTCCGCGGTCCCCACGCTCATCGCGGGCCTGATCCTGAACGGGAACGGGCAGCAGATCGCCGTCGCCTACACGATCGCCGCCCTGGTCGCCTCCATCGCGTACGCCGCGGTCTTCCTGCTCCTCGGCACGATCACCCGGCACGCGGTGGTCTTCGGCCTCGTGTACGCCCTCGTGTGGGAGGCCCTCTTCGGCTCCCTGGTCTCCGGGGCGAAGACGCTCAGCGTGCAGCAGTGGTCGCTCGCCGTGGCCCAGAAGGTCGCCCACGGCGACCTGGTCTCCTCGGACGTGGGGCTGCCCGCGGCGACGGTGCTGCTGGTCGCCGTCACGGTGCTCGCCACCTGGTACGCGGGGCGGAAGCTGCGGACGCTGACGCTCGCAGGGGAGGAGTGAGAGGGGCCGCGCCCGGCCTTGACGGGGGCTTCACCCTCCGGTGTGGACACTGGAAGGAGGGGGTGCAGTGGCAAGGAGGTGTCGGTGTGGCATCGCAGCAGGGAGAGAGCCCCGGTGGCCCGGACAGCCCAGGTGGCTCCGGTGGTCCCGGGGAGTGGGACGACGTCGTCCTGGACGAGAGTTTCGTACGGTCCGCGGAGGCCGCCGAGCCGTCCGCCCGCGCGCGGATGCTGAGTGCCCGGTGGCAGGCGGAGGGAGCGCCCGATCCACAGCCGTGGCGGTCGGACGAGCCGCCCGCGGGGTGGTTCTTCAGCCGGGTGCGGCGGCGTGGGTGGCGGCGCCGGTAGGTCATGGGGCGCCGGGTGAGTCCGTACGGCTCGGGTACGTCCGTACGGCGTCGGGCTCCGAATAATTCGGTGGCGGCCAACTGGTGGGCGGGGCACAGTAGTTGTGTCAGCGCGCCGGAGGGGCGCCATCTACGGGGAGAGGAGCTCGGCATGTTCATCGGCAGTTCGTCGAGCTCCCGGCAGGGCAACCCGCGGCAGGCTCCGGAGAGTCACTGACTCCGTCGAGCCCCGCCCACGGGGGAGTTGCCCGGGGCGGCCGCTTCGAGCGCGCACGGTTGGTGCGTGGGCCGCCCACCCAACGTCGCAGGGCGCCCTGAAAATCTTCAGGGCGCCCTGTGTTGTGGCTTTACTGCTGCCGGCCTTGTCGTGGTGTGTGTGGAGGTTCGCCTGCCCGGCGACGGGGTGTCCTGCGCCCGCCCGTGCCGCCCTGCGGCACGACTGCCCCGCAAGGGCGGGGGCCGGCCCGCTAGCTCGCCAGGAAGCGCTCCAGGACCACCGCGATGCCGTCCTCCTCGTTCGACGCCGTCACCTCGTCCGCCACCGACTTGAGGTCCTCGTGGGCGTTGGACATGGCCACGCCGTGGGCGGCCCAGGCGAACATGGGGATGTCGTTCGGCATGTCGCCGAAGGCGATGGTCTCTGACGCCTTCGCGCCCAGGCGGCGGGCCGCCAGCGAGAGGCCCGTGGCCTTGGAGAGGCCGAGGGGGAGGATCTCGACGATGCCCTCGCCCGCCATCGTGACGCCGACGAGGTCGCCCGCGACCTCCTTGGCCACCGCGGCCAGGGCGTCGTCGCTGAGCCCCGGATGCTGGACGTACACCTTGTTGAGCGGGGCCGCCCAGAGCTCGGAGACGTCCGTCAGGGGCGTCGCGGGCAGCGGGCCCTCCTGGACGCGGTAGCCCGGGCCCACCAGGACCTCGCCGTCGATGCCGTCGCGGCTCGCGGCGAGCGCCAGCGGGCCGATCTCGGCCTCGATCTTGGAGAGGGCCAGGCCCGCGAGCTGACGGTCCAGGGTCACCGAGGTCAGCAGGCGGTGCTCGCCCGCGTGGTAGACCTGCGCGCCCTGGCCGCACACCGCGAGGCCCTCGTAGCCGAGGTCGTCGAGGATGTGCCGGGTCCAGGGCACCGCGCGGCCGGTCACGATGATGTGCGCGGCGCCCGCCGCGGTGACCGCGGTGAGCGCCTCGCGCGTGCGCGCCGAGACCGTGTCGTCCGAGCGCAGCAGCGTCCCGTCGAGGTCGGTGGCGACCAGCTTGTACGGGAGGGCGGGGGTGACAGGAGCAGGGTGGCTCACTTGGCGATGGGCTCCAGGATCTCTCGTCCGCCGAGGTACGGGCGCAGGACCTCGGGCACGCGCACCGAGCCGTCGGCCAGCTGGTGGTTCTCCAGGATGGCCACGATCGTGCGCGGGACGGCGCACAGCGTGCCGTTCAGCGTGGCGAGCGGCTGCACCTTCTTGCCGTCGCGCATACGGACCGAGAGGCGGCGGGCCTGGAAGCCGTCGCAGTTCGACGCCGAGGTGAGCTCGCGGTACTTGCCCTGGGTGGGGATCCACGCCTCGCAGTCGTACTTGCGGGAGGCCGAGGAACCGAGGTCGCCCGTCGCCACGTCGATGACCTGGAAGGGGAGGCCGAGGGCGGTGAGCCACTCCTTCTCCCATTCCAGGAGGCGCCTGTGCTCGTTCTCCGCGTCGGCCGGGTCGACGTACGAGAACATCTCGACCTTGTCGAACTGGTGGACCCGGAAGATGCCGCGGGTGTCCTTGCCGTACGTGCCCGCCTCGCGGCGGAAGCAGGGCGAGAAGCCCGCGTACCGCAGGGGGAGCTTGTCGGCGTCGATGATCTCGTCCATGTGGTACGCGGCGAGCGGGACCTCGGAGGTGCCGACCAGGTAGTAGTCGTCCTTCTCCAGGTGGTACACGTTCTCAGCGGCCTGGCCGAGGAAGCCGGTGCCCTCCATGGCGCGCGGGCGGACCAGGGCCGGCGTCAGCATCGGCGTGAACCCGGCCTCGGTGGCGCGCGCGATGGCCGCGTTGACCAGCGCCAGCTCGAGCAGGGCGCCGACGCCCGTCAGGTAGTAGAAGCGCGAGCCCGAGACCTTCGCGCCGCGCTCCATGTCGATGGCGCCGAGCGCCTCGCCGAGCTCCAGGTGGTCCTTGGGCGTGAAGCCCTCGGCGGCGAAGTCGCGCGGGGTGCCGATCGTGTCGAGGACGACGAAGTCCTCCTCGCCGCCGACCGGGACGTCCTCATGGACGATGTTGCCGAGCTGGAGGAGGAGGCGCTTGGTCTCCTCGTCGGCCTCGTCCTGCGCGGCGTCGGCGGCCTTGACCGCGGCGGAGAGTTCGCCCGCCTTCTTCAGGAGCTCGGCCTTCTCGTCTCCGGAAGCCTTGGGGATGAGCTTGCCGAGCGCCTTCTGCTCGGAGCGCAGCTCGTCGAACCGGACCCCGGACGACCTGCGTCGCTCGTCGGCGGAGAGCAGGGCGTCGACGAGCGCGACGTCCTCTCCACGGGCGCGCTGAGAGGCGCGCACACGGTCGGGGTCCTCACGAAGCAGGCGAAGGTCAATCACCCCACCAGGCTACCGGTGTGCGGTTCCGGCCCACGACTCGATATTGCATTGTGTGGTGCTTTGTCCGTTTTGAGGGGTTGGAATAGGCCCTCGATCCCGTCTCTTCCGCTATCCCTCCCTTATCTCTCCTTAATCTCCCGCCGCCCCTTCCCGGCACTTCTTGATCCTTCCCGCCGCTCTCTTCGTCGCGCTTCGCCTTGGCTGCGCTGCGCCCTCCCCCGGCCGTTTCTCGACGGTGGATCCCGTCAAGGGAAAAGGAACTCTTTCCCCGAAATGGGGCAGATCGCGGGGTGCGGGATTGACTGGATCTCCTTGTGGGGAACGGGACTTGAGGCTCTCCGGACCCGCGGTTGTCCACAGGAATGTGGGTGGCGGATGAGTTATCCACAGGGTGTGCGAAAGATCTGTGGATGCCGGAAGAGATCGTTCCGAAAGCCGCATGCCCGGCTGAGGATTCCCGGGTCAAACCACCCGCACACCCACTTTCGAGTGGAAATGCTTCGCTCCAAAGAGTTGATCAATGGAAAAGGGTGGACGACGGGTGACGTGCGGGGCTGTGGATGGACTTGGGGCCTGTAGGCCGATTTGTCGACCATGTCGTGGTTCGTTGTCGACTTGTCCCCAGGTCGAGTTGGGGACCTGTGGATAACTTCTGTGGATGACGCAAATCTGCAGGTAGGAATGGTGGTCGGCCCCGCCGCGGCGGCGCTCAAACGGCGAGAACCGGCCGTTAGAACCGGCCGTTCTGGCAGCTAGAACCGGCCGTCCTGGCAGCGCATCAGCCAGTCCGAGGCGGCCAGGAACTCGGTGTCGGAGGTCCCGGTCCGCGGCTCCCGTACGTCGGCGGGGCTGACGCCCGCACGCGGGTACGAGCCCAGGAAGCGCACCTGGGGGCAGATCCGCTTGAGCCCCATCAGGGCCTCCCCCACGCGCCGGTCGGCGACATGGCCCTCGGCGTCGATGGCGAAGCAGTAGTTGCCGATGCCCTCGCCGGTGGGCCGGGACTGGAGCAGCATCAGGTTGACCCCGCGCACCGCGAACTCCTGGAGGAGCTGGAGCAGTCCGCCCGGGTGGTCGTCGGCCTGCCAGATGACCACCGAGGTCTTGTCCGCCCCGGTCGGGGCGGCGGGCCTCGCGGGGCGGCCCACCAGGATGAAGCGGGTCTGTGCGTTCTCCGCGTCGTGGATCTCCGTGACCAGGGGTTCGAGGCCGTACGTCGCCGCCGCGAACTCGCCCGCGAACGCCGCGTCGAAACGGCCCTCCTGCACGAGACGCGCGCCGTCGGCATTGGACGCGGACGACTCCCACACGGCGTCCGGGAGGTTCTTGGCGAGCCAGTTGCGGACCTGGGGCTGGGCCGCCGGGTGTGCGGTGACCGTCTTGATGTCGGCGAGCTTCGTGCCCGGCCTGACCAGGAGCGCGAAGGTGATGGTCAGGAGCACCTCGCGGTAGATCATCAGCGGCTCGCCCGCGATGAGCTCGTCGAGGGTCGTGGTGATGCCGCCCTCGACCGAGTTCTCGATCGGCACGAGCGCGCCCGCGGCCTCGCCGCCCCGTACCGCGTCGAGCGCGGCCGACACGGACACCATGGGGACGAGCTCCCGGGTGGCGGCCTCGGGGAGCGTGCGGAGAGCGGCCTCGGTGAAGGTGCCTTCGGGGCCGAGATAGGTGTAGCGCGTCGCCGACATACGGTCACCCTAATGGGCCGGACGTGGCCCGGCTCACGCGTCTCAGAGAGCGACCCGGGGCCCGATGAGCCCGCCGGGCCCCGGGTCTCCGGTCCCGAGGAGCGCTCGGATCTCCGGTCCCGGGGAGCGCCCGGGGCCTGATCCACAGGACAGGTCCTAGCCCTCCAGGAGCGCCTGGCCCACGTACCCGCCCTCGGCCGCGCCGCCCGGCACCGCGAAGAGGCCGCTCGACTCGTGGCGGATGAACTCCGAGAGGGCGTCGCCCCGGTCGAGCTTGCGCTGCACCGGGACGAAGCCGCGCAGCGGGTCGGCCTGCCAGCAGATGAAGAGCAGGCCCGCGTCCGGCGTTCCGTGGGCGTCGAAGCCGTCGTGGAAGGAGAAGGGGCGGCGCAGCATCGCGGCGCCGCCGTTCTGGTCGGGCCGGGTGATGCGGGCGTGGGCGTTGAGGGAGATGACGTACTCGCCGTTCTTGGCGGCCTTCTGCAGGTTCGGCTCGGTCGTCTCGGTGCCGCCGGTCAGCGGGGAGCCGTCGGACTTGTGGCGGCCGATGACGTTCTCCTGGTCGCGCGGGGCGAGCTTCTCCCAGTCGTCGAGGAGCATGCGGATGCGGCGTACGACGGCGTAGGAGCCGCCCGCCATCCAGGCCGGGTCGCTCTTCGCCGGGACGAAGATGCGCTGGTCGAAGTCCTTGTCGGCGGGCTTCGGGTTGTTGGTGCCGTCGATCTGGCCCATGAGGTTGCGGGTGGTCATGGGGCGGGCGGTGGCGCCGGGGGAGCGGTTGAAGCCGCTCATCTGCCAGCGGATCCTCGCCGCCTTGCCCGCGTCCTGCTGGAGGGTGCGCAGGGCGTGGAAGGCGACGAGGGAGTCGTTGGCGCCGATCTGGACCCACAGGTCGCCGTTGCTGCGTGCCTTGTCGAGGTGGTCGGAGGAGAAGTCGGGCAGCGGGTCGAGGGCGACGGGGCGCTGCTTCTCCAGGCCGGTGCGGGCGAAGAAGCTGTGGCCGAAGCCGAAGGTGACGGTGAGGGACGACGGGCCCGCGTCCCGGGCGACGTCCGTGTCGCCGCTGACCGCCTCACCGGACATGAGGCGGGCGGCAGTCGAGGACCAGCGGCGCAGCAGGGCCGCTGCCTCCTTGCGGCCCGCGCCCGCCGCCAGATCGAAGGCGATCAGGTGACCGTTGGCCTGCATCGGGGTGGTGATGCCGGGCTGATGTTTCCCGTGAAACATGACGGTGTCGGCGCCGAGCGAGGTCAGCGGGGCGTGGGAGCCCTTGGCGTTGGCGGGGTCCGAGGGCGCCGCTGCGTAGCCGACGGCACCGCCGGCCGCGCCGAGGGCGAGGCCGGTCGCACCTGCGGTGCCGAGCAGACGCCGCCGCGAAATGGTGTGGCCCGTCCGGGAGTTGGCCGTGTCGGTGGCCGTGTCGGTGGCCGGGGAGTCCGTCCGGGAGACCGTCTCGGGGTGTCCCGTCCCGCTGCCCGCTCGTCCCGTCCCGTTGTCCGCCATGGTGGTTCAGCCGATCTGCGCGTACTTGTTCACGGTCACTTGGTCGATGTCGGAGGTGCGCACGGTCACCGCGATCTTCCACTTGCCCGCCATCGGGATCTGCACGCCGCTCGCGCTCCAGTGTCCCGTGGTGATGTGGTCGGGCGAGACGGGCAGCGGGCCGACGTCCTTCTCCTTGAGGGTGAAGGAGACCTTGACCTCGGGGATGTCGAAGGCGCTGCCGTTCGGGCGCTTCACATAGACGTGCAGGTCGTTGCTGCCGGTGCGGCCCGGGTCCAGGTCGAGCTGGACGGTGCCCTTGCCGTCGGTGCCGGCGGTGTCGAAGGGGATCTTGAGGGTGAGGGGCCCCGCCTCCTTGGGGGCCGAGGCGGCGGCGCCCGACTGCGCGGCCTCCTCCTCGGTGCGGCCCGGTTCCGTGGTGGTGAGGATCGTCGTGACGGCGAGCAGGACGACGGCGACGCCCGCCTCGGCGAGGACCGAGCGGCGCAGGCCCGTGCGGTGCGGGTCGGCGTCGCGGATGCGCTTCTCGCGGGCGGTGGCCATGGCGGCCTGCTGGCGGGCGAGTTGGGCGGCGCGCCGGGTGTCGGCGGGCTTGCCGGTGCCCTCCTTGCCGACGCCCTCCGTGCTCTGGCCGGTGCCCTCTGTGCTCTGGCCGACGCCCTCCGTGCCCTGGCCCGTGTCGGCCTCGCTGTCGGCGGCGGCCGGTACCGTCACCGGCTCCTCGGCGCGGATGCGCTGCTCGACCACCGTCGCGGCCGCCGCCTCGGGCGCCATGCCCCCGGCCGAGCCCAGGATCCGGCCCGTCCAGCGGCGCGAGATCCACGCGATGCCGACCAGGACGACAACCAGGCCGACCTTGACGAGGAGCAGCTGCCCGTACGACGTGCCGGTGAGCGCCGACCACGAGCCGACCTGGCGCCAGGACTGGTAGAGCCCGGTGGCGACCAGGGCGATGACGCTGCCGAAGGCGAGGCGGGAGAAGCGGCTGACGGCGGCGGCCTCGATGTCGGGGGTGCGGTAGAGCGCGACGAGGAGGGTGGCGAGGCCGCCGAGCCAGGCGGCGACGGCCAGCAGGTGCAGCACGTCCACGGGCATCGCGAGCCCCGCCTGGATGCCGGTCGAGGCGTGCTCGGCCATCGCCCAGGTCGCGGCGAGGCCGATGGCGACGACGGTGCCGCCGATGGCGAGGCCGAAGGTGAGGTCCTTCTTGGACGCCGCCGACGCCGCCGACGCTGCCGAGGCTGCCGCGGCCTCGGCCGCTGCGGCCTCGTCGGAGTCCTCCCGGTCGGTGGCGGTGCTCTCTTCGTCCCGCTTCACGTACGCCCCGAAGAGCACCGCGATGAACAGGGCGGCCGCCGCTAGCAGCAGCAGCCGGGAGACCAGGGCCGCGCCCGACTTGGACTGCAGGACCTGGCCGAGCTCGCCCATGTCGAAGGCGTCCGCGAGCTTTCCGGAGCCGGTGTAGGGGGCGCGCAGCAGGAGCAGCGCGAGGGTGGCGGCGGTGAGCGCGATCCAGCCGGAGGTGATGAGCCGCTGTACGGGCCGGGCGCCCGCGCCGCGCTGCCAGCAGGCGAGGACGAAAGCGGCGCCGCCGACGACGAGGACGAATCCGGCGTACGAGATGTAGCGCGCGGTGTCGTAGAGCGCGCCGACGAGTCCGCCGCCGACCTCCTGGTCGGGCAGGGCGGCCTTGGTCTTCGACGGGGCGCCGATGGAGAAGGTGAAGGCTCCGGCGACGGGGTGGCTGTCGGCGGAGACGACCTGGTAGGCGACGGTGAACGTGCCGTCGGGCAGGCCCGGCTTGAGCGTCACGCCGTAGGTGTGGTTGCCGAGGTCACTGGTCCTGCCGGTGTCGGCGCGCTTGCCGGCCGGGTCGAGCACGCGCACCGACCCGTCCGACATGGCGACCTTCTCGGAGAAGGTGAGCGACACCCGCTCGGGTGCCTTGTCGACCACCGCTCCCTGCTTGGGGTCGCTCCCGGTCAGCGCGGCGTGCGCCGAGGCGGGCGCCGCGGTGGCGAACAGGGCGCCGATGAGCACGGTGGCGAGCAACAGCAGCCGGCCGAGGCCGGGCGCCGCGAAGCGGGGTGCTCCGGACCGGGACCTTCCGAAGCGGGGAGCAATGGTCTGCATCTACGTCAATCCCTCAGTGCTGGTGGGGCTTCGGGTTGTACGTGGCTTCCTTCACCGGGACCGTGACGGTGATCGGGTCCGACTTCTGGAAGTGCAGCGTCACCTCGACCTTGTCGCCCTGCTTCGGCTTGTGCTTCAGCTTCTCGAACATGAGGTGGTTGCCGCCGCGGGCGAAGTCGAGCTCACCGCCCGCCGGGACGTCGAAGGACTTCTCCTCCTTCATCGCGTTGTTCTTGGTGCTGTGCAGCGTCACGGCGGCCGCGATGTCGCTGGTGACCGAGGTGAGCTTGTCGGCGCCGCCGGTGTTCTTCAGGGTGAAGAAGCCGGAGGCCATCGACGGCATCGAGGGCGCGGGCATGAAGGCGCCGCTGACCTTGATGGCCGGCTTCGCGCCGGCGTTCTCGGCGGCCTTCGTCTTCGTGTCCTTGGCACCGGAGCCGGAGTCCGAGCAGCCGGTGAGGGCGAGCGCGCCCGTCAGGGCTATGGCGCCGCAGGCGAGGGCGCGGCGGTTCCTGCGATGGAGCTTCGTGCGGTCGTGCTTCGTGCGGTGGTGCTTCATGGGGTGGTGCTTCACGGGTTCTGTCCCTTGAGGATCTTGGGGAGGTCCTTCTCGTACTCCTCGACGCGGGTGTCCTGGCCGTTGTAGACCACGTAACCGGCGTCGTTCTTCGGGGAGAACGCGATGACCTGGGTGCCATGCATCGAGACGACCTTGTCCTTCTTGCCGTCCTTGCCCTTCTCGACCTTCGAGGGCTCGATGCTGATGCCGACCGTGCGGGCGCTGGCCTGGATGGTGGCGAAGTCACCGGTGAGGCCGATGAACTCCGGGTCCTGGGCCTTGAGCCACTTGCCGAGCACCTCGGGGGTGTCGCGCTTGGGGTCGGTGGTGACGAAGACGACCTGGAGCTTGTCGAGCTCGGACTTCGGCAGCTTCGTGGCGAGCTGCTTCTTGGCGACGGCGATGTTGCTCATCGTCAGGGGGCAGACGTCCGGGCAGTTGGTGTAGCCGAAGTACAGGAGCGTCGGCTTGCCCTTGGTCTGCTCGCGCAGGTCGTACTTCTTGCCGTGCGTGTCCGTGAGGACCATGTCCGGCTTCTTGAACGGCTTGTCGAGCACGGTCGCGGCCTTGTCCGAGCCCGCCTCCGTGGAGACGTCCGCGATCGGCGAGTTGCCCTTGTCACCGCCGCCGCCACAGGCGGACAGCGTCAGGGTGGCCGCGGCCAGCAGGGCGGCGGCGAGGAGCTGGTGCTTGCTCTTCTTGCGCATACGAAAATGTCCCAGATGTGAGGGGGCCGGGGCGCACCGGGGGCCTGGTTCGGGGCCTGTCCCGCGGACCTGCCCGGCCCCCGGTGCGGGGCCCGAGGTGACTCAGCCGTTGGTACGCCGACGGCCCGCGAGCACGCCGAACGCCACGCCGATCACGCCGACGACGATGCCGACGACGCCGAGGATGCGGGCGGTCGAGTCGGAGGAGGAGTCCGAGTCGGAGGCGGCCTTCTCCTGGTGCTCACCGGACTTGGCGTCGTCGCCGGACTTCGCGGCGCCACCGCCGTGGTGGTCCTCGGAGGCGGCGGTCAGCGCGAGGGTGGGCGCCGGGTGCTCGGGCTCCTCCTGGCCCTTCTGCTGCGGCTCGATCCAGCGGACGACGTTCTTGTTGGAGTACGTCTGGACGGCCTTGAAGACGAGCTGGTCGGCGTTCTCGGGCAGGGCGCCGATGGAGAGCGGGAACTTCTGGAAGGTGCCCGGCTCGATGCCCTTGCCGTCGGCGGTCCAGGTGACCTTGGAGACGGCCTCGTCGATCTTCTCGCCGTGCATCTCCAGGGGCTTGTCGAGCTTGGACTTGGTGACCTTCACGTCCCAGCCGGCGACGGGCTGCGTCATGACCGAGGCGAGCGGGTGCTCGGCGGGGAAGGAGACCTCGAGCTTGGTGGTCGACGCCTTGTCGTCCTCGTTGGGCACCTTGAAGTTGACGGTCGCGTACCCGCCCTTGGCGGCCTCGCCCTCCGGCGAGACGCTGACGTGCGCGAAGGCGGGGGCGGAGAGGCCGAGCATGGCGACGGCGGCGACGGCGGACGTGGCGGCGATACGGGACATCTTCATGGCAGAAACACTCCACTTTGGGCAGTGGTGAACAGGGAAGGTGCGGCGTCCCGCGAGGACGCGGGCGCGCGTGGGCGCGCGGCGCGAGCGCACCTCTTCCTGGAGTCCCGTTCCTGGAGTCCCATTCGTGGAGCCCCGTTCGTGGAGCCCTGGGAGTCCGGGGAGTCCCGGTGGGGAGTGCGTCGCGTCAGGCGGTGAGAGCGAAGGCGTCCGCCGCCGGCGGGCCGCGCCTGATCAGCGTGTTCTTCAGCGCCGTGGTGCGGGGCCCACGCAGGTCGGGCCCGGCGTGGGCGGCGGCGCGGACCGCGCCGGGTGCCACCGTGCCGGGCAGGCCCGCCCGCAGCGAGCGCACCAGGGCGAAGGCGGCGCGCAACGACCGTACGAGCGTCGCCTGGGCGACCTCCTGGGCGCCCTGCGCCGAGAGCCGGACGATGCGGAGCAGCGCGAGGTCGCCCCGGCGCAGCAGCCACCCGGCGGCGACGGCCGCGAGGACGTGCGCCAGGAGCATCGGCAGGGACGGCAGCAGCGACATTCCGGGCATGGTGCCCATCGCGTCCATGGCTGCGTCCGCCGAGGACGCCGCCGAACCGGACCCCATGGCGTGCTGTCCCGCGTGGCCCATGACGTGACCGCCCATGGCCCCCGGGCCTGCTCCGGCCGCGGAGCCAGAGCCGGAGCCGTCGGGGCCGAGTCCCGCGCCCGCGAGGATCCGCTGGGCCTGGACCGGGCTGATCGTCGCGGTGCCCGCCCCGCACACGAAGCGCGCGGCGCGCTCGACGAGCGAGGAGGCGTCACCGCCCGGGCCCGCAGCGCCGGAGCCCATCGCGGCACCGTGCTGGCCGAGCCCGAACAGGGCGTGCAGACCGAGCTGTCCCGCGGCGAGCGCGGCGGCGATGCCGGGCAGCGAACGGGCCCGGCCGGTCAGCGGCACCACGAGGACGAGGACGGCGAGGAACCCGGCGCCGAGCGTCCACAGCGGGACGGCGGCGCAGGAAGCGAGCACATGTCCCCCGGCGGACAGCACGACGCAGACCGCGGCGAACACCGTGGCCCTGAGCAGCCGGAGATCGACTCCGCCGGCCGCGCGCTGGTGGGGGGTAGCAGACATGGCCGGGTCATCATTGCACTGGCCTTACCCGTCCCATACGGCAGGTCGAGAAGCCCGTCCGGATCCGTGACCGGCGCGTTGCCTTCTCATGGGGCGTACGGCTGTGGCGCACGGCTCCCACGGGTCCGCAGCGCACGCCCCCAGCGTGCGGGGCCCGCGTGCCGGGTCTTCTACACCGATTCCAGGCCCCTGTGCATCCGCCGTATGGGCGGCATCACTTCAACTGGGCGCTTATGTACGGCTGCTCGGGGCAATACGTATCGGTATGTCGAGCCGCGGCCGGGGGGCCGCGCTAGCCGGGAGGCGCGAGCATGAGCATCTGGTGGTCCCTGCATCTGCGCCGGGACGTCGAGAGCGTGCCGCTCGCCCGTCGTCTGCTGATCGGCACCATGGAGACCGCGGGCGTCGACCCGGACGTCTCGTACGACCTGTCCGTCGCCCTCAGCGAGGCATGCGCCAATGCCGTGGAGCACGGCGGCGCTCCGGTGCCGGGGGGCGAGTCGGTGGGTGCGTACCGCGTCACCGCGTATCTGGACGGCGACACGTGCCGCATCGAAGTGGCCGACTCGGGGCCGGGGTTCCCGGCCCGCCGCCCCGCGCCGGGCACGGCCGCGCTGTCGGCCCCGGTCCCGGCCCCGGCCGCCGAGACCGCCGAGCACGGCCGCGGTCTGCACCTGATCAAGGAGCTCTCCGACCACGTCCACCTCGGCAACAAGCCGGGCCGCGGTGGTGCGGTGATCAGCTTCGACAAGATCATCAAGTGGCGGGACGACACCCCGTTGGTGACGGCGTAGCGCGCCCGGGGCTCGCGCGCGCCAGGTGACATAGTCCCGCACAGCCCTGGAGCGGCCGCCCCCGTCCTGCTGGGATGGGGGCACAGTTACGACCGCTTCCCAGAGGTGAGGGCACATGACGGCATCCGACGCCACCCGGGACTTCCGCACCGCGCGGGACTTCCTGCTGCGCCATCGCGAGGACTACGAGACCGCGTACGAGGGCTTCGTGTGGCCGCGGCCCGAGCGGTTCAACTGGGCCCTCGACTGGTTCGACGTCATCGCCGCCGGGAACGGGCGGACCGCGCTGCACATCGTGGAGGAGAACGGCGACGAGCTGCGGGTGTCGTTCGAGGAGCTGGCGCGCCGCTCCGACCAGGTCGCCAACTGGCTGCGGGCACAGGGCGTTTCGGCCGGGGACCGGGTCGTGGTGATGCTCGGCAACCAGGTGGAGCTGTGGGAGGTGGCGCTCGCCGCGATGAAGGTGCGCGCCGTCGTCATCCCGGCGACGCCGCTGCTCGGCCCGGTGGACCTGCGGGACCGGATCGCCCGGGGGCGGGCCCGGCACGTGGTGGTGCGGGCCGAGGACACGGAGAAGTTCGCGGAGGTGCCCGGGGACTACACGCGGATCGTGGTGGGCGGGGAGCGGGGCGGCCGAGGTCCGGACGGCTGGGGTTCGGACGGCCGGGGTTCGGGCGGTCGAGGTTCTGGCGGTGCGGGTTCGGGCGGTCCGGGGTCGGGCGGCCGGGGTTCCGGCGGCTGGATTGCGTACGAGGAGTCCGGTGCCGCTCCCGTCGACTTCACGCCCGAGGGCGAGACCCGGGCCGACGACGCGCTGATGCTGTACTTCACCTCGGGCACGACGTCGCTGCCGAAGCTGGTCGAGCACACCCATGTGTCGTATCCGGTGGGCCACTTGGCGACCATGTACTGGATCGGCCTCAAGCCCGGCGACGTGCACCTGAACATCTCCTCGCCGGGCTGGGCCAAGCACGCCTGGTCGAACCTGTTCGCGCCGTGGAACGCGGAGGCGACCGTCTTCATCCACAACTACACGCGCTTCGACGCGGGGCGCCTCATGGCGGAGATGGACCGGGCCGGGGTCACCTCGTTCTGTGCGCCGCCGACCGTGTGGCGGATGCTGATCCAGGCCGACCTGACGCAGCTCGCCGTGCCGCCGCGCGAGGTGGTGGCGGCGGGCGAGCCGCTCAACCCGGAGGTCATCGCGCGGGTGCGGGAGGCGTGGGGGGTGACGATCCGCGACGGCTTCGGGCAGACGGAGACGGCCGTGCAGGTCGCCAACTCCCCCGGCCAGCACCTGAAGTCAGGCTCGATGGGGCGGCCCACACCGGGCTTCCGGGTGGAGCTCCTCGACCCGGTGACCGGGGCGCCGGGGGCGGACGAGGGCGAGATCTCCCTGGACCTGGCGGCGGACCCGGTGGGCCTGATGGCGGGCTACCACGGGGACCCGGAGCGCACGGCGCAGGCGATGGCGGGCGGCTACTACCGCACCGGCGACATCGGCGCGCGGGACGCGGACGGCCATCTCACCTATGTGGGCCGCGCGGACGACGTGTTCAAGGCGTCGGACTACAAGATCTCGCCGTTCGAGCTGGAGAGCGCGCTGCTGGAGCACGAGGCGGTGGCGGAGGCGGCGGTGGTGCCCGCCCCGGACCCGGTACGGCTCGCGGTCCCGAAGGCGTACGTCGTGCTGGCCGCGGGCTTCGAACCGGGCCCGGACACCGCCAAGTTGCTCTTCGAGCACTCCCGGTCGGTGCTCGCCCCGTACAAGCGGGTGCGGCGGCTCGAGTTCGGGGCGCTGCCGAAGACGGTGTCGGGGAAGATCCGGCGGATCGAGCTGCGGGAGGCGACGGCTCGGGGGTCGGAGGGGGTGGAGTACCGGGAGGAGGACTTCCGCTGACGGGCCGGCGGGCCGGTGGGCTGACGCGCACAGGGGCTTAGGGGCGTACGGTCGTACGGGCTGACGCGATGATGCGATGACGCGCTGGCAGGGCCCCTCCCAGCGCGCCGGAGAAGCTCACGCCAGCGCGCCGGAGAAGCTCACGCCGCACGCAACCAGCCGAACTCGCAGCGGACTTGGCGGACTTTGACCGGTGCAGGTCGGAAGGCGTCGCCCGGGTGCCTACCATCGCCCGCATGACTGATGCTCGGGCCGCAGAGGTCCTCGGGCAGCTGGCCGCCGAGGGCGTCTCGCCCTGGCTGTCCGGCCCCGGGCCCGCCCTCCCGGACGCCGCCGCCCTCGCGGCCACGGTCCGCCAGGGCTTCCGGGGCGCCGCGCTGCCCGCGGGCACGCCCGCCGGTGCCGTGCGCATCGTGTGCGACGTGCTGCGCGCGGTGCACGACGGGGGCGGGCACGGGGACGGCTGGGTGTCGGTCGGCCTGCCGATGCCCGCGGGCCGGGGCGCCCGTGCCCTCGTCTCCGCCGCCCGCGCCCTGTACGGGGCGGTGGACCGGCCCAACCTGCTGATCGGGGTGCCCGCGACCCCCGCCGGGGTGGAGGCCGCCGGGGCCTGTCTCGCCGAGGGGATATCGGTGGAGTCCACCGGCGTCGTCACAGCGGCCCGGGCCGAGCGGGTCCTGGATGCCCAACTGGCGGGCCTGGAAAGGGCGATGGTGTCCGGCGAGGACCTGGCGGGGCTCCTCGCGGCGATGTCCTGCGCCCTCGGACCGCTGGACGACGAGGTCAACGCGGCGCTCGCGGCGCGGCGGTCAGCGGGCGGCGAGAGCGGCGAGGGCGGTAGGAGAGGTGGGGACGGCGGAACCGACGGGCCCACGGAGGGGACGGAGGCAGCCGAGGCCACGGCGGAGCGGCTGCGGGACGCGGCGGGGCTCAGCACCGCCCGGGTGCTGCACCGGCTGCGCGAGGAGCGGCTCGGCGACGACTGGTGGCGGGTGCTGCGGGCGGCGGGCGCGGGCCCCCCGCTCCTGGTGTGGCGGGACTCGTCGGCCCGCCATGTCATGGACGTCGTCGGCTGGAACACGGGGCATGTGCTGACGGAGTCCGTGGTGGCGGAGGTCGCGGCGTCCGCGGGCGGCGGGCCACGGGGGGACACCCTCATGGCGGGCTGGGAGGAGGCGCGGGCGGTGCTGCGCGAGCTGCGCGACCTGGGGGTGCTGCCGGGGGACTTCTGACCTCGTCCGGTCGCCTCGCTCCTTGCGCCCCCTTCGTCCGGTCGTCGAAGTCCCCATCGCCGCACGCCTGGTGGGGCGCCGGGGTCACACCCCGGCGCCGCCGCGGAAGGGCTGCGCCCCGGGCTACGCCTCGGGCTACGCCTCGGGCTGCGCCACCTTCGACAGCCGCTCGTACTGCCCGTCCGAGAGCCGCAGCCCCAGCGCCCCCACGTTCTCCTCCAGGTGCGCCACCGAGGTGGTGCCCGGGATGGGCAGGGCCGTCGCGGAGCGGCGCAGCAGCCAGGCGAGGGACACCTGGGCAGTCGTGGCACCCAACTCCTCGGCGACGGCGGCGACTTCGCCGCCCGCCTGGGCGTGCGCACCCCTGCGCCAGCAGACCGAACTCGGCCTGCGCAGGCTGAAGCCGTGCCCCCTCGGGCACGTCTCCACGATCACGCCCGGCGTGATCCCCCATCAACGGCGTGATCCCCCATCAACGGCGACCTGCTCAACTACCCATAAGGGACGGTTATTTCAGCAGGTCACACCGGTGGCAGCGCCCGGCACAGCGCATCGAGCGCCGCCCCGTACGCGTGCTCCGCTGGGGTCGCGTACCCGACGACGAGCCCGTCCCGGTGCGCCGTCGCCGCCTCGGGGTGGCGGAACTCGGCGAGCGGGTCGAGGGCGACCCCGTGCCACGCGGCGGCCTTCGCGGCGGACTGCTCGGTGCCCGCGGGGAGGTGGAGCACCGCGTGCAGCCCGGCGGCGATGCCGGTCACCGTGATGTGCGGGGCGTGCTCGGCGAGCGCGGTCACGAGCCGGTCCCGCCGCTTCCGATAGTGCTGCCGCATCCGCCGTACGTGCCGGTCGTAGCGCCCCGACACGAGGAACTCCGCGAGCGTCAGCTGGTCCAGGACGCTCGCCCACGCCTCCCGCTCCCCCTTCGCGTCGAGCACGGGCCCGACGAGGTGCTCGGGCAGCACCATCCAGCCGAGCCGCACCGCGGGGGAGAGGCTCTTGCTCACCGACCCGATGTAGACGACGTGTTCGGGCCCGAGCCCCTGCACCGCCCCCACCGGCTCCCGGTCGTAGCGGAACTCCCCGTCGTAGTCGTCCTCCAGGACGAGCCCGCCCCGCGCCGCCGCCCAGTCCACGACGGCCGCCCGGCGCTCGGGGTGCAGCGGCCCCCCGGTGGGGAACTGGTGCGCGGGCGTGAGCAGCACGGCCCGCGCCTTCGAGGTCGCTTCCCCCAACTCCCGCACCCGGGCGCCGTGTTCGTCGATCCCCAGCGGCACGGTCCGCACCCCCGCCGTGGCGAGCAGCGAGCGATGGAAGCCGAGCCCGTACGACTCCACGGCGATGGGGTATCCCCTGCTCGAGCGAAGCCGAGAGCTTGGGGAAGGCCCGGGCACGACGCCCCCGGCGCCCTGCCCGAACAGCAGCCGCAGCGCGTGCGCGAAGCCGGAGCAGATCACGATCCGCCCGGGCTCGGCCCGCACACCGCGCGCCCGCGCGAGATAGTCCGCGAGCGCCCGCCGCAGCTCGATCCGCCCCCGTGGATCGCCGGGCCCGAACGCCTCGTTGGGCGCCGCACCGAGGGCGCGCCGGGCGGCGGCGAGCCAGGCGGTGCGGGGGAACGAGGCGGCGTCGGGCTGGCCCTGGCGCAGGTTGTGCGCGGGCATGGACGAGGTGTCCGTGGGAGCGGACTTGGGAACCCGTACGGGCTTCGGCGGCGCCGCCCGGTGCGCGACCCGCGTCCCGGAGCCCTGCCGCGCGGTCAGCCAGCCCTCGGCGACCAGCTCGGCGTAGGCGTCGGCGACGGTGTTGCGGGCGAGGCCGAGGTCGGCGGCGAGGGCGCGGTAGGGCGGCAGCCGCGTACCCGGCGCCAGCCGCCCCGCACGCACGGCGTCGCGCAGCGCGGTGATGAGCGCGGACCGGCGGCTGCCTGCGGCGGCGAGCTCCAGATGCAGGTCGCTGTCCCGCGAATTGACCTTACTTTCCGGCATGAAAGTGCACCCTATACGGGGTCGATCGGCGCCGTAGATTCATGGTCATGACGACGAACGAAAACCCCACCGCCGCCGCCCGCCTGAACTTCGCCCAGGCCGCCCCGAAGATCTTCAAGGCGGTCATCGGCTTCGACGCCGCCGCCCGCGACGGCCTCGACCCGGCCCTGGTGGAGCTGATCCAGATCCGCGCCTCGCACCTGAACGGCTGCGCGTACTGCCTGCACATGCACACCAACGACGCGCGCAAGGCGGGCGAGAGCGAGGACCGCCTGCACATGGTCGCGGTCTGGCGCGAGGCCCGTAACTTCTTCTCCGCCAAGGAACTCGCCGCCCTCGCCCTCACCGACGCGGTCACCCTGGTCGCCCAGGGCGGCGTCCCGGACGATGTCTACGCCCGGGCCGCCGAGCAGTTCGACGAGGAGGAGCTCGCCCACGTCCTCGGCCTGATCTTCGCGATCAACACCTGGAACCGCATCGCCCTCAGCACCGGCAAGGTCGCGGGCACGGACGAGCGCCAGGGCTGAGCCCGCACGATCCGCACGACCCGCACGACCCGCACGACAAGAGGGCCGGACACCCCGAAGGATGCCCGGCCCTCTTGTACGGGCTGTACGGCTGTAAGGCTGTACGGGCTGTACGGCGAGCCTCAGCCCTTCAGCTCCGCCATCCACGCCTCGACCTCGTCGGACCGGCGCGGCAGCCCGGCCGACAGGTTCCGGTTGCCGTCCTCGGTCACGAGGATGTCGTCCTCGATCCGCACGCCGATGCCCCGGTACTCCTCGGGCACGCTCAGGTCGTCGGCCTGGAAGTACAGCCCCGGCTCGACGGTCAGGCACATGCCGGGCTCGAGCGTCCCGTCCACATACGTCTCGGTGCGCGCGGCCGCGCAGTCGTGCACGTCCATGCCGAGCATGTGCCCGGTGCCGTGCAGCGTCCACCGCCGCTGAAGGCCGAGCTCGAGGACCTTCTCCACCGGACCCTCGACCAGGCCCCACTCCACGAGCTTCTCGGCGAGCACGCGCTGCGCCGCGTCGTGGAAGTCGCGGAACTTGCCGCCCGGCTGCACCGCCGCGATCCCGGCCTCCTGGGCCTCGTACACGGCGTCGTAGATCTTCTTCTGGAGCTCGTTGAAGCGGCCGTTGATCGGCAGCGTCCGCGTGACGTCGGCGGTGTAGTACGTGTGCGTCTCCACACCGGCGTCGAGCAGCAGCAGCTCGCCCGAGCGCACCGCACCGTCGTTGCGCACCCAGTGCAGGGTGGTCGCGTGCGGGCCCGCGGCACAGATCGACCCGTAGCCGATGTCGTTGCCCTCGACGCGGGCGCGCAGGAAGAACGTGCCCTCGATGTAGCGCTCGCTGGTCGCCTCGGCCTTGTCGAGGACCTTCACGACGTCCTCGAAGCCGCGCACCGTGGAGTCCACGGCCTTCTGCAGCTCGCCGACCTCGAAGGCGTCCTTCACCAGGCGCGCCTCGGAGAGGAAGACCCGCAGCTCCTCGTCGCGCTCGGCGGTGACCTTGTCGGTCAGGGCCGCCTCGATCCCGGCGTCGTAGCCGCGCACGACGCGCACCGGGCCGGTGGCCTCGCGGAGCGTGTCGGCCAGCTCGCGCACGTCGGACGCCGGAATGCCGTACAGCTTCCCGGCCTCGGTCAGCGAGTGGCGGCGGCCCACCCACAGCTCGCCGTCGCCGCTCAGCCAGAACTCGCCGTTCTCGCGGTCGGAGCGGGGCAGCAGGTACAGCGTCGCGTCGTGGCCGCCGGCCTTCTTCGGCTCCAGGACGAGGACGCCGTCCTCGGTCTGGTTACCGGTCAGGTACGCGTACTCGACGGAGGAGCGGAAGGCGTACTCGGTGTCGTTCGACCGCGTCCTCAGGTTGCCCGCGGGGACGACGAGCCGCTCGCCCGGGAAGCGCGCCGACAGCGCGGCCCGGCGCGCGGCGGTCTCGGCGGCCTGCGCGATCGGCTCCAGGTCGTGCAGCTCGGTGTCGGCCCAGCCGGACTTCATGTTCTCGGCGAGCTCGTCGGAGACGCCCGGGTACAGGCCGTTCTTCCGCTGCTTGATGGGCTCTTCCTCGGTCTCCGCTTCCGGGCCCGCTGCGGTAGCAGCAAAATCAGATTCGGCCGGGGTGACGGCGTCCGACACGGTTGCCTCCTACAAAACGACACTGGACCCCCTTCATCGTACGGAAGTACGGAAGGGGGCCCAGAGCCGGAAGACCTGTTACGTCACGTATGCGCGGCCTCACTCAAAACGAGCGGCGAGCAGCACCACGTCTTCCTCGCTGTCGACCGCGTCGAGCCCGTCCGGAAGCACCGCCCGCAGCACGTGGTCGGCGATCGCGCCCGGGTCCTCACGGATGCCCGGAGGCACGCTCGCGGCGGCCGCGTGCAGCCGCGCGAAGGCCCGGTCCATGGGATCGCCGGTGCGGTGCAGCAGACCGTCGGTGTAGAGCAGCACCGTTTCTCCCGGCTCGGTGCGCAGCTCCACGCTGGGCGCCTCCCAGCAGGCCAGCATCCCGAGCGGCGCCGACAGGGAGGTCTCCACGAACTCCGTGCGCCGCTCCCCGACGACCAGCGGCGGGCTGTGCCCCGCCCCGGCCAGGACGATCTTGCGCAGGGCCGGCTCGCAGTGCGCGAAGAGCGCGGTGGCGCTGCGCGCGGGCTCGGTCAGCCGGAGCAGCAGCTCCAGGTCGGACAGGACGGCGACGGGATCCTCGCCCTCCATCACCGCGTACGCCCGCAGGGAGGCCCGCAGCCGTCCCATCGCGGCGACCGCGCTCGGCCCCGAGCCGGTGACGGAGCCCACCGCGAGGCCGAGCGCCGCGTCCGGCAGGGGCAGCGCGTCGTACCAGTCGCCGCCGCCGCGCGGACCCGTGCGGTGCCGGGCGGCGAGCTGCACCCCGGCGACCCGGGGGAGCCGCGAGGGCAGCAGCTCCTCGCGCAGGGTGGCCACGGTGGTGCGGGCCCGGTCGAGTGCGACGAGCCCGGCGAGGTGCTCGGTGGCGTAGCGGACGTAGAGCCCGATGAGGTGGCGCTGCCGCTCGACGGGCTCCGCGGGCTCGTCGTACAGCCAGACGGCCGCGCCGATACGGCCCGCCGACTCGGTGGCCAGGCCCGCCGCGTAGCTCGCCGCGAAGCCGAGCCGGTCCGCGACCTCGCGCTGGCGCGGGTCGAGCGACTCGTCGGCGAGCAGGTCCGCCTGGACGACCTCGCTGAGTGCGGCCGCCGCGGTCTCGACGTTCACGTCGAGCAGCTGCCCGTACGAGGTCGCGCTGCGCGGCACCGTCTCGATGTGCCCGAGGTCGGCGCGGGCCAGGCCCAGGCCGATCGTGGTGTCCGGGCCGAGTCCGTCGGCGGGCTCGAGGACGACGAGCCCGCGCCGGGCGCCCACGAGGGCCGCGCCGGCGCGCAGAAGCTCGCGCAGCGCGTCGTCGAGGGTGGTGGTGCGGTTCAGGCGCTCGGTGAGCTCGTGCAGCGTGGTCAGGTCCGAGACCCAGCCCGCGAGCCGGTCCTGGATGAGTGCGCCCGGCGCGACGGCCGGGCTCTGGGGTTCGCCCTGGGCATACGGCGTGGCCGCGGCGGGCGCGACAGTGTGTGCGGGTGGCGGAACAGTGGAGTCGATTCCGGCCACTTTCGGGAGGTGCGGGGCGGTCATGGCTGACGGCTTTCCGGCCGGTGCGTAATGCTCAATAGCATCGCAAACCCCCATGTCATTCTGCGCTGCCAGCAATGTCTCCACATGTACACGCACTGGTGAGGAGATGTCCAGCATTGTCCTGCCGGGATTCCTGGTGTCAGCGGTGCACCTGGGATTTCCTTTAGTCATCGGCTCAGTTCCGGCGATCTTGAGAACTTGGCCGAAAACAGCCAGAGCTAAGGGCGTATTGCGGTCGACTGGCATTGTTCGACAGAGCGCACAGCGGTCGTGATGGGTACGTACTGGGTGATGGCCAGGGGCAGTTGGGATCTTCCTGGAACCTGGCGCGGGACCCTGGCGTCATAACCACCGACGACCGTGCCCCATCAGCGCGTGGCAACAGGGCGGCGAGAAATACGCGGGACGGCAATCGCCAGGTGCCGCCACCCCACGCCACGTTAACGCTCGGCCCATAGGGGTTCCCCATGCCGCAGGCTGGGGTGTGACGCGCCAGCTTGTCCGCACAGCGAAGTGATCCACCCATGGTGTGATGTGGCCCGCAGTGTCTCTGCGTGTAACGGAAAGGAACGAGCGCTCATGCGCGAGATCCTCGGAAGGCGACGCAGGCTCCTGTCCAGGCTCGGCAGCAGAAGGCCCGGCCGGAGTCCCTCAGCGATCGGCGCGGCCCTGACCTTCGCGGCCGACTGGCGCTGGCCGGTGGTCCCCGGCGTCGGTCTCGACAGCCGCGGCGTCGGCCGCTGCGCCTGTCCCGACCCCGACTGTGCGGTGCCCGGCGCGCACCCCCTCGACCCGGGCCTCCTCGCCGCCACCACCGACGCACGCATGGTCCGCTGGTGGTGGACCAACCGGCCGCAGGCCCCCGTCGTGCTGGCCACCGGCGGCCAGGCCCCGTGCGCGGTCAGCTTGCCCGCCGTCGCCGGGGCCCGCGCCCTCGCCGTGCTCGACGAGACGGACATCCGGCTCGGCCCGGTCGTGGCCACCCGGGACCGCTTCTTCCTCCTCGTCGCGCCGTACTCGATGGCCCAGTTGGGCGAGCTGCTGTACGCCAAGGACTTCGTGCCGGGCTCGCTCCGCTTCCACGGCGAGGGCGGCTACCTCGCCCTGCCGCCCTCGGCCACGGGCCAGGGCCAGGTGCGCTGGGAGCGGGCACCCCTTCCGGGGTCGGCCGCCCCGTGGGTGCCGGATGTGGAGGCGGTCGTGGACGCGGTGGTCGACGCCCTCACTCGTACGGGTGTGAGCGCGCCCGAGTTGTAGGGGAAATGGGCGCGCGGCGAACGGCCCGCGCCCCGGCCGCAGTTAACCTCGGGGCCCATGACCCCCCGCCTGATCGCGCTTCTCGGCGTCGTGGCCGCCACGGTTCTCCTTCCGCTCGCGGCCGCCTCCGCGGGGTCCCTCGGCGACGCGGTCGACGGGGTCGGCACGGTCGACGCAAAACCGACCGTCCACTCCCCCGAGCCCACCCCCCGGCCCGCCGTCGAACCCTCCGTGAAGCCCACCCCTGAACCTTCCGGGGCCGACCCGGACGACCCGGACAAGTCCCCGAGGAAGCCCCCGGAGAAGCCCCGGGGGCAGTCCCTGCTGTCCGGGCTCGGCCTCACCACCGCGGCCCGGTGCGGTCCCGAACTCACCTCGCCCGACGGCATCGAGGCACAGACCTGTGTGCTGAGCCAGGGTCACGACACCTGGGCGCGGACCTACTACCGGAATGCGACGGGCGAGGAGCTCAGCGCCGTCCTGACCCTGATGAGCCCCGGTGGCACCGTGGAGATGCACTGTGCGGTGGGCGCGGACGACGAGCCGGGGGCGTGCGAGACACCGCGGGAGCGCACGGCGGGCGAAGCGGAGCGGTACGCGGCGGTGGCGGAGTTCGCGGCCGCGGGCGAGGAGGCGGGGGAGCACGGTGCGCTGCTGCTGCGCTCCGGGAGTAACTCCCCCCGTCCGCAGGGCAGTTGAGAGCCGAACGGTTTCGGGCATAAAAAGCGCCCGGTTGCTGGCGACGGGGGATGCACCAGCAACCGGGCTATCTGAACGGTAACAAGAGATCGGCTCTTGGCAAATTCGATCTCAGTTATCCGGACAGGGATTTACCTGTGGTTACGGGGAGTTGTGACAGGAGTCACGCATTCCCCTCTTCCTGTGGATCAGCTGAGCGTCACCTGGCGGTTGGTGAGACCACCGCGGGCGCGGCGCTCCTCGGGGGTGAGCGGGGCGTCCGAGGCGAGGGCCGTGGCGAGCCGCTCGGCGAACTCGGCGGCGGGCTTCTCGACATCGGCCGCCGTCACCCCGGTGGGCAGGTCCCACACCGGCACGGTCAGGCCGTGCGCGCGGAACGACCCGACGAGGCGGGTGCCTTCACCGAGGCCGGAGGTCCCGGCCGCGTGCAGCCGGGCGAGCGCGTCGAGGAGCTTCTCCTCCGGGTGCGGCATGACCCAGCGCAGGTGGTTCTTCTCCGGGGTCTCGCACCAGTACGCGGCGTCGACGCCGGCGAGCTTGACCGTCGGGATGGCCGCGGCGTTGGCCCGCTCCAGGGAGGCCGAGACCTCCGCCGAGGCGTTGTCCGAGTCCGGCACCCAGAACTCGAAGCCCTCGTGCACGACCGGCTCGAAGGCGGCCGCCGGGTCGAGCAGGTCCTGCAGGCGCGGGCCCTCGGCGGGGGCGCGGCGGCCCGCGACCGGGTTGCCCGGCTCGGCCGCCAGGGCGCGCTGCAGGGTGTCGGCGAGGTCGCGGCTGATGTCGCCGGACGAGGTGTCGTTCTGCAGGCCGAGCAGGACCGAGCCGTCCTCGCGGCGGAGCGCGGGCCAGGCCATCGGCAGGACCGTGGCGAGCTGGACCGAGGGCACGCCCTCGGGCAGGCCGTCCTTCAGGGTCAGTTCGACCGTCGCGGCGGGCACGAGCTCGCGCAGCGCGATCCAGTCGCCCTCACCGGCCAGACCCTCGAAGGGCCGCTGCACCAGCTCGGTCACGGCGTGCGAGGCGGCGCGGCCGTGACATGCCTTGTAGCGGCGGCCCGAGCCACAGGGGCAGGGCTCACGCGCACCGACCACAGGGAAGCTTCCATCAGCGCCTGCGGCGCGGGCTCCGGCGCTGAGCTGAGGCTTGCCCTTGGTCTGGGGGCGCTTCTTGGCCATCTTGGGTGTCTCCCGGTTGCGACTCTCGTGCGTACGGGCGCGAGCCTAGTCGGCCGGAAGGCCGCCGGGATCACTGTGCGTCGTCCGGGATCCGGTCCGCGTCCGGTCCGCGTCTCAGTCCGCGTCGTCGAAGGCGTCGGCGAATCCCAGGTCGGGTATCGCGGAGGCGGCCGGGGCTGCGACGCGCGTAGCGAAATCCTCGGAGCGGTGCCCCGGTTGTACGACGACCCAGACGGTGACCTCGCCGTGGATGTCGTCCCGCACCCCCCACGCGTCGGCGAGCGCGGAGATGATGTTGAGCCCGCGGCCGCCGTGCGCGGTGACCGACGGCTTCGCCGGTGCCGGGCGGGTGGGTCCGCCGCCGTCCGTGACCTCGACCGTGAGCCGGCCCGTGCGGTCGACGCGCCAGGCCGCCCGGACGTCACCGTCCCCGGACAGGCCCTCGCCCAGCGGGCGGCCGTGCCGGCACGCATTGCTGAGCAGTTCCGAAAGGATCAGTACGGCGTCGTCGATGACCGATTCCGACACCCCGCTGACGCGCAACTGGTCGCGCATCCTGTGTCTTGCCTCGCCCACGCCCGCAGGGCCATGGGGAACGGCCATGCTCGACGACGCGGGCACCTCCCGTGCCACCACCAACGCCACCCCCGAGACCTCCTTTGCCCCACGCCACGGTGTGAATGCCCCAATGGACTGGACCGGAAACCGGCCAACCCGTGTCTGGTGACGCACTCGTAACGATCGAATACGGACCGAACGCGCCGGTGCACTCCCTGTAACGGAAGTTAGCCACGGCCCAGTTGGGACAGGACCTGCTTCGGGCGGTTGGTGATGATGGCGTCCACGCCGAGTTCGACGCAGAGCTCGACGTCCTCGGGCTCGTTCACGGTCCATACGTGGACCTGGTGACCGGCCCGCTTCAGCTTTGCGATGTACGCGGGGTGGTTGCGGACGATCCGGACGCCTGGGCCCGCGATGCGCACGCCCTCGGGGAGGCGGCCGTCGCGGTGGCGGGGCGAGACGAACTGCATCAGATAGACGGTCGGAAGCGTGGGTGACGCGGCCTGGACGCGGAGCAGGGAGCGCGCCGAGAAGCTCATGATCCGCACCGGGGAGGACTCCGCCGTGGCCGGGGCGTCCAGGCCGAACCGTTTGAGCAGCAGCAGGAGCCGCTCCTCGACCTGGCCCGCCCAGCGCGTGGGGTGCTTGGTCTCGATGGCGAGCTCGACGCGGCGGGGCGCGTCGGCGACGAGTTCGAGGAGCCGCTCCAGGGTCAGGACGGAGGTGTCCTCCCAGTCCGGTCCCTCCCCGTCCCCGTCCTCGTCGTCCGGGTTCTTCCAGGAGCCGAAGTCGAGGGCGGCGAGGTCGGAGAGCTCCAGGGCCGAGACGGCGCCGCGGCCGTTCGACGTACGGTTGACGCGTCGGTCGTGGACGCAGACGAGATGGCCGTCGGCGGTGAGCCGGACGTCGCATTCGAGGGCGTCGGCGCCGTCCTCGACCGCCTTGCGGTACGCGGCGAGCGTGTGCTCGGGGGCGTCCTCGGAGGCGCCGCGGTGGGCGACGACCTGGATCTGGTGCTGTCGTGCGAGGGTCACCGCGTCATGGTGCCACCGGGTGATTCCGGATGCGTCCTCGAGGAGCGGGTACGCGCACGAGCGACGGTTCCGGGCCGCCGCCTGGATCTGTCCCGGATGCGTGTGATTCGTCCCGCATCAAAGATGGGCACCGGACGGTGGCGCCGAACGCACAGCAACGGCTTATGGTGCCCTGACAGCCCATGGGAAAAGCTGACCGCAGACTTACCCATACAGGTGGGCCGTGCACGACGAGAACGACGCAAGCGACAACAGCGCGGATCGACCGGATCGAGGAGAGAGAGCTGTGAGCACCGAGAACGAGGGCACTTCGGTTCCCCCGGCCCCGTCCGCACCTCCTGCTTCGGCGGAAACTCCCGCGTCCCCGGCCGACCCCAAGGCCGCCGCGCCGGAGGATGCCACCCCCGCGGCCCCCGCCCCCGCGGCCCCGCCCGCCGAGCCGGCCGCACCGCCTGCCGTACCGGCCGCGCACCCCGCCGAGCCGGTCACGCACCACTCTCCGGAGTACGCGGGCGCGACGGCCGGGGCCCCGCAGCCCGGCGGCCCGGCCCCGCAGGGTGGAGCGGGCGGACACGGCGGCCAGATCGGCCACGGCGAGCACGGCGTGTACTCCTCGCCCCCGCCCGCCGGGGGCTGGCCGCCGCCTCCGCCGCCGGCCGTCCCCTCGTACTCCCAGGGCGGAGGTTCCGGTTCCGGCTGGGGCGCCTCCTATACGGCGGATCACCCGCAGCAGCCCAAGCCGGGCCCCCGGCGTGGTGGGCTGGTCGCGGCCGTGCTCGCGGCGGCGCTGGTCGCGGGCGGTGTCGGCGGCGGCATCGGCTACTGGGCGGCTGAGCGGAACGACAGCGCGTCGACCGACTCGACGACGGTCTCCGCATCCGACTCCCCCGCCGACCTCAAGCGCGAGCCCGGCTCGGTCGCGAGCATCGCGGGCAAGGCGCTGCCCAGCGTCGTCACCATCGAGGCGCAGGGCGGCAACGGAGAGGGCGGCACGGGCACCGGCTTCGTCTACGACAAGCAGGGCCACATCCTCACCAACAACCACGTGGTGGCGTCGGCGGCCGACGGCGGCAAGCTCGCGGCGACGTTCTCGAACGGCAAGAAGTACGACGCCGAGGTCATCGGCCGCGCCGAGGGCTACGACGTGGCGGTCATCAAGCTCAAGAACCCCCCGTCGAACCTGCAGCCGCTGCCGCTCGGCAACTCCGACAAGGTCGCCGTCGGCGACTCGGCGATCGCCATCGGCGCCCCCTTCGGCCTGTCGAACACGGTCACGACCGGCATCGTCAGCGCCAAGAACCGCCCGGTGACCTCCAGCGACGGGGCGAGCCCGAAGAGCTCGTACATGAGCGCGCTGCAGACCGACGCGTCGATCAACCCCGGCAACTCCGGCGGCCCGCTCCTGGACGCCCGCGGCGCGGTCATCGGCATCAACTCCGCGATCAAGCCCGCCGACAGCGGCGGTCTCGGCGGCTCCGGCCAGGGCGGCTCCATCGGCCTCGGCTTCGCCATCCCGATCAACCAGGCGACCAATGTCGCCAAGCAGCTGATCAAGAACGGTCAGGCGGTGTACCCGGTGATCGGCGCCACGGTCTCCCTGGAGGAGTCCACGGGCGGCGGCGCCACCATCCCCCGGCAGGGCACGAACAACTCGGACGCGGTCACGCCGAACGGCCCGGCGGACAAGGCGGGCCTCAAGCCCGGCGACGTCATCACCAAGCTGGACGACCAGGTGATCGACAGCGGCCCGACCCTGATCGGCCAGATCTGGACCCACCAGCCCGGCGACACCGTCAAGATCACATACAAGCGGGACGGCCAGGAGCACACGGTCGACCTGACCCTGGGCAAGCGCAAGGGCGAAAGCTGACCCGCTACTCTTGACCCCGCGCCACGCCCTCGATCGGGGCGGACGGCGCGGGGTGGGTTGCCCGAGCGGCCTAAGGGAACGGTCTTGAAAACCGTCGTGGCAGCGATGTCACCGTGGGTTCAAATCCCACACCCACCGCGGTGGTTGAGAGCCCCTGACCGGCGAGATCCGGTCAGGGGCTCTCTTCGTGCCCGCCTCTTGGCCGGGCACCGCGTGTTCAACTCCCCTTGTCAGGCCAGCTGTTCGAGCAGCAGGGCGGCGCCGATCGCGATCATCATGGCACCGGAGGCGCGGGTGACCGCCCGGGCCGCCGTGGGGCGGGCCTTGAGGACGGTGCGGGCCAGCACGCCGACCGTGAGGTAGACGACGGCGCAGGCGGTCATGTGGACCGTGCCGAGCAGTCCGGTCTGCGCGGCCACCGGCCAGCTGCTCGTGGGGTCGATGAACTGGGGGAAGAGCGAGAAGTACAGGAGCAGGGCCTTCGGGTTCAGGCCGCTGATGCCGGCTCCCTTGAGCATGACCTGCCGACGGGAGGAGGCCGACACCTCCGAGTCGTCCGCCGTCGCGGTCAGCGTCGGCGGGTTCCTCAGCACGCCCCAGCCCAGCCACACCAGATACCCCGCCCCGGCGACCGTCAGCGCCGTGAGGACCGTCGTCGAGCTCGCCACCAGGACCACGAGCCCGGCGACGGCGAGCAGTGTGTAGCCCACGTATCCGGCTATCAGCCCGGCGACCGCGGGGACGACCGAGCGGTCCCGCAGGCCCGCCGCGATCGCATAGGCCCAGTCCGCGCCCGGGGTGAAGACCAGCAACAGGTCCACCGCCAGGAACGCCGCCAGCATCGTCGTGTTCATCGGCCGGTTTCCCGCCCCTC
The DNA here is from genome assembly GCF_042740175.1 of Streptomyces sp. NPDC059009. Classification (NCBI taxonomy): domain Bacteria; kingdom Bacillati; phylum Actinomycetota; class Actinomycetes; order Kitasatosporales; family Streptomycetaceae; genus Streptomyces; species Streptomyces sp. NPDC059009. The sequence continues at coordinate 128,976 of NZ_JBHYJB010000002.1, read as the reverse complement.
TCCCGTTCCCCGTTCCGTGCCTGGCCCCACGGGTGTGCCGGGGGCCGAAAGGGAGATTAGGCGCGATGCGGCCGAAAGTGTTTCTGTCTTTTGCCCCGTATCCCGGGATGTCGGGGAAGATATGTCCCGTGGACGCACTTGACCGCAAAATTCTTACCGAGCTCCAGCTGGACGGCCGTCTCACCGTCACCGAACTCGCCGCCCGCGTGCAGCTGAGCGTCTCGCCCTGCCACCGCCGGCTGCGCGAGCTCGAACGCGCGGGCGCCATCCGCGCCTACCGCGCCGTCGTGGAGCCGGCGGTGGTCGGCCTCCACTTCGAAGCCCTCGTCTTCGTCACGATGCAATGGGAGGACAGCGACACGGTCACCGCGTTCGAGGAGGCCGTGGCCGCCGTCCCGCATGTGATCCAGGCCCAGCGGCTGTTCGGCGACCCCGACTATCTGCTGCGCGTCGCCACCGCCGACCTCGCCGCCTTCCAGCAGCTCTACGACAAGCAGCTCGCCACCCTGCCGGGGGTGCAGCGGCTCACCTCCACCCTCGTCATGAAGCATGTGGTGGACGACCGGCCGCTGCCCGAGTGAGGCAGGTGGGCCGATCGTCCGTACGCCGGGGCTCCCCCCCGTCGGCGTCAGGCGTGGCCCGTCAGCCGCGCCGCTGACGCGATCGTCGAGCGGGCCTCCCGCTCCGTGAGGCCCACGCGGACGGCGGCGGCCGTGAGTTGGGGCGCGAGGTCGGGACCGATCCCGTTCTCGTACGCGCGGCAGGCCGCCCAGAAGAGCCGCGTGTTGCGCTGGCCCTCGTGCGCCGCGAGCACGAACTGGACCAGGCCCTGGCCCTGTTGGGGTCCGGCGGCGGGAGCCGCGTGCCGGGCCGTGCGGGGCGGGGGTGTGAGCAGGCGCAGGAGCGCGGGCGGGCACGGGGCCGGGGGGAGGTGGGCCGTGCCGGGGACCGTGCTGTAGGTGCCGTGCGTGGTGCGGGAGCCGGGTCCGACCAGGTAGCCGCCCGCACCCCGGATGTCGATGCCGGGGGCGAGCCGTCCCGCCGAGTTGGGCACGACGGTGTCGGGCGGGCCCGCGAGCCAGATGTGCCGGCCGCCGCTCGGGGTCACCACGACGACGGTCTCGGGGATCGTGAACAGATGGCGCAGGGCCAGCTCGCGCAGGGCGGCCGGGGCGTCGGTGCCGGACTTGGTGTCCAGGTCGATGCCGATGAGGTGGTGCGGGGGCAGCCCGCACGCGATGCCGTAGCCGGTCGCGTGCGGGGCGGCCGCGAAGAGCTCGCGGATGCGGACGGGGTCGCTCGTCGCGTCGTACACCCCGTGGCCGGGGCGGCCGCACTCGCCGTGGCAGGGCGGCTGGTGAGGGTGGTCCGCCTCGTCGTGGTGGGGGGAGCGGATCGCCGGGAGCTTGGTGGCCGAGAGCGGAATGACGGCCAGGCCGCGCTCGGCGGCGGAGAGCGCGTGGGCGAGGGCGAGCGCGGCGGTGTGCCGGACGCCGGGGCCCCCGCCGAGGGAACCGCCGGGTGGCGCGGGTGGCGTGCCGCCGGGTGCCGGGGGGTCGGATGCCGGGGCACCGGATGCCGGGGGGCCGGGTGGCGTGGAGGGCCCGCCCGGCGTCGCGGGGGAGTCGTCCGCGTGGTCGTCCGAGTGGTGGTCCGCGCGGTCGTGCGGGTGGTCGTCCGAGTGGTCGTGGCGGTCGTCGCGGTCGGTGGTGCCCATGCCTCCATGTTCGTACAAGTGTTCGATGAAGGGAAGGGGGCAGAGCCGTACGGGGGGCCGTGCGGCTCCGCACGCCGGGGCGCCGCCCCCTCCCCGTGCCGCCGACGGAACGCTTCGCCGCTTGGGGTGCCGGGGCCCGGCCGGGCCGACGGCCGCTGAGCTGCGCGGTTGGGGGCGCGAAGCGTGTTTATCGACTTGTCCTCACGCTTGCGGGGGAATCGGCCCATCCGGGGTGGTTCGCCGGGGATTCGGTGGGCAACTCTGGACTCGCGACGTCGTGCACCGGTCCCAGGGCCGGGAACAGACCGAGGCGGTCGGCCAACTGCCTTGGAACAAGCCGTACTTCGGGTGCGTCCGGCACTCACTCAGCATCACCCCGCCGGATCGCGCCTCTTGTTCAGGAGGAAATAGACATGGCAAGCATCCGTACCGCCCGCGCTCTCGCCGCCGTCGCGGCCCTGCCCCTCGCCGCCGCTCTCTTCTCAGGTGTCGCGACAGCGGACAACGGCTCCTTCGCGGACGACGGATCGAACGCGAGCGTGGCCACGGTGAACGGCAGTGGCGTCGCCGGCGACAACAACGGCAACAACGCCACCAACCAGCAGGTCGCCACCGGCTCCGGCGCGTCCAACCAGAACAACAACGCCCAGGTGAACGGCTCCGGCTTCACGGCGATCGACCAGTCGAACGAGAACATCGCGGTCAACTTCACCGAGCTGTGGTGAGCGGCGGGCCCCGGGACTGCTCCCCCCGGGGCCCACGCCGTCACGCCGTTGCGCCATGGCTCAACGGGGGTGTGTGACGTACTGCGCGGCGGTGCCCGAGGCGCCGCCGCGCAGGCGTGTCCGGGTGATCCCTCGCCCTTGACAGTGCCTGGTTTCTGACGGACAGTCAGAAACCATCTTCGGTACGACAAGGAGAGGCCGCCGCCGTGCACCTCGCCCCGACCGCACGCCAGCAAGAACTGCGCGCCGAACTGCGCGCGTACTTCCGCGACCTCATGCCGGACGGGCCGCCCGGACTTGAAGGCACCGCCGACACCGACGAACAGCGGCGGCTGCTGCGCCGCATCGGCGCCGACGGCATGCTGGGCCTCGGCTGGCCGAAGGAGTACGGCGGCCAAGGACGCGGCCCCGACGAGCAGTTCGTCTTCTTCGACGAGGCGTACCGCGCCGGTGCGCCCGTCTCGATGGTCACCCTGAACACCGTAGGGCCGACGCTCATGAAGTACGGCACCGCGGAGCAGAAGGACTTCTTCCTGCCGCGCATCCTCAGCGGCGAGCTCGTCTTCGCCATCGGCTACAGCGAGCCGTCCGCGGGCACCGACCTCGCCTCTCTGCGCACCAAGGCCGTGCGCGACGGCGGCAGTTGGCTGATCGACGGGCAGAAGATCTTCACCTCCAACGCCCAGAACGCCGACTGGATCTGGCTCGCCTGCCGCACCGACCCCGAGGCGCCCAAGCACCAGGGCATCTCGATCATCCTCGTGCCGACCGACGCGCCCGGCTTCTCCTGGACCCCCATCGAGACCGTGGGCGGACTGACCACGACGGCCACCTACTACGACGGCATCCGGGTCCCCGCCGGGAACCTCGTCGGCGAGGAGAACGGCGGCTGGGGCCTGATCACCAACCAGCTCAACCACGAGCGCGTCGCCCTCGCCGCGATCGGCATGCAGGCCGAGGACTTCTACGCGGCCGCGCTCACCGCGGCCACCACGCCCGACCCCGTCACCGGCCGCCGCCGCGCCGACGCCCCCTGGGTGCGCGCCCGTCTCGCCGAGGTGCACGCACGGCTCGCGGCGACCCGGCTGCTCAACTGGCGCCTGGTCGGCGACGTCGGGGCGGGGCGGCTCGCGCCGGGCGACGCGAGCGGCGTGAAGTTCACGGGCACCGAGTCGGCCGTGGAGGTCTACCGGATGTGCCAGGAGGTGGTCGGGGAGGCCGGCCTCGTGCGGAGCGGCTGCCAAGGGGCCTTCGCCGACGGGGAGTTGGAGCGGATGAACCGGGCCGCGCAGATCAACACCTTCGGGGGCGGGGTCAGCGAGGTCCAGCGGGAGATCGTCGCGACGATGCGGCTCGGGATGCGGAGGGGACGGCGGTGACAGCCTTGAGCGAGGACACGCTCCACGAGCAACTGGCGGCATTCGAGGGCAAGTCGGCGGCCGAGGCGGGGCTCGGCCGGGACCTGGTCAACGAGCCGATGATCCGGCACTGGTGCGAGGCGATGGGCGACACCAACCCCGCGTACGCGGGGCCCGACGCCGTCGCCCCGGCCACCATGCTGCAGGCGTGGACGATGGGCGGGCTCTCCGGCCACCAGGGGCGCTCGGACGCGTACGACGAGCTGTTCGCGCTGCTCGACGGCGCGGGCTACACCTCGGTCGTCGCCACCGACTGCGAGCAGGAGTATCTGCGGCAGCTGCGGCCGGGGGACGAGATCACCTTCGACGCGATGATCGAGTCCGTCTCCGAACGCAAGACGACCAGGCTGGGGACCGGGTACTTCGTCACGACGCGGATGGACGTGCGGGCGGGCGGCGAACTCGCCGGGACGCATCGCTTCCGGATCCTCAAGTACATTCCTGCGGCGCGGAAGCAGGAGCAGGAGCAGGAGCAGGAGCAGGAGCAGGAGCAGGAGAAGGAGCAGGAGCGGAAGCAGGAGCAGAAGCGGAAGCAGGAACAGGAGAAGGAGCAGAAGCGTGAGCGGTCCAAGGCCGCGCGGCCTCGGCCCGTCATCAACCGCGACAACGCCGGTTTCTGGGACGGCGTCGCCGCACACCAGCTGCTCATCCAGCGCTGCGGCGGCTGCGGCACCCTCCGCTTCCCCTGGTTGCCCGGCTGCAACGCCTGCGGCGGGCAGGAGTGGGACACGGTCGAGGCGAGCGGCGCGGGCACCGTCTACTCGTACGTCGTGATGCACCATCCGCCCTTCCCGGCCTTCGACCCTCCTTACGCGGTCGGCCTCATCGAGCTCGCGGAGGGCGTGCGGATGGTCAGCAACGTGGTCGGGGTGGAGCCCGGCGAGGTGCGGGTCGGGATGCCGGTGCGGCTGGAATTCCTGCGTGTGGACGAGGAGTTGGAGCTGCCCGTGTTCCGCCCCGTCGAGGGGGAGGAGGGCTGACATGGACTTCACGCCCACGGAGGAGCAGGAGGCCGCGCGGCAGCTCGCCGCGGAGGTCTTCGGGGACCTCGCCACGCCCGAGCGGCTCGCGGCGGCGGGCCGGGACAGCGACCCCGAGCTGTGGAAGGCGCTCTGCGCGGCCGGACTGGTCGGCGCGGTCGAGGAGGTCGGGCTGCTGGGACTCGTACTGCTCCTTGAGGAGCAGGGGCGGACGACGGCCCAGGTGCCGTTCGCGGCGAGCTGTGTGTACGGGGTGCTCGCCCTGGCGGCGCACGGCAGCGCCGAGCAGCGGGATCGGCTCCTGCCCGGACTCCGGGACGGTTCGGTGGTCGTGACGGGCGCCCTCTTCGACGGTCAAGTGACCGAGGAGGGCGGCAGGTTGAGCGGGGTCGTGCCCTGGGTGCCGTGGCTGCGGGACGCCACGCATGTCCTCGTCGCGGCGGGAGCCGGCCTGTGGCTGGTGCGGGCCGCCGACGCCGCGCAGGAAGCGGTGGAGCTCACCGCGCCCTGGGCCGCCGGGCGGCTGACCCTTGAGGGGATCCCCGGAGAGCGGGTCGGGGGCGCGGGGGCGTACGAGGATGTGCTCGCCACCGCCCGTACCGCCTTCGCCGGGGTGCAGGCGGGGGTGTGCGCGGGGTCGCTGGCGCGGGCCGTCGCGTACACCAATGAACGCGAGCAGTTCGGCAAGCCCCTCGCCGCCAAGCAGGGCGTGCAGCTCAAGGCGGCGGACGCGTACATGGACACGGAGGCGATCCGGGTCACGGCGTACGAGGCGGCCTGGCGCCGGGACAGCGGACTCCCCTACGGGACGCACGCGCTGACCGCCGCCTGGTGGGCCTCGGAGGCGGGCAAGCGCGTCGTGCACGCGGGGCAGCATCTGCACGGCGGCATGGGCGCCGACGTCGAACACCCCGTGCACCGGCACTTCTTGTGGGGCAGGCAGCTGGACGCCTATCTGGGGTGCGGGAGCGAAGTGCTGGAGGAACTGGGTGAGTCGATAGTGGAGGAGAGCTCGTGACCGGCGGCGGGGGAGAGCTCGTGACCGGCAGTGAAGGAGAGCTCGTGACCGGCAGTGAAGGAGAGCTCGTGACCGGCAGTGAAGGAGAGCTCGTGACCGTCGTCGACGCGGAACTTCCCGCGCTGGAGATCCCCATCACCCGCACCCTGATCGTCGCCGGGGCCATCGCGTCCCGCGACTACCAGGACGTGCACCACGACGCCGAACTCGCGCGGGCGAAGGGCTCACCGGACATCTTCATGAACATCCTCACCACCAACGGCCTGGTCGGCCGCTACATCACCGACCACTTCGGCCCCCGCGCGGTCCTGCGCAAGGTGGCCATCAGGCTCGGCGCCCCCAACTACCCCGGCGACACCATGGTGTTGACCGGGACGGTCGAGCGGGTCGAGGGCGAGACGGTCACCGTCAAGGTGGTCGGCGCCAACCGGCTCGGCAAGCACGTCACGGGCACGGTCGTGGTCGCGGTGTCCCAAGGGGGTGCCGCATGAGTGCGCGGACGCGGGACACCCTCGGCGGGAAGGCCGCCGTCGTGGGGATCGGGGCGACCGAGTTCTCCAAGGACTCCGGGCGCAGCGAGCTGAAGCTGGCCGTCGAGGCCGTCCAGGAGGCGCTCGACGACGCCGGGCTCACCCCCGCCGACGTCGACGGCATGGTCACCTTCACCATGGACACCAACCCCGAGATCACCGTCGCCCAGGCCGCCGGGATCGGGGAGCTCTCCTTCTTCTCGCGCATCCACTACGGGGGCGGCGCGGCCTGCGCGACCGTGCAGCAGGCGGCCCTCGCGGTGGCGAGCGGCATCGCCGAAGTCGTCGTCTGCTACCGGGCGTTCAACGAGCGCTCGGGGCGCCGCTTCGGCTCCGGGGTGCAGCACCGCGAGCCCTCCGCCGAGGGCACGGCGCTCGGCTGGAACCTCCCCTTCGGCCTGCTCACCCCCGCCTCCTGGGTGGCGATGGCGGCCCAGCGCTATCTCCACACCTACGGGCTCACCCCCGAGGCCCTCGGCCATGTCGCCGTCACGGACCGCAGGTACGCGGCGACCAACCCGAAGGCGTACTTCCACGAGAAGCCGATCACCCTCGCCGACCACGCCGCCTCGCGCTGGATCGTCGAGCCGCTGCGGCTGCTCGACTGCTGCCAGGAGACCGACGGCGGGCAGGCGATCGTCGTCACCAGCACCGAGCGCGCCCGCGACCTGCCGCACCGCCCGGCCGTGATCAGGGCGGCCGCGCAGGGCGCCGGGCGCGGCCAGGAGCAGATGACCAGCTTCTACCGCGACGACCTCACCGGGCTGCCCGAAATGAGCGTCGTGGCACGGCAGTTGTGGCGCACCTCCGGTCTTTCCCCGTCGGACATCGACGTCGGGATCCTCTACGACCACTTCACGCCGTTCGTGCTGATGCAGCTGGAGGAGTTCGGCTTCTGCGGGCCGGGCGAGGCGGCGGAGTTCGTACGGGAGGAGCGGCTGCCCCTCAACACCCATGGCGGGCAGCTCGGCGAGGCGTATCTGCACGGCATGAACGGCATCGCGGAGGCGGTGCGGCAGCTGCGCGGCACCTCCGTGAACCAGGTCGGCACCGCCGCCCACACCCTCGTCACGGCCGGGACCGGGGTCCCCACATCGGGGCTGATCTTGGGGTCGGACGGCTGAACGCGGCGCGTGTCCGGGGCCGGGGTGCGGGCCTCGCGGGCCCCGGGCACGTTCACTCGCCGTATGGGCTACCGAAAGATGATCATTGCACTGTTGCTGGGGGTGCTCCTCGTGCTCCCGGAGCCGGGCCTCGCCTCGGCCGCCCCCGAGGCACCCGTACGGGCCGCCGGGGCGGCCAGGACCCCCGTCTTCCAGGGCTGGGCCTTCGACTCCTGCCTCGCCCCGCCCCTGGACACCATGCGCCGCTGGCGTGCCTCCAACTACCGCGCCGTGGGCGTCTATTACGGCGGCCGGGGCCGCGCCTGCCAGCGCCAGCCGAACCTGAGCCGCTCCTGGATGCGCACCGTCAAGCGCATGGGCTGGCGGGTCCTTCCCGTGTACGTCGGCTCCCAGGCCCCCTGCGTCACGGCCCAGCACAAGAAGGGCGTGCGCATCGGGCGCCACCCGGTGCGCCAGGGAACCCGCGAGGCGCGCGACGCGGTGCGCCGGGCCCGCTCGCTCGGCATCCGGCGACGCAGCCCGCTCTACCTCGACATGGAGGCGTACACGTACAAGAAGGCCGCGTGCGGGCGCACCACCCTGTCCTTCGTGCGCGCCTGGGACCGCGAGGTGCGCCACCGCGGCTACGTCCCCGGGTTCTACAGCAGCGCCGACTCGGGCGTGCGGCACATGGAGGTGGCCCGGCGCGCGGGGGTGCGGGACCTGCCCTCGGTGATGTGGTTCGCGCGCTGGCACACCAGGCCCCACCTGTACCGTGAGCCCTCGCTGCGGCGCCACGCCTGGCATCCGAGGCGGCGGATCCACCAGTACGCGGGCAATGTGAAGGAGCGGCACGGCGGCCGCACCCTGGTGATCGACCGCAACCTGGTGCACGCGCCGGTGGCCAGGATCCGATAGTGCTCTCATGGGGCTCACGGTGCTTGCGGGGGGCGGCGCCTGAGGGGTGAACCCTCAGGGGTTCACCCCCGCTCCTCCACCTACAGGAGGTGGGGCTACCTCCACTCGTACAACCTGAGGCGGACGTCGCTTCGGGACCTGCGGCCGATCCGCCGAAGTAGGGGGCGCTTCTAGCGTGGAGCCATGACCGCATCCATGGTGACCGTGTGCACCAGCGCATCGACGCCCGCGATGGGCAAGGCCCACAAGGCCCCGGCTCCGGCGGTGGCCACGGGCCCGCAGGGTTCCCCGGCTTATCCGTCGTTCGCTTCCTACATGCGGGCCCGCCAGGCGGTACTGCTGCGCACGGCCCGCTCGTTGACGGCGAATCCGAACGACGCCGAGGACCTGCTGCAGACCGCCCTCACCAAGACGTACGTGGCCTGGGACCGGATCGAGGACCACCGCGCCCTCGACGGCTATGTCCGCCGCGCCCTCCTGAACACCCGGACCTCGCAGTGGCGCAAGCGCAAGGTCGACGAGTTCGCCTGCGACGAGCTGCCGGAGCCGGAGGTCGTCCCGGCCACCGACCCGGCCGAGGAGCAGGTGCTCCGGGACGCGATGTGGCGGGCGATCATGAAGCTCCCGGCCCGGCAGCGCGCGATGGTCGTCCTGCGGTACTACGAGGACCTGAGCGAGGCGCAGACGGCCGAGGTGCTCGACGTGTCGATCGGCACGGTCAAGAGCGCGGTGTCGCGGGCGCTCGGCAAGCTCCGCGAGGACCCGGAGCTGACTCCCGTGCGTGCGTGACCTGGCTCCGGCCCACGCCTGAACTGTGCCGATCCGGTGGCGCAGACTGATCGATCATTCCCGGCGGTAGTGACATACCAAGTGGTATGCGGCGAGAATCCCCTCAGCCCCTACTGCTCCGTAGCGCCCACCGGGAGGACGCCGTGCAGAGCACGATGCAGGACGTACCACTGACCGTGACCCGCATCCTGAAGCACGGGATGACGGTGCACGGCACCTCACAGGTCATCACCTGGACCGGAGACGGAGCCCCGCACCGGCGCAGCTACCGGGAGATCGGCGAACGCTCCGCCCGCCTGGCCCACGCCCTGCGCGACGACCTCGGTGTGCGCGACGGCGACCGGGTCGCGACCTTCATGTGGAACAACGCCGAGCACGTCGAGGCGTACTACGCGGTCCCCTGCATGGGCGCCGTCCTGCACACCCTGAACCTGCGGCTCCCCGCCGACCAGCTGTCCTGGATCGTGAACCACGCGGCCGACCGGGTCATCCTCGTCAACGGCTCCCTCCTCCCGCTGCTCGCGCCCCTGCTCGCCCAACTCCCCACCGTGGAGCACGTGGTGGTGAGCGGCCCCGGCGACCGCGCCGCCCTCGACGGCGTCCGGCCCCAGGTGCACGAGTACGAGGAGCTGCTCGCCGGCAAGCCGGACACCTACGACTGGCCCGAGCTCGACGAACGCACCGCGGCCGCCATGTGCTACACCTCCGGCACCACCGGCGACCCCAAGGGCGTCGTCTACTCGCACCGCTCCATCTATCTGCACTCGATGCAGGTCAACATGACCCAGTCGATGGGTCTGACGGACGTGGACACCACCCTCGTCGTCGTCCCCCAGTTCCACGTCAACGCCTGGGGGCTGCCGCACGCCACGCTGATGGCCGGGATCAACATGCTGATGCCGGACCGCTTCCTGCAGCCCGCCCCGCTCGCCGAGATGATCGAGACGGTGCGGCCCACGCACGCCGCCGCCGTCCCCACCATCTGGCAGGGCCTGCTGGCCGAACTCACCGCGAAGCCCCGGGACATCGCCTCCCTCACCCAGGTCACCATGGGCGGCGCGGCCTGCCCGCCGTCCCTCATGACGTCGTTCGACGAGCTCGGCGTGCGCGTCTGTCACGCCTGGGGCATGACGGAGACCTCCCCGCTCGGCACGGTCGCCCACCCGCCGGCCCACGCGCGCGGCACCGACGAGGAGCTCGGCTACCGCCTGACCCAGGGCCGCTTCCCCGCCGGAGTGGAGGCCCGCCTGGTGGGCCCCGGCGGCGAACACTTGCCGTGGGACGGGGAGTCGGCGGGCGAGCTGGAGGTGCGCGGCCCGTGGATCACGGCCAGCTACTTCGGCGGCGTGGACGGCGAACCACTGCGGCCCGCCGACAAGTTCAGCGAGGACGGCTGGCTGAAGACCGGCGACGTCGGCGTGATCAGTGCCGATGGCTTCCTCACCCTCACCGACCGGGCCAAGGACGTCATCAAGTCCGGCGGCGAGTGGATCTCGTCGGTCGAGCTGGAGAACGCCCTCATGGCCCACCCGGACGTCGCAGAGGCCGCCGTGGTCGCGGTCCCCGATGACAAGTGGGGCGAACGGCCGCTCGCCACGGTCGTGTTGAAGGAGAACGCGACCGTCGACTACCCCGCCCTGCGCGACTTCCTCGCCGACGCCGGGCACATCGCCAAGTGGCAGCTCCCGGAGCGCTGGGCGATCGTCCCCACCGTCCCCAAGACCAGCGTCGGCAAGTTCGACAAGAAGGTGCTGCGCCAGCAGTACGCGGAAGGCGAGCTGGACGTCACGACGCTCTGAACCGGACAACGTCAGGACGCTCTGAACCGGACAACGTCACGACGCGCTGAACCCCCGCGCACCACACAGGGGTTCAGCGCGCCCTGCGTATCGTCACCACCCACCCCAGCAGCAGCCACACCCCCGCGACGGCGCACACGCCGCCCCAGCCCTGGTGCGTGAACGCCGTCGCGGCCAGGGCCGAGGCGCTCGCGCCGCCCGCGAACCCGGCCACCACATAAGCGGTGTTGGCGACCGCGGGGGTGGAGGTCGTGGTCAGTGCGACCGTCTGGTTCGCGACGTGCGAGGCGACCAGGGCCGCGTGGATGAGCACGGCCGCCGCGCACACCGCCCACAGGGCGCTGCCGCCCAGCCAGAAGAGCGGCACCGACACCGCCGCGAGCCCGAACGCCGCCCGCACCACCCGGGCCGCCCCGAACCGGTCGACGAGCCCGCCCGCGAGCGGCGCGACCACGCTGGCCGAGAGCCCGAAGAGGCCGAAGAGCCCGGCCGTCGCCGTCGACAGGCCGTAGTGGCCACCGGTCAGGAGCAGCGCGAGCGACGTCCACAGCGCGCTCCACGCCCCGTACATCCCGGCCTGCCGGACGCAGGAGCGCCACAGCTCGGGGGAGGCCCGCAGCACCGTCGGTATCCGGACAAGTCCGCTGAACAGCGGGCCCGTGCGCACCGGGCGCTCCGCGGGCAGCGCGGCCGCGGTGGTGAGGCCGAGCACCGCCGTGAGAGCGGCGGCCCCGAGGAAGACGGCGCGCCAGCCGAACGCCTGGCCCGCGAGCCCGCCCAGGACCCGGGCGGCCACGATGCCCGTGAACAACCCGGCGATGATCGCCGCCACATGACGCGCCCGCCGGTCCGCGGGGGCGCGCGCGGCGACCAGCGGCACGAGCAGCTGCGGCACGACCGTGGCGGCGGAGGCCACGAGGACGGCGGCGGCGAGCGCCGTCGCCCCGGTCGCGGCCGCGCCCAGGCCGAGCGCGAGCGTCGTGACGACCGAGAGGACCGCCACCAGGCGGCGGCGGTTGACGCTGTCACCGAGCGGGGCGAAGAACAGCAGCCCCGCCGCGTATCCGAACTGCGCCACCGACGCGATCCACGCGACCCCCGACGCGGTCGAGCCGAAGTCGCGGGCCATCAGCGGCAGCAGCGGGGCGGCTATGTAGATGTTGGCCGCCGTCACGGCCGTACAGACGGCGATGAGGGTGAGGAAGAGGCCGGGCGGCACGGACCGCCGGGTTCGTGTGACCGATGAGGCCGATGAGGCCGGGGCGGCCTGGGTGTCCCGAGTGGCCCGGGACGCGGCGACAGAAGGCATGTGCGGCAGAACTCCTTTGTAACCAACTGGTTGGTTGTAAGAAGTCTGGGGCCTGCGGGCGCACCTTGTCAACCAACTAGTTGGTTGCCGCGTCGGGTACCCTTTGGCCATGGCAGTGAGAGACGCCGAGGCGACCAAGGCCCGGATCTTCGAGGCGGCCGTCGCCGAGTTCGCCCGGTTCGGGATCGCGGGCGCCCGCATCGACCGCATCGCGAGCGAGGCGAAGGCCAACAAGCAGCTGATCTACGCCTACTTCGGCAACAAGGCGGAGCTGTTCACGCAGGTCCTGGAGCAGCGCATGCTCGAGATGGCCGCGGCGAACCCGGTCGACGCGGACGACCTGGACGGCTGGATGGACCGCCTCATGGACTACCACGCGACCCATCCCGAGCTGCTGCGCCTCCTCTTCTGGGAGGGCATCGAGTACAACGACGAGGAGCTCCCGGACGAGGCCGCGCGCCGCGACCACTACGACCGCAAGGTCGCCGTCCTCGCCGACGCCCAGCGCCGCGGCGTCATCGGCGACGAGATCCCGGCCGCCGATCTGCTCTTCATGGTCGTCGCCCTCGCGGGCTGGTCCACGGCGGTGCCGCAGATGCGCCGCATCCTCGTGGGGAACGAGTCGGAGGACCGGGCCCGCCTGCGCGAGTCGATCAAGACGGCGGCCCGCCGCATCACCGCCAACTGACGCACGTCGTAAGGCATCGACTGACCCACGTCGTACGGCACCGACCGGCGCACGTCGTACGTCACCAACTGACGCACGTCGCACGGCGTCAACTCACGCACGCCGTACGTCAGTTGGTCCCGATCTTCGCCAGCAGATCCACGATCCGGCTCTGCACCTCACCACTGGTGGAGCGCTCGGCGAGGAACAGCACGGTCTCGCCCGCGGCCAGCTTCGGCAGCTCCGTCTGGTCGACGGCGGCCGTGTAGACGACGAGCGGGGTGCGGTTCAACTGGCCGTTCGCGCGCAGCCAGTCGATGATCCCGGCCCGCCTGCGCCGCACCTGGAGCAGGTCCATCACCACCAGGTTCGGCCGCATCTGCGCCGCGAGCGTGACCGCGTCCGCGTCGCTCTCGGCCCGCGCGACCTGCATGCCGCGCCGCTCCAGCGTCGCCGTCAGGGCCAGCGCGATCTCCTCGTGCTCCTCGATGAGCAGCACGCGCGGCGGGTGCTGCTCGCTGTCGCGCGGCGCGAGGGCCTTCAGGAGTACGGCGGGGTCGGCGCCGTACGCGGCCTCGCGCGTCGCCTGTCCGAGCCCGGCCGTGACCAGCACCGGCACCTCGGCGGCGACCGCGGCGGTGCGCAGCGACTGCAGCGCCGTGCGCGTGATCGGCCCGGTCAGCGGGTCCACGAACAGCGCGGCGGGGAACGCGGCGATCTGCGCGTCCACCTCCTCGCGCGAGTGCACGATCACCGGCCGGTAGCCGCGGTCGCTGAGCGCCTGCTGCGTGGTGGCGTCGGGCGCGGGCCAGACGAGCAGCCGGCGCGGGTTGTCCAGCGGCTCGGGCGGCAGCTCGTCGTCCATCGGCTGCGGCCCCGGCCGGTTGTCCACCTCGACGGCGCCACCGGGGCCGTCGAGCGGCTCGGGCCCCTCGTCCGCGTCCTCGTCCGGAGCCCCGATCGCGTACGAACGCCCGGTGCCCTCGGTCGCGGCCCCGAGCCGCGACTGCGGGGCGGCGGCGGGCAGCGGCTGCCCCTGCGCCGGTACGTGTTCCGACGCCTGAATCTGACCCTGACTCTGACTCTGGCTCTGCCCCTTGGCCGTGGCCCCCTGGGGGTGCGGGCGGGCGGCGCCGTCCGGGTCCGGGGGCGTGCCCAGCCTGCGCCGGCGACCGGAGCCGCCGAGGGTGTGGCCCTGGGGCGGGGTGTCCGTGGCGGCGGCCGGGGGCTCCTGCACGGCGGGCAGCGGGACGGAGACCGAGGCGGGCCCGGGGGTGGGCGGGGCCGCCGGGGGCTGCGGGGCCTGCGGGGTCTGCGGCGACCGGGGCGGCTGCGGGGCACCCTGCGGGCGGCCCGGCTGCTCGCTCATCTGCTGCCCGAACGGCACGCCCTGCCCGAGCGTCCGCACGCTGAACGCGCGCCCCTGCGTCGAGTTGGGGTCACCGGGCGCGGCCTCGGCGGGCAGCGGCTGGGCCACCCGGGGCTGCGGACCGGGAGCCGCACCGGGAGCCGGGGCGGGCGCGGGGAGGCCCTGTGCGGGGGTGCCGTCGGAGTGTGCGCCGGGCTGCGGGGGGACGCCGGGGGCGTGCGCGACCGGGGCCGAGTCCGGCTCCGCGTCAGCGTTCGCGTTCGCGCCTGCGTCCGGGCGTTGGTTCTGGTTCTGGTTCCGGGCGACGCTCGGGTCGGCCCCGCCCTCGACGCCCCCTGCCTCCGGCGCCGGACGCGCCCTGCGGCGGCCGGTCGGCGCCTGGGTGGGGTGCGGCTGCGGCGGGGTGTGGTCCTCGGCGGGATCGTGCAGGGCGGCGCTGTGCTGCCCGGTGTCCTGCGCACCACGCGGGTCACCGTGACCAGTGGCCTGCGGCTGGCGGGGTGCCTGCTGCTGCCCGTGACCGGGTGTCTGCTCCTGGCCGTGCGGCTGCGGCTGCGGCTGCGGCTGCCCGGGACCGGACGCCTGCTGCTGAGCGTGGGCGAACTCCTGGTCGGCGGCCTGCTGCTGGCCCTGTCCCTGCTCTTGGCCGGGCGCCCGTCCGTGCCCGGATGCCTGCCCGTGCCCGGATGCCTGCCCCTGGCCGGGCACCTGCGCCTGCCGTCGGCCGGGCGCCTGCTGCTGAGCATGGGCGAACTCCTGGCCCTGTGCCGCCCCGGCCGCGACCTCCGCCAGCTGGCCCGCCTGGCCCCCCTGGCCCGACTGGCCTGCTTGGTCCGTCCCCTCCGCCTGCTCCTGCTCCGCCGCGGGCGGCAGGGCGAAGACCGTCCGCTCGCGGGCCGCCTCCTCCGCCGCGGCCCGCTCCTGCGCGGCCGCGAGTGCACGCCGACGCCGCCCGGTCGGACGCGCGCCACCCTCCGCCGCACCAACTTCAGCCCCCGGTACGGGAGTCGGGGCCGACGGCAGCGCGGGCAGCGCCTGCTGGGCGGGCTGGTCGGCGGGGCGCTGTGCCACGGCCCGCCGGGCCCGCCGCCCCGTGCCCTCCGCCGGAACCGGTACGCCCTGCGGCGGCACCGTCTCACCCAGCGCCGCCGACCCGGCCGCGTGCTCGGCGGCGGTCACCACGGCACCCTCGGCGGGACTCGGCCGCCCACGCCGACGCCCCGTACCACCACTCGTACCGCCGGAAGCGGAACCAGATGCAGCCCCAGCCCCAGCCTCAGTCCCAGCCTCAGCCCCAGCCCCAGCCCCAACTCCAGCCCCCTGAGCCGGAACAGGAACCTCAGCAGCTGAACCGGCTGAACCGGCTGAACCGGCTGAACCGGCTGAACCGGCTGAACCGGCCGAACCGGCCGAACCGGTCCCACCCGCCTCCGCCCCCTCAGCAGCCCGCCGCCGACGCCGCCCGGTCCCACCGGCGGCACCACCAGCCCCACTAGACGTGTCCCCCGCACCCGCACCCGGACCCGCACCCGCAGCCCCAGCGACCCCGCTCTCCAAGAACGCGTCCACCGAAGACCGCCGCGCCCGCCGACGCCCGCCCCCGGTCGCCTGCTCGGGCACCACGACGGAAGCCCCGAGTGCGCCCGAGTCCCCGGTGACCGCACCGGTCCCCGCTTCCGCTCCCGCTCCCAACGGCACTTCCAGCACATACGCGCTGCCGCTCATCCCGGGCACCTCATGGGTCTGCAGGACCCCGCCGTGCGCCCGCACGATGCCCCGGACGATCGGCTCGTGCACCGGGTCTCCTCCGGCGTACGGGCCCCGCACCTCGATGCGGACGACCTCGCCACGCTGGGCTGCGGCGACGACCACCGTGGAGTCGACGGAGGCGGAAGCAGAGGCAGCGGCCGAAGCCGCGCCCGCGCGTGTGCTGCCCGTCGCGTCGATCCCGGCGACGTCCGCGACGAGGTGGGCGAGGGCCGTGGCGAGCCGCACCGGGTCGACCTCGACCTCGATCGGCGGCGCGTGCACGGCGAACTGCGCGCGGCCGGGCCCGATCAGCTCGACGGCGCCCTCAACACCCGTGGCCACGACGGCGTCCAGCAGGACCTTCGTCCGCGCGAGCTCCTCGTCGCCCGAGTCGAGGCGCTGGTAGGCCAGTACGTTGTCGACGAGGGTGGTCATGCGCGCGTACCCGGCCGACAGGTGGTGGAGGACCTGGTTGGCCTCGGGCCAGAGCTGTCCGGCGTCGTCGGCGGCGAGCGCGGCGAGCTCGCGGCGCAGCTCGTCGAGCGGCCCGCGCAGCGAGGAACCGAGCACGGCGAGCAGCTGCTCGTGCCGCGCGGCCAGCACCCCGTACCGCTCGGCCTCGGCCTCGGCCAGCGCCTCGTGGCGGTCCTTCTCGCGCTCGGCGAGCGCCGCGTACCGCTCCTGCTCGGCGGCGAGCTCCTCCGCCCGCTGCTCGGCGGCGGCCCGCAGCTCCTCCTCGTGCCGCTCGATCGTCTCCTCGTGTTCCTTGGCGAGCGCGTCGTAGGGGCGCCGGTCGGTGAAGGTCATGACGGCGCCGACGAGCTGGTCGCCGTCGCGCACGGGCGCGGTGGTCAGGTCCACCGACACCTGTTCACCGCTCTTGCACCACAGGACCTGCCCGCGCACCCGGTGCTTGCGCCCGGAGCGCAGGGTGTCCGCGAGCGGCGACTCCGCGTACGGGAAGGGCTCGCCGTCGGCGCGCGAGTGCAGGACTAGGGGGTGCAGCTCCTGGCCGCCGAGGTCGCTGGCGCGGAACCCGAGGATCTGCGCGGCGGCCGGGTTGACCAGGACCACGCGCCCGTCGGTGTCGGTCCCGACCACGCCCTCCGCGGCGGCGCGCAGGATCATCTCGGTCTGCCGCTGCGAACGCGCGAGTTCGGCCTCGGTGTCCAGGGCCCCGGAGAGGTCCCGTACGACGATCATGAGCAGCTCGTCGCCGGTGTAGCCGTGGCTGTCGTAGGCGTCGCGGCCGTCTTCCAGGTTCGAGCTGGTGACCTCGACGGGGAACTCGCTGCCGTCCGTGCGCCGCGCGGTCATCCGCTTCGGCTTGGTGCGCCCGCGCTCGTCGGTGGTCGTCAGGTCCGGGCGGCGCATCGATCCGGGGATGAGCCGGGAGTCGAACTCCGGCAGCAGATCGAGCAGTCCGCGCCCCACGAGCGCGGTGCCGGGCGCCTCGAACGTCTCCAACGCGATGGCGTTGGCGTTGACGACCGTCCCGTTGGCGTTGACGAGCACCAACGCGTCCGGGAGCGCGTCGAGTATGGCTGCGAGGCGAGCAGCGCCTCGGGATGGCCTGCTGCTCACGACGACGCTTCCTCCCTGATTACCGCACCTTGCCGACCGCGCGAGCCATTTTGGACCGTGGCCCGCGGCATGTCACGGGAGGGAGTCTACGGGGAGTGGTTGCGCGCGCGACGCCGGATGAGAGGGAGGTCGCACGCAGAACGTGTGAGCCTTCGGTACATGCTGGTCACGAACCGGTCGCGACGGCGAAAACTTCTCCGGCCTCAGGCCCCGGCCGTCGTGGGAAGTACGGGCACGAGCGAGTCCCACCGCGAGATCTCGCAGCCGTCGGTGCGCTTGAACGAGGCGTCCACGTGCCGTCCGTGCCAGGTTCCGGTGATGTGCGCGGTGGCGGGACCGCCGTACTGCATGGTGCACATGGCGTCGGGAGCCACGGGCGCGAACGGGTCCTTGCCCCACGGCACCTGGTCCAGCGTCGCGCAGGCCCCGGCCGGGTCGGGGTGGCTGCCGCCCGTGGGCCGGCACTCCAGGTCGAAGGTCCCGTCCTGTCCTTCGCCCGCGTCCGTGACGGTGACCGTGAGCCGGTCGCCCGCCCGCGCCCCCAGGTCGGCGGCGGTGTCGGCGTGCGCGGCGACGGGCGCCGCGGACAGGGCGGCGACGGAGGCGGCGGCGGTGAGGACGAGGCGGCGCAGCATGGTGGGGGCTCCCTGGGTGTCCCTGGGCGGGTACGGCTCTACCGCTCTAACGCGCCCCGGCGCGTGACGTTGCGGGTACGAAATGCGCTTTGCTCTGCGGCCCGCCCGACTAGTACCGTGGAGGCCGCGATTGGTGACACGCCGCCCAGCTGTGTCATCATCTGCACGCACCCCCGCGCTCGCGCCGGAGTGCAAGCTGGAGGCGTCGCCTAGTCCGGTCTATGGCGCCGCACTGCTAATGCGGTTTCGGGGTAACCCCCTGATCGAGGGTTCAAATCCCTCCGCCTCCGCAGCAAGATCCGAAGCCCCGGTCCATCTGGACCGGGGCTTCGGTGCGTACCGGGTGCATGAGCGTCGCCGAAGGTCGTTTTCGCAGGTCGCAAGGGGTGCGGCAAACGGATTTCACATGGCGGCGGCAGTCATGTAATGTTCTTCCTGTCGCCGCGAGCGGGCCGAAAGGCCGGGGAGCGGAGACGAAAACAAAAGAAAATCAAGCACTCGTAGCTTAACGGATAGAGCATCTGACTACGGATCAGAAGGTTGCAGGTTCGAATCCTGCCGAGTGCACAGTCGCGAAGGGCCCCCGGATCATCCGGGGGCCCTTCGCGTTGTCCCGAACCTTCTTGCCCGGGACCTTCTCTCTTCTTGGCATGGTCCGCACAATGGTCTGGACCTATCGTCGAGCGAGAGGTGGTCCGGGCATGTTCGGGACCAGGAGGCCGAGGAGCAAGGCGCGCAGGGGAGTTCTGGCGGTGCTGGCCGTGGTGTGCGGGATGGTGTTCGCCGCCTCCGGGCCCGCCGTCGCGAGGGATTCCGCGGGTTCGGGTTCGGGTTCGGGTGGTTCGGGTTCCGGGCACCGCTTCGTGGTCAGTGAGCGGCAGTTCGAGCGGATGTTCCCGAAGCGGAACTCCTTCTTCACGTACGAGGGTCTGGTCGAGGCCACGCGCGCGTACCCGGAGTTCGCGCGGACCGGGAGCGGGGCCGTGCGCAGGCAGGAGGCCGCCGCGTTCCTGGCGAACGTCAGCCATGAGACCGGGGGGCTCTACTACGTGGTGGCCCAGGACGAGTCCACGTATCCGATCTTCTGCGACGAGACCAAGCCCTATGGGTGTCCGGCGGGGAAGTCCGCGTACTACGGGCGGGGCGCCATCATGCTCAGCTGGAACTTCAACTACAAGGCGGCCGGGGACGCGCTCGGGATCGACCTGCTGAACAACCCGTGGCTGGTGGAGACCGATCCCGCGGTGGCCTGGATGACGGCTCTTTGGTACTGGAACACCCAGCCCGGGCTCGGGTCCATGACCGGGCACGAGGCGATGGTGCGGGGGGCCGGGTTCGGGGAGACCATCCGGGCGCTGAACGGGCCCGAGTGTGATGGCGGGAAGCCCGAGCAGGTGGCTCATCGGGTGGGGCTCTACCGGGACTTCACTAGGGTGCTCCACGTACGGCCCGGGCGGCATCTCGCCTGTTGAGGGCCGGGTGGCAGGGCCGGAGGAGCGTGCGCGGTGGAGTGGTGGTGTGCGGGGCTCGGGTGGCCGGACGGGCGGCCCGTGCTGCGGTGGGAGCGGGGGGTCGGTGCTGCGTCCGAGGGGCGGGTGAGTTCGCTCGGGTACGGGACGGGGATCGCGTTCCGGGCCGTCGGGGAGCGGGGGTGTGTGGGGGCCCGGGGGAATCCGTGTCCGCACGGCGCCGTCGTTCCCGGTGCGGCCACGCAGGCCCGCTGCCCGGAGTGTGCCCGGCTCGACCGGGCGCACTCCGTCGCCGCCGACACCCTCGCCGACGACCCGCGGACCTACCGGGTGTACCTGGCGTGGTTCGGGGCGGGGCTCGTCAAGGTCGGGATCACCCGGGAGGAGCGGGGTGCGGCGCGGCTCCTGGAGCAGGGCGCCGTCGCCTTCAGCTGGCTCGGGCGCGGGCCGCTGATGGCCGCCCGGCGGACCGAGGAGCTGCTACGGGCCGCGCTCGGTGTCCCGGACCGGATCCCGTACGCGCAGAAGCGGGCCGTCAGGGCGACCGTGCTGTCGGGGGCGGGTGAGTCCGCAGGTGAGTTCGCGGGGGAGCTGGTGCGGATGCATGCGCGGGCCGTCGGGCTCGGCGGGTGGCCCGATTCGCTGGAGCGGCTTCCCTGCGAAGTCGTCGACCATGTAAGGGAGTTCGGGATCAGAGGGCTGCCGGTGGCCGGGGGTGTGGTCGGCGGGCTCATGGATGGAGTGGTCGTGGCCGGGAGACTGGTGGCGGCCGCCGGGCCCGATCTGCATCTCATGGAGGAGGGTGCGGACGGGAGAGTGCTGGTGCTCGACACGCGGTTGCTCGTCGGGTGGCGGCTCGGCGGGGCGCCGGGGGCCGTGCGGACGACGGCCCAGGTGCGGGAGGTGCCCGGGGTGCAAGGGGGGCTCTTCTGAGGGGCGCCGCTGGGGGGGGCGACGCTGGGGGGAAGGGGGCTCCGTGTGGGGCATTGGCTGACCGGAGGGTCAAGTCTCCGCGCCCGTACGGCAATGAAGGGCGCCCCAGGGTGGACAGCGCCCCGCGAGGGACCCGAGGCTGAGCTCATGAGTGATCACCCCATAGCTCCTGTCGGGCCCTTCGAACCCCCCTACTACGCCGTCGTGTTCACCTCCCTGCGCACCGAGCGGACCGAGGGCTACGCCGAGGCCGCCGCCCGCATGGACGAGCTGGTCGCCGACGTGCCCGGCTTCCTCGGCAGCGACCACGCGCAGACGCCCGGCGGGCTCAGCATCACCGTCAGCTACTTCCGCGACGAGGAGTCGATCAAGGTGTGGCGCGCCGACGCCGAGCACCGGGTGGTGCAGAAGCGGGGGCGGGAGGAGTGGTACGAGACGTACGTCACGCATGTCTCCAAGGTCGAGCGGAGCTATCGCTTTGAGCGGGAGTGAGGCCGCGGCCGTGGAGGGTGTGACTCCGGAGGGTGTGGCCCCGGAAGGTGTGACTCCGGAGGGCGAGGCCGAGCGGGTGCGGGCCTTCTGGGAGCGGCTCGGGCTGCCGGGGATCGTCGACGTGCACACGCACTTCATGCCCGAGCGCGTCCTGGAGAAGGTGTGGGGGTATTTCGACTCGGCGGGCCCCCTGACCCGCCTGGAGTGGCCCATCACGTACCGGCACGAGGAGTCCCGACGGCTGGAACTGCTGCGGGAGTTCGGGGTCACCGCCTTCACCGCCATGCTCTATCCGCACAAGCCCGGCATGGCCGCGTGGCTGAACGGCTGGGCCGTCGACTTCGCCCGCCGCACGCCCGACTGTCTGCACACCGCGACCCTCTTCCCCGAGGAAGGGGTCGAGGGCTATGTGCGGGAGGCCGTCGAGGCCGGGGCACGGGTGTTCAAGGCGCATGTGCAGGTGGGGGCGTACGACCCGGGGGACCCGCTGCTCGACCCCGTGTGGGGGCTGCTCGCGGAGGCCGGGATCCCCGTCGTCATGCACTGCGGGTCGGGGCCCGTGCCCGGCAAGCACACCGGGCCCGAGCCGGTCGGGCGGGTGCTCGCCCGCCATCCCCGGCTGCGGATCGTCGTGGCGCACCTGGGCATGCCGGAGTACGCCGACTTCCTCGACCTCGCGGAGCGGTACGAGGAGGTGCGGCTCGACACGACGATGGCGTTCACCGACTTCGTCGAGCGCTTCACGCCGTTCCCGCGCGCCGAGCTGCCGCGGCTCGCCGCCCTGGGCGAGCGGGTGCTGCTTGGGACCGACTTCCCCAACATCCCCTATCCGTACGTCCACCAGCTCCAGGCCCTGGAGCGCCTGGAGCTGGGGGACGAGTGGCTGCGGGGGGTCTGCTACGGGAACGCGGCCCGGCTCTTCGGGCTCGGTGAGGGCATCCGCTAGAGGGGCAGTGCCTCCGCCAGGGCCCGCCACTGCGGCAGCGGCAGGTCCGTGCGCGGGTCCGCCGTCACCACCTGGACCGCGAGGTGGTCCGCGCCCGCGGCCAGGAACTCGTCCGCGCGGGCCCGGATCGCCGCCGGGGAGCCGAGGGCGAAGACCGCGTCGATGAGCCGGTCGCTGCCGCCGTCCTTGAAGTCGTCCTCGACGAAGCCGAGGCGCAGGAAGTTGTTGGTGTAGTTGGGCAGCGGCAGGTAGAACGAGAGGTAGGTGCGGGCCAGCGTGCGGGCCGCCGCCATGTCCTCGTCCACGACGACCTTCAACTCCGGTGCCAGCAGGGCCTCGTCGCCGAGCGCCGCGCGGGCCTTCGCGGTGTGCTCGGGCGTCACCAGGTAGGGGTGGGCGCCGGCGGCGCGGGTCCGGGAGAGCTCCAGCATCTTCGGGCCGAGGGCGGCGAGGACGCGGCGCTCCGCGGGGACCGGGGCGGGGGCGGCGTCCAGGGCCGACAGATACTCCTTCATCGCCGAGTACGGCTTGGCGTACTGCGGCGCGAGCGCGTCGTGGCTGACGCCGAGGCCGAGCACGAAGCGGCCCGGGTGCGCCGTCTCGAAGTCCGCGAGGCGGGCCGCCACCGACTCCGCGGAGTGCTGCCAGATGGAGAGGATGCCGGTGGCGACCGTGATCCGGCCGGTGGCGTCGAGGAGCGGTGCCACGTCGTCGAGTGCCGGGCTGCCGCCCACCCAGAGCGCGCCGTAGCCGAGCTCGTCCAACTCGGCCGCTGCTTCGGTGACTTGGTCCTTTCGTGCCGGGTCGCCCGCCTTGAAGGCGCTGCTCCACAGGCCGATGCGGCCCACTGCCGTACGCGCGTGATCCAGGGTCATGATCGGGATGAACCCGGGGGACGGACCGCCTATTCCCGGAGGGGCCCCGGGGCCGGTTCGCGTTCCCCGAAGGGAGACCGCGACGAGATCGCGGCCGGTTCTCAGGAAATTCACAGACTGGGGAAAGCTCCCTCTCACGGGCGCCGCACAGGCTGTCCGCCATGACCACCACCTCGCCCCAGGGGCGCACCGAACTGCTCAGGCCGGACGGGAGCCCCGTCCGCGTGCTCGTCGTGGACGACGAGGAGTCGCTGACCGAGCTGCTGTCCATGGCCCTGCGCTACGAGGGCTGGCAGATCCGCAGCGCCGGGGACGGCGCGGGCGCCGTGCGGGCCGCCCGGTCCTTCCGGCCCGACGCTGTGGTGCTCGACATGATGCTGCCCGACATGGACGGGCTCTCCGTCCTCGGCCGGGTGCGGCGCGAGCTGCCCGACGTGCCCGTGCTCTTCCTCACCGCGAAGGACGCCGTGGAGGACCGGATCGCGGGGCTCACCGCGGGCGGCGACGACTACGTCACCAAGCCCTTCAGCCTGGAGGAGGTCGTGGCCCGGCTGCGCGGCCTCATCCGGCGCGCCGGTGCCGCCGACCGCAGGTCCGAGTCCATGCTCGCCGTGGGCGACCTGACCCTCGACGAGGACAGCCACGAGGTGACCCGGGGCGGCGACTCCATCCACCTCACGGCCACCGAGTTCGAGCTGCTCCGCTATCTGATGCGCAACCCGCGCCGGGTGCTCAGCAAGGCGCAGATCCTCGACCGGGTGTGGAGCTACGACTTCGGCGGCCAGGCCAACGTCGTCGAGCTCTACATCTCGTATCTGCGCAGGAAGATCGACGCGGGCCGCGAGCCGATGATCCACACGCGGCGCGGCGCCGGGTATCTGCTGAAGCCCGCGCCCGCGGCCGTCGCGGCGGTGTGAAGCGGCGGCGGGGGCCGCGCACCCTGCGCACGCGGCTCGTCATCGCCGCGGTCGGCCTGATCGCGGTGATCTGCGCGGTCATCGGCACCGTCACGACGATCGCCCTGCACACCTATCTGTACGCGCAGTTGGACAAGCAGGTGCACGAGGTCGTCGGGATGGCCGACGGCGGCCACCCCCTGCCCGGCCCCGGCAGGGACGAGCCGCTCCGGTTCCTCGCCGGGCCCGGCAACAAGAACACCGTGGCCGCCCGCCTCGACACCACGGACGGCTCGGTCGTCGAAGCCGCAAGGAGCGACCGCGACAGCACCACCCGCACCTCCGGGCTGACCGAGGCCCAGGCCGGCGCCCTCACCTCCGTCCCCCGCGACGGCACCGAGCACTCCGTGCACCTGCCCGGACTCGGCGACTACCGCGTCGGCGCCAAGCCCGGCGGGGACATCGTGGTCGGCCTCCCCGAGACCGAGGTCCGGGGCACCCTCTCCACCCTGATCTGGGTGGAGGTCAGCGTCACCGCGGCCGGGCTCGTCGCCGCCTCGCTCGCGGGCGCCGCCATGGTCGGCGTGGCCCTGCGCCCGCTGCGCCGCGTCGCCGCCACCGCGACCCGCGTCTCCGAACTCCCCCTGCACAGCGGCGAGGTGACCCTCCACGAGCGCGTCCCCGAGTCCGAGGCCGACCCACGCACCGAGGTCGGCCAGGTCGGCGCCGCCCTCAACCGGATGCTCGACCACGTCCACGGGGCGCTGCACGCACGGCAGTCGAGCGAGATGCGGGTGCGGCAGTTCGTCGCCGACGCCAGCCATGAGCTGCGCACGCCGCTCGCCTCCATACGCGGCTACGCCGAGCTCACCCGGCGCGGCCACGAGCGCGGCCACGAGGAAGCCGGGCCCGACACCCGGCACGCCCTCGGCCGCATCGAGTCCGAGGCGCACCGCATGACCGGCCTGGTCGAGGACCTGCTGCTGCTCGCCCGGATCGACGCCGGGCGCCCCCTGTCGTACGCGGACACCGACCTCTCCCCGCTCGTCGTGGACGCCGTCAGCGACGCCCGCGCGGCCGGGCCCGGCCACACCTGGCGGCTCGACGTGCCCGCCGACCCGGTGCCGGTGCGCGCCGACGCCGCCCGGCTCCACCAGGTCCTGGTGAACCTCCTCGCCAACGCCCGCACCCACACCCCGCCCGGCACCACCGTGACCGCCCGCGTGCACACCGAAGGCCCGTGGGCGCGGCTCGATGTCGAGGACGACGGGCCCGGCATCCCGGCACAGCTCCAGCCGCACGTCTTCGAGCGGTTCGCGCGCGGCGACACCTCGCGCTCCCGCGCCCATGGCTCCACGGGGCTCGGCCTCGCCATCGTGCGCGCGGTGACCGATGCGCACGGCGGCGCGGTGACGGTGGAGAGCGCGCCGGGCCGGACCGTGTTCACGGTGCGGCTGCCGCTGTCCGGGAGCCGGACGTCGGACGCGGACGGCCACCGATCCCCGTACACGGACGGCCACCACCCGCCGTACGAGACCCAGTTGGCCGTGCACTCACAGGCGGGCCACAGCCTCACCACACAGCCCTGACAGAGCGGCCCGCGAGGTTCGTGGCATGCGAACCGACTCCCTCGCGGCCGACTCCCTCGCCGCCGGCTCCCTCCCGGCCGGCTCCCTTCCGGCCGGCTCCCTTCCGGCGGCCCTGCCCGCCCGGGAGCACCTGCCCGCGGCCTTGCCCGCCGCACCGGGACCGACCCGGCCGCCGCTCCTCGACGTGGTCGTCCCCGTCCACAACGAGGAGCGCGACCTCGGGCCGTGCGTGACCCGGCTGCGCCGGCACCTCGACCGCACCTTCCCCTACTCGTTCCGCATCACGGTCGCCGACAACGCGTCCACCGACTCAACCCCCCAGGTCGCCAGGGAACTTGAGGCCGACAGCCCGCAGATCCGCTATGTCCGCCTGGAGCAGAAGGGGCGCGGGCGGGCCCTGCGCACGGTCTGGGCGGCGTCCGACGCGCCCGTCCTCGCGTACATGGACGTCGATCTGTCCACCGACCTCAACGCCCTGCTGCCGCTGGTCGCCCCGCTGATCTCCGGCCACTCCGACCTGGCGATCGGCTCCCGGCTCGCGCGCAGCTCGCGCGTGGTGCGCGGCCCCAAGCGGGAGTTCATCTCGCGCGCGTACAACCTCATCCTGCGCGGCTCGCTCCAGGCCCGCTTCTCCGACGCCCAGTGCGGGTTCAAGGCGATCCGGCGGGACGTCGCGCAGGTGCTGCTGCCGCTCGTCGAGGACACCGGGTGGTTCTTCGACACCGAGATGCTGGTCGTCGCCGAGCGCGCGGGCCTGCGCATCCACGAGGTGCCGGTCGACTGGGTCGACGACCCCGACTCCACCGTCCACCTCGTCAGGACCGCAACGGACGACCTCAAGGGCGTCTGGCGGGTGGGCCGCGCCCTCGCCGTCGGCGCGCTGCCCCTCGACCGGCTCACCCGTCCCTTCGGCGACGACCCGCGCGACCGCCAACTCGCGGGTGTGCCACGGGGCTTGGCGCGGCAGCTGGTCGGCTTCTGCGCCGTGGGCGCCCTGTCGACCCTCGCCTACCTCCTGCTCTACTCCGCCTTCCGTACGTTCACGGGCTCGCAGCTCGCCAACGCGCTCGCCCTCCTGGTCTCCGCCGTCGCCAACACGGCGGCCAACCGGCGCCTCACCTTCGGGGTGCGCGGCCGCGACCGGGCCGTCCGCCACCAGGCGCAGGGCCTCGTGGTCTTCGCCATCGGCCTGGCCCTGACCAGCGGCTCCCTGGCCGCCCTCGACACGGCCGCCGCCGACCCGGCGCACTCCACGGAGCTCGCGGTCCTGATCGCGGCGAACCTGGCCGCGACGGTGCTCAGGTTCCTGCTGCTGCGGGCCTGGGTCTTCCCGGACCAGCGGACCGCGTACGAGCAGCGGACCGCGTACGAGCAGCAGACCGCGTACGAGCAGCAGGCCACGTGCGATCAACAGCCCCCGTACGAGCAGCGGACCGCGTGCGATCAACAGCCCCCGTACGGCACGAACCACCCCCACGACCCGAGGAACCCCCGATGACCACGGCCCATCCCGCCCCACAGCCCACGGCGCCACCCGCGCCCCCCTGCGCGGACCGCGGTCACCGGCGCGCGGGCGACGTCGCCCACCGCCTGTGGCACGGCCGCGCGGAGGACGCGCGCTGGGTGCGCCCGGCCTTCCTCGGCCTGCTCCTCGTCACCGCCGTGCTCTACCTCTGGAACCTCAGCGCCTCCGGCTACGCCAACTCCTTCTACTCCGCGGCCGTCCAGGCGGGCAGCCAGAGCTGGAAGGCGCTCTTCTTCGGCTCGCTCGACGCGGGCAACGCCATCACCGTCGACAAGCCCCCGGCCTCCCTGTGGCCGATGGCCCTGTCCGTACGGCTCTTCGGCCTCAACTCGTGGGCGGTCCTCGTCCCGCAGGTGCTGATGGGCGTGGCCACGGTCGGCGTCCTGTACGCGGCCGTGCGGCGCCGCTTCAGCGCCACCGCCGGACTCCTCGCGGGCGCGGTGCTCGCGCTGACGCCGGTGGCCGCGCTGATGTTCCGCTTCAACAACCCGGACGCGCTGCTCGCGCTGCTCATGACCGTCACGGTCTACTGCGTGCTGCGCGCCCTGGAGCACGGCCGCACCAAGTGGCTGGTGTGGGCGGGCGTCGCGGTCGGCTTCGCCTTCCTCACCAAGACGCTCCAGGCGTTCCTGATCCTGCCGCCGCTCGCCGTCCTGTACGCGGTGTGCGCACCCGTGCGGCCGCGCAAGCGGTTCGGTCAACTCGCCCTCTCCACCGGGGCGATGATCGCGTCCGGCGGCTGGTGGGTCGCGATCGTGGAGCTGTGGCCCGCGTCCTCGCGCCCGTACATCGGCGGCTCGCAGAACAACTCCTTCCTCGAGTTGACCTTCGGCTACAACGGCCTCGGCCGCATCAACGGCGACGAGGCCGGAAGCGTCGGCGGGGGCGGTGGTGGCCGTGGTCCCGGCGGGGGTGGTGGCGGTGGCGGTGGCGGTCAGTGGGGCGAGACCGGGCTCGGCCGGATGTTCAACTCCGAGGTCGGCAGCCAGATCTCCTGGCTGCTGCCCGCCGCCCTGATCCTGCTCGTGGCCGGACTCGTCCTCACCTGGAAGGCCCAGCGGACGGACACGGCCCGCGCCGCGTTCCTCGCGTGGGGCTCCGCGCTGCTGATGACCGCCGGGGTCTTCAGCTTCATGGCGGGCATCTTCCACCAGTACTACACGGTGGCCCTCGCCCCCTACCTCGCGGCCCTCATCGGCATGGGCGCCACGGTCCTGTGGGAGGAGCGCGCCAAGTGGTGGGCGGGCGCCACGCTCGGCGTGACCGTCGCGGTCACCGCGTGGTGGGGCCACACGCTGCTCGACCGGACCCCGGACTACCTGCCGTGGCTGCGCTGGGCGGTCCTGGCGGGCGGCCTGGCGGGCGCCCTCGCACTCGCTTTCGTGGGCCGCATGAGCCGCCAACTGGCGGTGGGGGCCGTGGTGTTGGGCACGGCGGCGTCGCTGGCGGGCCCGACGGCGTACACGCTGTCGACGCTGGACTCCGCGCACACGGGGTCGATCGTGACGGCGGGGCCTTCGGGGGCGGGGATGGGCTTTCCCGGGGGCGGGGGCAAGGGAGGCCCCGGGGGAGGCAAGGGAGCGCCGGGCGGTGGCACCGGGGGACCTGGTGGCGGGATGAAGGGCGGGACGCAGATGCGGCCGCCCGGTCAGCAGGGCGCTGCCCAGCCCGGAGGGGCACCCGGGGGAGGACCCACGGGACCCACGGGACCCACGGGCGAAAGCGGCGGCCGAGGCGGCGGCGCGGGCGGCGGCATGGGCGGCCTCCTCAACGGCGCCCAGGTCAGCGCCAAGGCCAAGAAGCTCCTGGCGGCGAACGCCGGCGACTACACCTGGGCCGCCGCGACCATCGGCTCCCAGAACAGCGCCAGCTACCAACTCGCCACCGGGAAGCCGGTGATGGCGATCGGCGGCTTCAACGGCAGTGACCCCGCGCCGACGCTCGCGCAGTTCAAGAAGTACGTGGCCGACGGCACGATCCACTACTTCATCGGCGGCCAGTCGGGCGGCCCGGGCGGCAACAGCGGTACGGCCTCGAAGATCACCTCCTGGGTGACGTCCCACTACAAGAAGGTCACCGTCGGCAGCGCCACCTTCTACGACCTGACGCAGCCCAGGAGTTAGCCCCCGCCGGGCACCCCTGAGACAAACCCCTTTACGCCGTACAAGGATCTCCTCTACGGTGTACGTCGCCCACCTGACGTACACCGTAGAAGGAGCCTGAATGACGGCAACGACTGCCGAGACCCACGACTCCACCGCCCCCGACGGCGGCGGCCACCCGCAGCGCTGGCTGATCCTCGGCGTCATCTGCCTCGCCCAGCTCACCGTGCTGCTCGACAACACCGTCCTGAACGTGGCGATCCCGTCCCTCACCGAGGAGTTGGACGCGTCCACGGCGGACATTCAGTGGATGATCAACGCCTACTCGCTGGTCCAGTCCGGACTCCTGCTCACCGCGGGCAGCTCGGCCGACCGCTACGGGCGCAAGAAGATGCTGGTCGCGGGCCTCGCCCTGTTCGGGATCGGCTCCCTCGTGGCGGGCCTCGCGCAGAGCTCGGGCCAGCTCATCGCGGCGCGGGCCGGCATGGGCATCGGCGGCGCGCTGCTCCTCACCACGACGCTCGCCGTCGTGATGCAGATCTTCAGTGACGCGGAGCGGGTCAAGGCCATCGCGATGTGGTCGACCGTCAGTTCCCTCGGCTTCGCCGCGGGCCCGCTGCTCGGCGGGGTCATGCTGAACCACTTCTGGTGGGGCGCGATCTTCCTGGTCAACATCCCCGTGGCGCTCCTCGCGCTGGCGGCCGTGATCAAGATGGTCCCGGAGTCGAAGAACCCGACGGGCGACCGCCCCGACCTGCTCGGCGCACTGCTGTCCACGATCGGCATGGCCGCGGTCGTGTTCGCGATCATCTCCGGCCCCCGGGAGGGCTGGACGTCGGGCCAGGTGCTCGGCTCGGCCGCGGTGGGCGCCGTGGTCCTGGCGGCCTTCGTCCGGTGGGAGCTGCGCATCCCGTACCCGATGCTGGACATGCACTTCTTCCGCAACCGCCCCTTCATCGGGGCCGTCGCGGGCGCGATCCTGGTCGCCTTCGGCATGGGCGGCTCGCTCTTCCTGCTCACCCAGCACCTGCAGTTCGTGATGGGGTACGAGCCGTTGGAGGCGGGCCTGCGCACGGCGCCGCTCGCGGTGTCGGTGGTCGCCCTCAACCTGCTCGGGATCGGCGCGCGCCTGCACAAGAAGCTGGGCACGCCGGTCACGATCCTGTGCGGCATGAGCCTGCTCGCGGGCGGCCTCGCGCTGGTCGCCCTGCTCGGGGGCGGGACGGACGGCGGCTACGGCGGGATGCTGGCGGGCCTGATCGTGATGGGCTCGGGCATCTCGCTCGCCATGCCCGCGATGGCCAACGCCATCATGAGCGCGATCCCGCCGGAGAAGGCGGGCGTGGGCGCGGGGGTCAACGGCACGCTGGCCGAGTTCGGCCACGGACTCGGGGTAGCAGTCCTGGGTGCGGTCCTCAACTCCCGCTTCGCGGCCCTCGTCTCGGTCTCCGCGGCCTCCCTGCCCGCGGCGCTCGCGGCCGCCGATTCGCAGACCGAGCGGGCGAAGATCGCAGACGCGTTCGCCTCGGGGCTCGAGACCAGCCAGCTGGTGGGGGCCGTCGCGGTGTTCCTCGGAGGCGTGGTGGCGGCCGCGTTGCTGAAGAGGGCGGAGAGGGCAGACTCACCGGTGACACCGGCACAGCCGTAGGGCCCGCATAGCATCGAGGTGGGCGGACGGCTGGATTCCGCTCCGCCCACCGCCCCGACTCACCCTCCGTACGAAGTGCCCCTATCCCCGTCCCCGTCTCCGTCTCCGTCTCCGTCTCCGTCTCCGTCTCCGTCTCCGTCTCCGTCCCTGTCCCCGTCCCTGTCGAATCTCTGTCGAATCTCTGTCGAATCTCTCTGGAAGGTGCGCCATGGTGAAGGCAGCCGACCGCGCGAAGCGCCCGGCGCGGACGAGCGTCTGGCTGGAGGAGAAGGCCACCGCGCGCGGCGGGGGCGGCGGCCGCAGGTCCGACCAGCCCTCGGGCCTGGACCGCGACCGCATCACCGAGACCACGGTCCGGCTCTTGGACGCGGAGGGCCTCGCCAAGTTCTCCATGCGCCGCCTCGCCGCGGAGCTGAATGTGACGGCGATGTCCGTCTATTGGTACGTGGACACCAAGGACGACCTCCTGGAGCTGGCCCTCGACGCGGTCTTCGGCGAGCTCGATCTGCCCGAGGCGGACTCGGAGTCGGACCCGGACACGAAGGCGGACTGGCGCGACCAGCTCCGCGAACTGGCCGCCGAATACCGGAAGTTGCTGGTCCGGCACGCCTGGGTGTCACCGCTCGTCGGGACCTTCCTCAACATCGGCCCGAACTCGATGAGGTTCTCCCTGACGGTGCAGCGCGCCGTGAAGAACACGGGCCTGCCCCCGCACGAACAGATGGGCGCGCTCTCGGCCGTCTTCCAGTTCGTCTACGGCTTCGGCACGATCGAGGGCCACTTCGTGCAGCGCTGCGCCTCGGCGGGGATGACCCAGGACGCGTACTTCCAGCAGGCCATGGGCACGGTCAAGGCGGAGCCCCGGTTCGCCGAGATGGTGGAGAGCTCGGCGGAGCTGATGGACGCGCGGGGCGGCGACACGGTCGAGGAGATGCGCGAGCGCGACTTCCGCATCGCGCTCGACCTGATGGTGGCGGGCATCGAGGCGATGCTGGCGCGCACGCGTTCGTAGATCAGCCCTCCGAGGCCGGCCGAGCCGGAAACCCCCCGGTGGCGACGGGCCCCCACCGCTCCGGGGTGACCCGGATGATGGACTTGCCCTGCTTGAGCATGGCGGCCCGGTATTCGTCCCAGTCCGGGTGCTCCCCGGAGATGTTGCGGAAGTACTCGACGAGCGGCTCCACCGAGTCGGGTGCGTCGATGACCTCGGCGGCGCCGTCGACCTGGACCCACGGACCGTTCCACTCGTCCGACAGGACAAGGACGCTGACGCGCGGATTCCGCTTGGCGTTGCGGGTCTTGGCCCGCTCCGGGTAGGTGGAGACGACGATCCGGCCCGCGTCGTCGACCCCGCAGGTCAGCGGGGAGCCCTGCGGGGTGCCGTCCGCCCGCGCGGTCAGCAGGATCGCGCGGTGCCGGGGACGGACGAAGTCGAGCAACTCATCGAGGGACACAGGGGTGTTGGTCGCGATGCCGGGTGCCATGTCCGGCACCCTACGGCCACCGGGTCCGCCCACGGCCGAGGCAGGCGGACCCCTTCGTACGTACGCCTGCCAGTACCCCCTTCACGGGTCCCCTTGCACGAGGCACTCGCTCGTCATGAGGCACTCGCTCTTCACGAGGAGTTCGCTCTTCACGAGGCACTCGCTACACCTGCGGCAGCGCGTCCCCCTGCACGGCCTGGATGTCCAGCTCGACCCTCAGGGTCGTGCCGATCGCCGAGATCCCCGCCTGCACCACCTGGTTGTAGTTCATGGCGAAGTCCTCGCGGCGCAGCTCGGCGGTGGCCCGGAAGGCCGCCCGCGTCCCGCCCCACGGGTCCGCGCCCGTCCCCAGGTAGCTCAGGTCCAGGTCGACGGGCCGCACCACACCGTGCATGCCCAGCTCCCCGTGGACCGTCCACCGGTCGGGCCCGGCCGGGGTCAGCCCGCTCGACCGGTATGTGATCTCCGGGTACTGCTCGACGTCCAGGAAGTCGGCCGACCTCAGGTGCCCGTCCCGCATGCCGTTGCCGGTGTCGATGGACCCCGCCCGGATGACCGCCTCGACGCGTGACTTCTCGATGTCCCCGTCGGCCCCGGCGATCTCGACCCGCCCCCCGAACTCCGTGAACCGCCCGTGCACGCTGGTGATCCCCAGGTGCTGCGCGACGGCGCCCACCGTGGAGTGCGCCGGGTCGATGGTCCACGGCCCGGGCGGCGGCAGCTCGGTGCCGCCCTGCCGGGCGAGGACGACCGTGCCGACCTCCGCGCGGCCGCTCGCCGTGACGAGCGCGGTCGAGGCGACGGGCGCGTACCCGACGGCGGTGACGATCACCGTGTACGGCCCGGGAACCAGCTCCGCCGCATCCCGTACGACACCTTCCTCGTCCGTCGCGGCGCGCAGCACCTGCGCGCCCGTCATGTCCGTGACGGTGACGACGGCGTGCGGCACAGCCCACCCGTCGCGAGTCCGGATCCGCGCAGTGAGTCCCATATCCCCTACTCCAACAAGCTCGAAATAGCCGCATAAAACGGCTCGAAAACAACGACCCCCGGCGGTGGTGACCGGCCGTCCCCTGCCGTCTGTGCCACCACCGACCCGGGGGTCTCTTTCTCCATCACCGGGCGGGGGCGCTCCGCTCAGGGCGCCCCCGCCCGGGGCCGGTCACTCGCCGGGGTGGGCGAGTTCGATGTCGTGGCCGTCGACGCCGCTCCCGGCGACGCTCAGGCCGGTCGCCACCGGCGGATATCCGGTCGCGATAACGGTGTACTCCCCGCTGTCCAGGTCGGTGAAGGCATACGCCCCGTCCGCCCCGGTCGTGGCGGTGGCGACGACATTGCCCGCCGCGTCCACCAGCGTGACCCGCGCGTCGTTCAGCGGACCGCCCGCCGCCCGCACGGTGCCCTGCACCTGCGCGCCTGCGCTCAGGTCGATCTCGACCCGGGTGACCCCGGCGCCGCCGACCTCGACGGGCAGCGCGGCCGGCCGGTGACCGGGCGCGTTCACAGCGACGGTGACGGTCCCCGGAACCAGCTCGGCGAAGGTGAACTCCCCCTGCTCACCGCTGAGTCCGGTGGCGAGCACGTCCCCGCGCACATCGGTCACGATGACCATCGCGCCGCGCACCGGCAGCTTGCTGTCGGCGGACCGCACGACTCCACTGAGCCCGCTGGTGCCGCTCAGCAGGATGTCGTACGCGAGGGCGTCCTCGCCGACCACGACGGTGGACGCCTGCGGCTGGAAACCGTCGGCGGAGGCGATCAGCACATAGGACCCCGCACCGGGCGCGTCCACGGCATAGGCCCCGTCGCCCTGCGCGACCGCACGCCCCAACTGCCGTCCCCCGAGGGAGATCAGGGTGACCGCGGCCCGCGGCACCGGCGCGCTCTCGGCGCCCCGCACGAAGCCCCGCACCGGAATCCCGCCACCGATGGCCTGGGCGGGGACGTCCCCACCCCCGGCGGAGGCGACGGCGGCAAGCCGCTGAGTGGCCTCGGGCCCGCTGTCACCGGCGGCCGCGACAGCGGCGAGCACCGGCTGATCACCAACAGGAGCAACAGAGGCGGCAGCACCCGAAGCACTGTCTGCACGCTCAGCACTCTCAGGAGCCTTCGCACCACCCTCCGCCGGCGTCGAACCCTCGGCGGCCTGGGCGAGCGCCCCGGAGGTCCGCAGCGGAACTTCCTTGATGAAGATGGTGATGAGGAAGGCGATGAAGGCCATCGGCGCCGCGATCAGGAAGACATCGGCGATGCCGTGCCCGTACGCGCTCTCCATCACGATCCGGAACGGCTCCGGCAGCTTGTCCAGGTCGGGTATCGCACCCCCACCGGTGCCACCGTGCCCGAGGGCAGCGCCCTTCGGCCCGAGATCGGCGAGCCCGTCCTTCACGTAGTCGGTGATCCGGGTGGCCATGACGGCACCGAGCGCCGAGACGCCGATGGCACCACCGAGGGACCGGAAGAAGGTGACGACGGAACTGGCGGAACCAAGATCCTCAGGCGCGACCTGGTTCTGCGTGCAGAGCACGAGGTTCTGCATCATCATGCCGATGCCGAGACCCATCAGGGCCATGTAGATCGCGATGTGCCAGTAGGCGGTGTCGTACCGGATGGTCCCGAGCAGCCCGAGCCCGGCGGTCAGCAGCAGACCACCACTGACGAGCCAGCCCTTCCACTTCCCGGTCTTGGTGATGATCTGCCCCGAGACGGTGGAGGAGATGAACAGACCACCGATCATCGGGATCGTCATGACCCCGGACATCGTCGGCGACTTGCCGCGCGCCAGCTGGAAGTACTGGCTGAAGAAGACGGTGCCGGTGAACATCGCGACACCCACGAAGAGCGAGGCGAGCGACGACAGCGCGATGGTGCGGTTCCGGAAGAGCCGCAGCGGAATGATCGGCTCACTGGCCTTGGACTCGACGAGGATGAACAGCAGCCCGAGCACGATCGAGCCGCCCACCATCGCGTACGTCTGCCAGGACAGCCAGTCGTACTTGTCCCCGGCGAAGGTGACCCAGATCAGCAGCAGCGAGACGGCGGCGGAGATGAAGAAGGCACCGCCCCAGTCGACCTTCACTTCCCGCTTCACGACGGGCAGCTTCAGGGTCTTCTGCAGCACGATGAGCGCGATGACCGCGAACGGCACACCGACGTAGAAGCACCAGCGCCACCCCAGCCACGAGGTGTCGGTGATGACACCACCGAGCAGCGGTCCGCCAACAGTGGCAACGGCGAACGTGGCCCCGAGGTAGCCGGAGTAACGCCCGCGCTCACGCGGCGAGATCATCGCGGCCATGACGATCTGGGCAAGCGCGGAGAGCCCACCCACGCCGATGCCCTGCACGACACGGCAGGCGATGAGCATCCCGGCGTTCTGCGAGAGCCCCGCGACAACGGACCCCAGCACATAGATGACCAGGGCTATCTGTACGAGAGCCTTCTTGCTGAAGAGGTCGGACAGCTTGCCCCACAGCGGGGTGGCCGCCGTCATGGAGAGCAGGGCGGCGGTGACGACCCAGGTGTAGGCGGACTGGCCGCCTCCCAGGTCGCCGATGATCTCGGGCAGGGCGTTGGAGACGATCGTGGACGAAAGGATCGCGACGAACATGCCGAGCAGCAGCCCGGAGAGCGCCTCCATGATCTGACGATGCGTCATGGGTGCGCTGTCGTCATGCGCTCCGTGCTTGGCGTGGCTGCCCCGCACACCGGATGGTGTGGTCGTGGCCATGGGCTTCCTTTTCTACTGCTTACGCGGGTGTACGGGTGGTGGTACGGGTGGCGATACGGCTGGTCTGTGCCGACCGGCAGTCCCCAAAACTGTCCCGGAGCCGGGCCATCAGGGAGATGAGCATGCCGACCTCGTCGTCGGACCAGTCGCTCAGCCGGTCGGCGAGCAACTGCGTGGAGCGCTCGGAGAGCACCTCCATCTGCCGCTCACCGGCTTCGGTGAGGCGCAGGATGCGGGAGCGCTTGTCGGCGGGGTCCGGGGACCGTTCGATCCAGCCGCGCTCGGCGACATGGGAGACATGCCGACTGGTCACCGACATATCAACGGCCAACAGCTCCGCGAGCCGGCTCATCCGCATCTCGCCGTACCGGCTGAGCAGCGTGAGCACGGCGGCGGAACCGGCCGGGCAGTCGTGGGGCAGGATCCGGGCGAGGTCGCGCTTGACGGCACCTACGGCGCTGAGCTGGCGGGCCAACTCCTCGTACTGACGCTGCGCGGCCACGGCACCTCCTGTCTTTGTTGCTTAGGGCAACCATAAAAGCAGTTGGTTGCCGCAGGCAAACTAAAAGAGGACCAAGGACCTAAAGCTCCGGCAAAGCTCTGTCTTTGCACACCTAAAGCCCCAGGTGAACGCGGTAACGGGACCGGGCCTTAGGTCACCCGCCCCTTCTTCCCCACCCAGCCCCAACGCCCCACACAAGCCGCCTCCCCCCTGCCGGGTGCTCTTTCCCCAACCCCGCCCCTTCCCGAATCCACCGACTCCGTCGCCCCTGAGGCGCCCTCCTGGGGGCTGCACCCCCAGACCCCCCCTTCGGCCTGAACGGCCTCGTCCTCAAACGCCGGACGGGCTGAAGGGCACCACCCCCCGAGGCTGAAAGGGGCCCGCCCTCGCGCGGGAAGGCAGGTAGGCAGGAAGGCAGGAAGGGGGGACGGGCTGCGGACGCGCTGTTGGGGCAGAAGTGGGGGACGGGCTGTAGGCGGGCGACGGCGCAAGGGGTGGGGACGCGGCGGTATGTCCGCCCGCAGTACAGCAAGCCACCCAAGCCATTACTCATGTCCCCCTACAGCGCCCCCGGCTTTTCGAGGACGGACATACCGCCGCGTCCCCACCCCGCCCCACCCACCAGCTCACCCACAGCCCCCACAGCCCCACAGCCCCGCAGCCCCCAAGCGCGCCCCATACCACCGCGCCCTCACCCCCGCCCTCGCCGCAAGCCCCCATATTCGCTAGGGTCCTGGCCCATGGCACACAACCCCCACGCCCCCCAGGGCCCCGAGGGCAACCACGACCCCGCGGGCAGCACGCAGATGTTCCGCGCCTTCGTCGACGAGGCCCCGCAGACGTCCCGCACCCAGCAGAACGCCGCGCCCACCGGCCCCCGCGTCGGCCTGATCCTCGGCGTGATCCTCGGAATCGCCGTCGTGGCGGGCGTGGCCTGGCTGGCCCTCAAGTAACCGGCAGCCCCGGCAACTTCACAGCTGCTCCAAGCTGCTTCACTTCCACTTCACGGAGACGTCCCGCGTCTCGATGTGCATGCCCAACGGCACCCGCCAGGCGTCCACACACACCGACCAGGTCTTCTCCTTCTTCTGCCCGGCGCCGATCGGCGCCGGCAGCTTCTCGGTCGACTCGATCGTGGCCCAGTCGACCCCGAGCGCCCCGATGACATGCGTGGCAAAGGTGACCGTCCCCGAACGCACGGGCGCCCCCCCGGTGTTACGGAAGGCGACGGTCACCTTCTCGCACCACCGGTCATCGGCAGCGGCCCGCTCGGGCTTGCCGACCTTGAGCACAGCAGGCCCTCCGGGCGAGGGCTCACCACTACCCCCAGGCGCCGAGGGCGTCCCAGAACCCCCCGTACCACCGGACCCTCCCGAACCACCCGTCCCCGAGCCGGACGACGAAGACCCCCCGGACGGCGACGAAGACGAAGAAGACCCCCCGGACTCTGCCGACCCACCCGAGCTACTCGACCCACCCGAGCCACCCGAACTCTCCGAGCCCGAACTCCCGCCCCCACCCCGCGACTTCCCTTGCGCGCCATCGGAACCCTCACCGGACCCGGACCCAGCCCCGGAAGGACTACGAGACCCACCCCGCGCCCCGTCCAACGGCACCAACGTCACATCCCCGCTGGGCCCCACACCTTTCCCGGGCGCCCGCTCAGGCGAGGCCCCCGCCGCCCCCGTGGCCACATACCCGTCACCGCTGTCACCGCCGCACGCGGCCAGCATCCCGCCCAGGCACACCACGGCCGCCCCGGCGCCCAGCACATTCCGAACACCACGTCGCATCGCGCCAGTGTGGCTGACGGTCCGTCAATTAGGAACCCCGTCAGCAACACCGCTCACACACAGAAGAGTTGACCCGCCACCCAGCGACGGGCCACCTCTCAATCGCCGATCAACGACGCACCAACCTCCGATCAGCGACCCGCCAGCCGCCGATCAACGACGCACCAACCTCCGATCAGCGACCCGCCAGCCGCTGATCAACGACGCACCAACCACCGATCAACGACCCACCAACCGCCGCGATCAGTCCCCGATCAGTCCCCGATCAATCCCTCCCGCAACTGCGCCAACGTCCGCGTCAGCAGCCGCGACACATGCATCTGCGAGATCCCGACTTCCTCACCGATCTGCGACTGCGTCATGTTCGCGAAGAACCGCAGCATGATGATCCGCCGCTCACGCGGCGGCAACTTGGCGAGCAGCGGCTTCAACGACTCGCGGTACTCGACACCCTCAAGGGCCGAGTCCTCATACCCCAACCGGTCCGCGAGCGACCCCTCGCCACCGTCGTCCTCAGGGGTGGGCGAGTCCAGCGAGGACGCCGTGTACGCGTTCCCCACCGCGAGGCCGTCGACGACGTCCTCCTCCGACACCCCGAGCGCCGCGGCGAGTTCGGGCACGGTGGGCGAGCGGTCCAGCTTCTGGGCCAGCTCGTCGCTCGTCTTCGTCAGCGCGAGGCGAAGCTCCTGCAGCCGCCGGGGCACCCGCACCGACCACGACGTGTCGCGGAAGAAGCGCTTGATCTCGCCGACGACCGTCGGCATCGCGAACGTCGGGAATTCCACGCCCCGTTCGCAGTCGAAACGGTCGATGGCCTTGATCAGACCGATGGTGCCGACCTGGACGATGTCTTCCATCGGCTCGTTCCGGCTGCGGAAGCGCGCCGCCGCGTACCGCACCAGCGGGAGGTTGAGCTCGATCAGCGTGTCACGTACGTAGACGCGCTCCGGACTGTCCTCGTCGAGTGCGGTGAGCCGCAGGAACAGGGAGCGGGACAGGGTGCGGGTGTCGAGCGCACCGGTGGTCACGGAGGAGGCGGGAGCCTCGGTCGCCGCCGAAGTGTTCGGCGCGTCAGGCGTGGACGCGCTCTTCGTGAGTGTGAGCACCTTCGAGCTGCCCTGGTCTGCGGACATGCCACCCCCTTGAGGTCGCGGACGGTCACGGCGAGCGCTCCCGTCGGAGGAACGCAGCCTCCACCTGAATACCGGAGGCGGAGCTGCGCCAAACGCGGTTCCAGCAGAATGTCACATGTCGGCAACACGCTGTAGTTACTTGTCGACAAAGAAGGGTGACATCACCGCAGGAAGGAGGGGGTTTGAAGCGTCATCGCGGGCGGACGCGTCGGAAAGCTTCCGAACGGCAGTCCACCCGCAGCGGTTACGCCTCGATTCGATTTGCGGATCGAAGCCGCGCGAAGCTTCTGGCCAGCAGTCTTGACACATGCATCTGGGAAACGCCCAACTCGGCGCTGATCTGAGATTGCGTCAGATTGCTGTAGTAGCGCAGCAGCAGGATCCGCTGTTCCCGCTCGGGCAGTTGGACCAGGAGGTGCCGTACGAGATCGCGGTGCTCGACGCCGTCCAGGGCCGGGTCCTCGTAGCCGAGCCGGTCGAGCAGGCCCGGCAGCCCGTCGCCCTCCTGGGCCGCCTCCAGGGACGTGGCGTGGTACGAGCGGCCCGCCTCGATGCAGGCGAGCACCTCGTCCTCGCTGATGCGCAGCCGCTCGGCGATCTCCGCGGTGGTGGGCGAGCGCCCGAAGGCCGTGGTGAGGTCCTCCGTCGCGCCCGTCACCTGCACCCACAGCTCGTGCAGGCGCCGCGGCACGTGGACGGTGCGGACGTTGTCGCGGAAGTACCGCTTGATCTCGCCGACCACGGTGGGCATCGCGAAGGTCGGGAACTGCACGCCCCGGTCCGGATCGAAGCGGTCGATCGCGTTGATGAGGCCGATGGTGCCGACCTGGACGACGTCCTCCATCGGCTCGTTGCGGCTGCGGAAGCGCGCGGCCGCGTACCGCACGAGCGGCAGGTTGGCCTCGATGAGCGCACCGCGCACCCTGCCGTGCTCGGGACTGCCCGGCTCAAGGCCCTTGAGCTGGGCGAAGAGCACCTGTGTGAGGGCCCGGGTGTCGGCGCCCCGACTGCTCGTGGTGCTCCTTGCCGCCTTCGCGGGTGGTGCTTCTGGCGCAGTACTGGCCGGCACGGTCAACGCCACCCCTTCTGGATCAAACTGGGTCGACCCCGTTCAACCACGGTCAACTCATCCGTCAAAAGCGGTCATAGCATCACAAGACATGTGCACTGTGTGCAAGCACCGTATAACGCCGTGTTGAGGGGCAAGTTGGGGCGTAAGACGCGGAAGGGCCCCTCACCGTTCCAGTGAGGGGCCCGATTTCGTACGCGGGGCGTGCCCCGGGCGTACGGACGGCTCAGAACTCGTAGTCCGCGATCACCCACGTGGCGAACTCGCGCCAGAGGGCGACACCGGCCTGGTGGGCCGGGTGCTCCAGATAGCGCTTCAGCGCATCGGTGTCCTCGACCGCCGAGTTGATGGCGAAGTCGTACGCGATGGGGCGGTCCGTGATGTTCCAGTCGCACTCCCAGAACTTCAGCTCCGGGATGGCGCCGCCGAGTTCACGGAACGCCTTGACGCCCTCCACCACGCGCGGGTCGTCGCGTCGCACGCCGTCGTTGAGCTTGAAGAGGACCAGATGGCGGATCACAGGGCACTCCTAGGCGATAAGGGTTCAGCGCGTGTGGGCGGCGTGCGGGACGCTCACTTGTCGCCGCCTCCGTTGGCGACCCAGGTCATGAAGTCGCCGATGCTCTTGGCGGCGCTCGAAACGCCCTCGAACCCTATCTGCACGTAGTCGGCGGCCTTGGCGGGGTCCGTGATGATCACGTACAGCACGAAGACGACCAAGACGAACAGAGCGATCTTCTTCGGCTCCAACACGCTCATGGCCTCCCCTTTGCCCCTGCGCCCCGTGTGACCCCTGTGCCGGGCGTGAGTCTAACCCGGGGCCCTTGGCGGTCACCTTTCCCGGCCCCTTTCCTCACTTGGCCTTTAAGGACCAACGACCCGGCAGCACAGGCCCTTTGCCTGGCCGCGAGCGGTTGCGGGAGGAGCAGGATGGGTGATGAGCCCAGCGGATCTGGCAGGAATCCGCGGGCCAGGGACTGGACTCCACTGCGGGGTCCGCGCCGTCTGCTTCCCCCCTGACGGCGGTGTGGACTTGAGGGTTCCAGTCCTCGTCGGGGGAAGCGGCTTGTCCCCCCGATGCCGCTTCCCCCGTCCTAGCGGGATGAGCCCCGGCGCCTCAGCGGAGCGCCGGGGCTCTCGCGTATGCCCGTACGCCCGCATGCCCGTACGCCCGAATCTCCTCTACGCCCCGTATCTACGCCTCGTATCTCCTCGGGAAATGAAGAAGGCCCCGTCCTCGCGGACGGGGCCTTCTTCAAGAGCGGTAGCGGAGGGATTTGAACCCTCGGTGACTTGCGCCACACTCGCTTTCGAGGCGAGCTCCTTCGGCCGCTCGGACACGCTACCGAGAGGAACTCTAGCCCAAGGTGGGCCGTGTTCTGAAATCCGTTTGGCGGAAGAAGCGACGCAGGGGTTCGGCGCACTCCTCGGCGAGTACGCCCTGGATGACTTCGGGGCGGTGGTTGAGCCGCCGGTCGCGGACGACGTCCCAGAGGGAGCCGACCGCGCCGGCCTTCTCGTCGCGGGCCCCGTACACGAGGCGGCCGAGCCGGGACTGCTGGATGGCGCCCGCGCACATCGTGCACGGCTCGAGGGTCACCACGAGCGTGCACTCCGTGAGCCGCCACGCGCCGAGCCTGGCGGCCGCCCGGCGCAGCGCGAGCACCTCGGCGTGGGCGGTGGGGTCGTGGGCCGCCTCCCGTTCGTTGTGGCCCGTCGCGAGCACCGTCGCGCCGTCCGGGGACAGCACGACGGCGCCGACGGGCACATCGCCGCCCCGGACGGCCTGCTCGGCCTCGGCCAGGGCGAGCCGCATCGGCGCCCGCCAGCGATCGCGTACGGGATCGGGGGTCTGGTCGTTCACATGGGGAACCTAGCGGACCGTTTCCAGCACCTCCGCCGCCCCGAGGATCTCGGCGATCTCGGAGAGCGCGTCACCGCTCTCCAGGCTGAGCAGGTTCTTCTCGGAGACACCGAGGTCCGTGAGGATCTCCGTGTCGCCGAGGGGGCCGGCCGGAACGGCGTCGTCCGAGCCTTCCCCGTCCTCGTCGTCGGCGGAGTCCTCTCCGTCCTCGGTGCCGTCGAGGTCGAGGGCGTCCAGTTCGTCCGCCCCGTCGTCGCCCGGCTCACGGCCGAGCATCTCGTCGGTGAGCAGGATCTCCCCGTACGAACTGCGGGCGGCCGCGGCCGCGTCCGAGACGTAGACGCGCGGGTCCTCCTCGCCGTCCACGCGGACGACGCCGAACCAGGCGTCTTCCTGTTCGATGAAGACGAGCACTGTGTCGTCGTCGGCTTCGGCCTCCTCCCGGTGTTCCCGGGCCAGGTCGGCCAGATCCGACAGGGTCTCCACATCGTCGAGCTCCGTGTCGCTCGCTTCCCACCCGTCTTCGGTGCGCGCGAGCAGTGCGGCGAAATACACCGTGACTCTCCCACTGGTCATAGGCAGTGCCGGTTGGCGGTTTGGGGTCCCCCCGGCGGAGGTCGGGGAGCGGGGAATTCCTGTTCCAAGCCCCGCCCACTCGGAATCGTGGCAGAAACGACGGCTTCAGGAGAGGTCTTCCGCCCGCTGTGTCCGCGTCTGGTTTCCGCGGGTGGGTTCCGGAGGCCGTCCGAAGGGCCTCGGTCACCAGCGGAACGTACGCATGCGCATCGCCTGTCGCATGCGCGCCGCCCGTGCGCGGCGCGGCTTCACGCGGTCGCGCAGCTCGCGCGCCTCGGTCAGCTCGCGCAGGAACTGGGCGCGGCGCCTGCGGCGCTCCGCGTCCGTCTCACGAGAGCCCTGTGCGTTGTTCCGGTCCGGCATCGGCACACCACCCCAGTCCGTCCCTCCACTTTCCCCCCGATGGCGCGTTTGATGCCAGCGCGGAGGGATTCGGGGGTCTTGCGTGCCGGTTACTGTTGAGGCATGCGGATCCACGTCGTCGACCACCCGCTGGTGGCGCACAAACTC
The DNA here is from genome assembly GCF_042740175.1 of Streptomyces sp. NPDC059009. NCBI lineage: Bacteria > Bacillati > Actinomycetota > Actinomycetes > Kitasatosporales > Streptomycetaceae > Streptomyces > Streptomyces sp. NPDC059009. The sequence goes on along the minus strand of NZ_JBHYJB010000002.1, from coordinate 85,530 downwards.
ACCACGCTGCGCGACAAGCGCACCGACTCCCCGACCTTCCGGCGCCTCGCCGACGAGCTGGTCACCCTGCTCGCGTACGAGGCGACGCGGGACGTGCGCACCGAGCAGGTCGACATCGAGAGCCCGGTCGCGCAGACCACCGGCGTGAAGCTCTCCTACCCGCGGCCCCTGGTCGTGCCGATCCTGCGCGCCGGGCTCGGCATGCTCGACGGCATGGTGCGGCTGCTGCCCACCGCCGAGGTGGGCTTCCTCGGGATGATCCGCGACGAGGAGACGCTGCAGGCGTCCACGTACGCGACGCGCATGCCCGAGGACCTCTCCGGCCGGCAGGTGTACGTCCTCGACCCGATGCTGGCCACCGGCGGCACCCTGGTCGCCGCGATCCAGGAGCTCATCAAGCGCGGCGCCGACGACGTGACCGCCGTGGTGCTCCTGGCCGCGCCCGAGGGCGTCGAGATCATGGAGCGCGAGCTCGCGGGCACCCCGGTGACGGTGGTGACCGCCTCGGTCGACGAGCGGCTCAACGAGCACGGCTACATCGTGCCGGGCCTCGGCGACGCGGGTGACCGCATGTACGGAACGGCCGAATAGCTTCAGCAGTTCTTGCCGGACGACGAGGGCGCCGGGGAGGGCTTGGCCAGTGCGGTCAGGGCCTTCGCGGCGTCCTCTTTCTTCGCCAGGTCCTTGAATTCCGCGCCGAGGATCAGGTCGACGGCGGCGTCCTTGCGGGTGTCGGTCCTGCGCTCGGCGCCGCTCAGCTGGGTGGCGAGTACGGGCAGCGCGGTCTCGGCCTGGGACTTGGGGCCGAGCAGTATCCCGGTGCCCTTGACCTTCTTGTCGAACTCCTTGGTCGCGTTGCCCACCTTGCCGATGCGGAAGCCGCGCTTCTTCAGCTCGTCCGCGGTGTCCTTGGCGAGGCCGCCGCGGGGCGTGGCGTTGAAGACGTTGACCGTGATCCGGCCCGGCTCGGGCAGCGGCTTCGGCTTCGGGGCCGAGGGGCCCGAGGGCTTGGCGGAGGGCGCGGACTTCCCGGCGCAGCCGGACTTCGGACCGGCCGCCGTGGCCTTGTCGCCGCCACCCGTGAACACGTCGATGAGCTGCAGCGTGCCCCAGCCGACGAGGCCGACGGCGACAGCGGACGCGATGACCGCGAGCACGATCCTGCGCCGCCCGTGACCGCGGCGCATGCGCGGATATTTGTCCCCCGTGATGCGGTATTTGCCGCCCATGCCGGGGGGAGTGAGCATGCTCATGGGCGCAGCGTAGTGCGGCTCGGCAGCGATGCCTACTAAATGATCATTGCCTGACGCGCAGTCCAACCCAAAAGGGCCAATGCGGACTTGAGGCTGCGTCAGACCGTGTCAGGACGCCTCGGGCCGGGTCAGCCGGCCTGCCGGGTGGGGGTCAGCCCAGCTCGAGGACGCGGGCGTGCAGGACCTGGCGCTGCTGGAGCGCGGCGCGGACGGCGCGGTGCAGGCCGTCCTCCAGGTACAGGTCGCCCTGCCACTTCACGACGTGCGCGAAGAGGTCGCCGTAGAACGTGGAGTCCTCGGCGAGCAGGGTTTCCAGGTCGAGCTGGCCCTTGGTCGTCACGAGCTGATCGAGGCGGACCGGGCGCGGCGCGACGTCCGCCCACTGCCGGGTGCTTTCCCGGCCGTGGTCGGGGTACGGCCGGCCGTTTCCGATGCGCTTGAAGATCACACGGAAAGCCTACCGGGCGAGGCTCTCCGGGCGCAGCCATGGAGACGGAGTGCGACCCTGGGAAATGACGCCAGATTTCGGGGCAAACCGGGAACTCTCAAGCCGGGAACAGGGGCCGAAGTGAGCGAGAGCCAGCCGATACCGTCCACGCCGGACGAAGCGAACCGCCCGAACGAGTCAGGATCCGGCGCCGAGGTGACGCCCGGAACTGGTTCCTCCAGATTCGTCCCGCCGGCCACCACGAGTGCCACGGCTGCCACGGCCGGCACGGCCGGCACGGCCGGCACGGCCGCTACAGCCGTGACGGCCGCCGAGCCCGACGTACACCCCGAGTCCGTGACATCGGCGGCCGCACTGCCGCAGGAAGCCATGGAGATCGCCGCCGGGTACGCCTTCACGGGGCCCGCGCTCGACCTGGGGGCGCTGCTCTGGGACGGGCAGTGCCTGCCCGACGCGCAGATCCGCATCCCGCTGCCCATGCTCAACCGGCACGGGCTCGTCGCCGGGGCCACCGGTACCGGCAAGACCAAGACCCTGCAGCTCATCGCCGAGCAGCTGGCGGCGCAGGGGGTGCCGGTGTTCCTCGCCGACATCAAGGGCGACGTGTCCGGGATCTCGGTGCCCGGAGAGGCGAACGACAAGGTCGCGGAGCGGGCGCGGGACGTGGGGCAGGCGTGGGAGGCGACGGGGTTCCCGTGCGAGTTCTACGCGCTGGGGGGCATCGGGACCGGGATTCCCGTACGGGCCACCGTCACCAGCTTCGGTCCGGTGCTGCTCAGCAAGGTGCTGCAGCTCAACCAGACCCAGGAGCAGTCGCTCGGCCTGATCTTCCACTACGCGGACCAGAAGGGGCTCGAGCTCTTCGACCTGAAGGACCTGCGGGCCGTCGTCACGTTTCTGACCTCCGACGAGGGCAAGCCCGAGCTGAAGGAGATCGGCGGGCTCTCGTCGGTCACCGCCGGAGTGATCCTGCGGGCGCTCACGACCTTCGAGGCGCAGGGGATGGCCGACTTCTTCGGGGAGCCGGAGTTCGACACGAGCGAGTTCCTGCGGACGGCGCCGGACGGGCGGGGACTCGTGTCTGTTCTTGAGCTGCCCGCCGTCCAGGACAAGCCGCAGCTCTTCTCGACCTTCCTGATGTGGCTGCTGGCCGATCTCTACAACGACCTGCCGGAGGTCGGCGATGTCGAGAAGCCGAAGCTGGTCTTCTTCTTCGATGAGGCGCACCTGTTGTTCAACGGAGCCTCCAAGGCGTTCCTCGAAGCGATCACCCAGACCGTCCGGCTCATCCGGTCCAAGGGCGTCGGCGTCTTCTTCGTGACCCAGACCCCGAAGGACGTGCCCGCCGATGTGCTCGCCCAGCTGGGCAACCGCGTCCAGCATGCGCTGCGCGCCTTCACGCCCGAGGACCAGAAGGCGCTGAAGGCGACCGTGAAGACCTTCCCGAACTCGGCGTACGACCTGGAGGAGGTCCTCACCGGGATCGGCACCGGTGAGGCCGTCATCACCGTGCTGAGCGAGAAGGGCGCCCCCACGCCGGTCGCGGCGACCCGGCTGCGGGCGCCGGAGTCGCTGATGGGGCCCGTGGACGCGGGGGCGCTCGACGCGGCGGTGAAGGGGTCGCTGCTGTACTCGCGGTACGCCGACGCCGTCGACCGTGAGTCCGCGTACGAGAAGCTGACCGCCCAGGAGGCCGAGACGCAGGCCCGCAAGCAGGCCGAGCTGGAGGCCCTGGAGGCCGAGAAGGCGGCTCGGGCGGCGGCGCGGGCGAAGCCGCAGGGGGATGGGTCCGTGGTGGAGCAGGTGGTGGGGAGCGGGATGTTCAAGTCACTGCTGCGGTCGATGGGGACGCAGATCGGGCGGGAGATCTCGCGGTCTGTGTTCGGGACGGCTCGGCGGCGGCGGTGAGTTGGTGAGGTGGTGGGCTGATGGGCTCCCGCTAGGCGGGGCGCCGGGGCTGGGTGGCCCGGCGCCCCTTTTTTGCTGCTTTGTTCGTGTTCCTTTCCGCCTTGTTCTCTACTTCTCCTTGTCGTCCTGCCTGTTCTCCTTGCTGTGGTGCTCCGGCGCTGTGCGCTCCGCGGAGTCCGCGGGAGTGTCGCCGGGGGCGCTGCGGGATGCCTCGGCGCGCAGGAGGGCGCGCAGGGCCGCGTACGGGTCGATGGGCATGGCTGAGTGGTCCCTCTGCTGATGTGGGGGGTGAACAGGTCCGGGGCGGGACCTGTCAGCAGCGGAGGACCACCGTGCGGAGGATGTGCGCGGAGTGGGGGCGGCGGGGCGCGGTGTGGGTGCGGGTGTGGGGAGCCTGAGGGCGTACGGCGGCTGCGCGCGGGGTGGTGCGGGAGGTTGGCTCGCCGGGCCGGGGGGATTCCGGGGTGCGGGGAGCGGGGGCTTCCTGCTGGAGTTCGCCGGAGGTGTCGGGTGCGGGCTCGGGTGCCGGCGCGGCGGCGTAGGCGTAGGTGGGTGTGGCCGGGATTCCGTACGCGGGGAGGGTGGCGCAGAGGAGGGCGAGCAGGACGATGAGGAACGTCCGTGTTCGCGGGGGTGTGGGTCGCCTGCGCCTCATGAGGGGCAATGTCCCCCATGGGTGGGGGGTTGTTGATCTGTAGGCCGGGAGATCCGCCCTCTTGGGCTACGGAGGGGGCGCGCGGGTGACGTCCTGGCCTGCCGCGTCCCCACCCCTTGCGCCGTCGTACGGCAGCCGCCATCAGCCCGTCCGGCGTTTGAGGGCGAGGCCGTTCGGGCCGATGGGGGTCAGGACTTGGCTGCCTTTGCCGCTGCCTTCATCTCCTGTTTGTGGGCGCGGACCTTCGCCAGCGTCTCGGGGTCCTTGATGTCCGCCACCGAGCGGAAGGACCTGGGCTCGCCGTAGGCGCCCGCCGCCTCTTGCCAGCCCTTGGGGCGTACGCCCATCTGCTTGCCCAGGAGCGCCAGGAAGATCTGGGACTTCTGCTTGCCGAAGCCGGGGAGGTCGTTGAGGCGCTGGAGGAGTTCCTTGCCGGTGGTGGCGTCCTTCCAGAGGGCCGTGGGGTCGCCGTCGTAGTGCTCGACCAGGTACTGGCAGAGCTGCTGGACGCGCTTGGCCATGGAGCCGGGGTAGCGGTGGACCGCCGGCTTGGTGGAGAGGAGCGTGGCGAAGGACTCGGGGTCGTACGCCGCGATCTCGTGCGCGTCCAGGTCGTCCGCGCCCAGGCGCTGCGCGATCGTGTACGGGCCCGCGAACGCCCACTCCATGGGGATCTGCTGGTCGAGGAGCATGCCCACGAGGGCGGCCAGGGGGCTGCGGCTGAGGAGCTCGTCCGCCTCGGGCTGCTGGGCGAGGTGGAGGGTGACGTCGGCCTTGGCATTCATGTCTGCATGATCTCGTGGGGTGCGGAGGAGCGCGCTCTGGAGGCGATGGAAAATCCCGTGCGGTCTGCCGTGGGGGCGCGTTAGCCTCGGATTCATGTCTACGCCCCGCATCTCTTAGCCAGGACACCCGCTTCCACGCCACACGTGTGTCCTGAGCCAAGAGTTTTTCGGAGCGACAACCATGATTACCGTCCGTGAAGCGGACGTGCGCGTCGGTGCGCGTCTGCTGCTGTCCGGCGTTTCCTTTCACCTTGCCCCCGGCGATCGCGTCGGCCTCGTCGGCCGTAACGGGGCGGGCAAGACCACTTTGATGAAGGTGCTGGCGGGGGAGCTCGCGCCTGTTTCCGGGGGCGTCCGGCTCACGGGGTCCCTGGGGTACCTCTCGCAGGATCCCGGTGCCGCCGATCCCGCGGTCAGCGTGCGGGACCGGATTCTGTCCGCCCGTGGGCTCGATCGGGCCGTGCGGGAGCTGCGTGCCGCCGAGGAAGCCATGGCCGCTGTGGGCGGGGGTGTCGAGCTGGAGCGGGCCATGGGGCGGTACGTGCGGGCCGAGGAGGAGTTCCAGGCCCGGGGCGGGTACGCGGGGCAGGGGGAGGCCGCGCGGGTCGCCGCGGGACTCGGGCTGTCCGAGCGGGTGCTGGGGCAGGCCGTCGGGGAGCTGTCCGGCGGGCAGCGGAGGAGGGTCGAGCTCGCCCGGATCCTCTTCGCCCGGCATGACGTGCTGCTGCTCGACGAGCCCACCAACCATCTCGACGCCGACTCCGTTGCCTGGCTGCGGAGTTATCTGGGGGGCTACCCGGGGGGTGTTCTTCTCGTCAGCCATGACCGGGAGCTGCTGGGGGGTGTCGTCAATCGGGTCTTCGCGCTGGATCCGGGGCGGGCTTCCCTCGACGTCTACAACACCGGGTGGGACGTCTATCTCGAGCAGCGTGACGCCGCTGAGCGGCGGCGGGTGCGGGAGCGGGCCGCCGCCGAGCGCAAGGCCGCCTCGCTGCGCGCCCAGGCCGCCACGATGCGGGCCCGCGTCTCCACCGCGACCCGCGCCAAGAACATGGAGCGCAGGGCCGGGCGCATGCTCGACGCCCTGGAACCCGTACGCCGGGTGGACAAGGTCGCCCGGATCCGGCTGCCCGAGCCCGCGCCCTGTGGGCGGATGCCCCTGGGGGCCGTCCGGCTCGTGAAGGCGTACGGGGGCAGGAGTGTGCTGGGAGGGGTCGATCTTGCCGTGGACCGGGGGACGAGGCTGGTCGTCCTCGGGCTCAACGGGGCGGGGAAGACCACCCTGTTGAGGCTTCTCGCCGGGCAGGAGCAGCCCGATGCGGGGCGGGTCGTGCACGGGCACGGGCTGCGGCTCGGGTACTTCGCGCAGGAGCACGACACCCTGCGCGCCGACCGGACCGTGCGCGAGAACCTCGCCGCCGCCGCGCCGCATCTGACCGATGGTGAGGTGCGGGGCGTGCTCGGGTCGTTCCTGTTCGGCGGGGATGACGTGGAGAAGACGGCGGGCGTTCTGTCCGGGGGTGAGAAGACGCGGCTCGCGCTCGCCGGGCTCGTGCACTCGGGGGCCAATGTGCTGCTCCTGGACGAGCCGACGAACAACCTCGACCCCGCGTCGAGGGACGAGGTGCTCGGGGCCGTCGGTACATATCCCGGTGCCGTCGTGCTGGTCACCCATGACGAGGGGGCCATCGACGCGCTGCGGCCCGACCGGGTCCTCGTCCTGCCGGACGGGGTCGAGGATCTGTGGAGTCCGGACTATCGGGAGCTGGTCGCCCTCGACTGAACTCCCGTTGTGAGCACGGGACTCACCAGGTCTGTGAGCCCTGCATCGGGCGGGGGAGGGGCTTCGTCCCCTGCCCCGACCGGCGCAGGCGCAGCGCGAGGAGGGGGAAGACCAGGACCGACACCATGCCTGCGCCGACCAGGGCCGCCGCCTCGCCCGCCGTCAGGACCTTGTCGTCGAGGCCGATCGTGGTGATGGCGACGACGAGGGGGAGCGCCGTGGCGTTGTGGAGGAGGAGCGCCGTGCGGTCCCTGCGGCCGAGGTCGCGGGGGGCGAGGGCGTACGCGGGCAGGCCGCGGACCAGGAGGAAGAGCAGGACGAAGGCGGGGAGGAGGAGCAAGGAGCGGCCGCCGTGGAGGAGGGCGTCGAGGTCGAACTGGATGCCCGTCACGATGAAGAAGATCGGGACGAGGAAGCCGAAGCCCATCGCCTCGATCTTGGAGAGGATCAGCTCGCTGCTCTCCGGGGCGGCGCCGTTCAGGACGAGCCGGGTGAGCAGGCCCGCCGCGAAGGCGCCGAGGAGCGTGTCGAGGCCGAAGGCGGCGGCGAGGCCGAGCATCGCGGCGAGCAGCAGCATCACGAAGCGGACCGCGAACTGGGCGCTGCTGTGCAGGGTCCTGGCGATGACGTCCGCGAACCAGGGCGGGCGCGGGCGCAGGGCCCAGAGGACCGCGGCGGCCGTCACGGCGGCGAAGGCGGCGAGCAGGACGGTGGAGCGGCCCGGGTTGCGGCCGCTGAGCAGCAGTGACATCGCGATGATCGGGCCGAACTCGCCGACCGTCCCGAACGCCATCATGACCGTCCCGAAGCGGCCCTTCAGGTCCCCGGAGTCGCGCAGGATCGGCAGCACCGTGCCGAGCGCGGTGCTGGTCAGGGCGGTGCCGATGACGAAGCTCTTGGTGACCGCGCCGCCGGTCAGCGCGAAGGCGATGCCGAGCCCGGCCGCCAGCGAGATCGCCCAGGCCGACACCGAGCGGCGCAGGGTGTCCCCGCGCACGGCCGCGAATTCGATCTCGTACCCGGCGAGGAAGATCAGCATCGACAGGCCGAGGTTGGAGAGGACGTCGACGGCCTCCTCGTGGTGGGTGAGGCCGAGCACGTCGGGGCCGATGAGGATGCCGAGGAGGATCTCGAAGATCACGAGCGGGACCGGGATCCAGCGGCCGATGCCGTATGAGAGGAGGGGGGCGAGCACCGCGATGCTCATGATCAGAATCAGCGTCCCCGGCTGCGACATAGTCCGTATCTAACAGTAAAGTCGGGCAAAACGGTCGGACTCTGTGGTGCGTGAGGGGATCCATGAGCCAGGACGCGGACGAGAAGGCGGACGCGAGGGCGGGCGAGAGCGCGGACGAGAAGAACGGGGGCGTTCCGGCGGCGAAGCCCGGGCTGTGGAAGCGCTGTCTGTGGGGCGGGCTCGCCCTGTGGCTGCTGACCGCCGTCATCACGTACGCCACCAAGAACACCAACCTGCTGCCCACCCTCATCCTTCTCGGCAGCTTCCTGGTCCCGGGTGTCTTCGTGCTCTGGGCGTACGAGAAGCACGGCCGCGACCTGGGGCTCGGCGTGCTGCTCAACTGCTTTGTGGTGGGCGGTGTCCTGGGGGTGCTCGGGGCGTCGGTCATGGAGTACTACCTGGTGCATCCCTCGGTGTGGATGTTCGTCCTGGTGGGGCTCATCGAGGAGGCCGTGAAGCTGGCCGCGCTGATGTGGGTGCTGCGGCGGTTCCGGCGGCTGCGCGGGGTGCGGGCCGGGATGGTGCTCGGGGCGGCGGTCGGCTTCGGGTTCGCCGCCTTCGAGAGCGCGGGGTACGCGTTCAACGCCGTCGTCACGATGCGCGGGCTCGACCTGCGCTCGCTGATGGAGACGGAGATCCTGCGGGGGCTGCTCGCGCCGTTCGGGCACGGGCTGTGGACGGCGATCGCGGGCGGGGTGCTGCTGAGGTTCCGGGAGCCGGGGGGTCGCTTCCGCTTCCCGGGCGCCGTCGTCCTCACGTATCTCGGCGTCTCCCTGCTGCACGCACTGTGGGACTCGATGCACGGCATCGCCGTCTGGCTGGTCACGCGCGTCACCGACACCGGACTGCAGCGCCAGCTCTTCGCGCAGGGCTATCTGCCCGAGCCCACCCAGCAGCAGAAGCACCTGTTCACGGTCTTCTCGGACGGGGGGCTCGTCCTTGTCTCGCTGGTGGGGGTGGCCTGGTTGCTCAGCCTCGCGCGGTCGGGCCGGTCGGGTGCGTCGGACGGGTCGGGCCGGTCGGGGCGTGGGGGGCGTCGGCCGGCTCGCTAGCGTCGGGCGGTGTCTCCAGCGGTACGCCGAGACGCTCCGCCTGCCGCTCCGGGCGCAGGAAGCAGAGCGCGAGGACGCCCGCGAGCGCGGTGAGCGCGGCGGTGAGCAGGAACGCCGTGCGGTACCCGGCCGCGTCCGAGCCCGCCGCGTCGACCACGCGCCCGACCGTCCACGGCGCGAGCATCCCGGCCGAGGCGTAGACGAAGGCGAGCGCGCCGAGCACCACGCCGCGCTGGGAGGGCGGGCTGATCCGGGCGCAGGCCGTCTGCGCCACCGTCATGATCACGTTGGCCAGGGCCATCGGGCCGAGCAGCAGCACGATCTTCAGCCAGAGCAGGTCGGTGGCGGCGAACAGCGCGAGCGCGCAGGACGCCACCGCCATCAGCGCCCCGGCCGCCATGCCGCGCCCCGGCCGGCCCTTGCGGCGCTGGACGAGCAGCCCGTGGGTGAGCAGCACGACGCCATTGGCGAGCGCCGCGAGCGTGACGAGCAGGCCCGCCTGGCGCAGCGTCAGCCCGCACACCGTCTCGAAGTAGTCCGGCATCCACGTCAGCGCGGAGCTCAGCGTCCAGTACGCGGCGAAGGCGCCGAAGGCGGCGGTCAGCCAGGTGCCGGTGAGGAGGATGCGGCGGTACGGGAGGGTGGGGCTGTTGGTCACAGTGGGGCCATTACTCACGGTGGGGCCGCTGCTCACGGTGGGGACCGCCGCCGTGCCGGGAGCCGCCCCGCGGGTCGTCGCGAGCCCCGGCGCGTACGGGCCCTCCTCGCCCCGCACCGCCCAGTACCCCGCCCACAGCAGCCCCACGATCCCGACCACCCCGAACGCCCAGCGCCAGCCCCAGTGGTCGATGACCAGGGTCAGGGTGGGCGCCGCCACCGCGACCCCCGCCGCGGCCCCGGTCAGCAGCACCGCCGTGGGCAGGGTGCGCTCGCGCTGTGTGAACCAGCCGTGCAGGTGGTGCGTGGCCACCGGCAGGGCCGGGCCCTCGGCGGCGCCGAGCAGCACGCGCGTCGCGATCAGGGTGCCGAAGCCCGCGGCGCCCCACAGCATGGGCAGCTGGGCGGCCGACCACAGCAGGGCCATGCCGAGCAGCAGCCAGGTGGTGCGGACCGTCCGGGTCAGATACGAGACGCCGAGCGCGGCCAGGCTGAACAGGGTGAAGAAGGCCGCCGAGGCAAGGCCGAACTCGCCCCGGGTCAGGCCGAGTTCGTGCCGGATCGGCTTGGCGGCGAGGCCCATCACCGTCTTGTCGGCGAAGTTGACGAGCATGAACGCGAGCAGGGTCCAGGTGGTGCGCCAAGCGGTGGTGGCAGTGGCAGTGGCACCGGCAGTGGCACCGGCACCGGCAGGTGTGGCGGCGTCGGCGCTGCTCCTGTGCTCCGTCATAGCCCGCGCTCCCCTTCGTCGGCTCCGTCGTCGGCTCCGGTCCCGCACGGCCGCCCCGCGCAGCTCCCCGGCGCAGCGGTCCCGCACGGCCGCCCCGTCCAGTGGTCCCGCGGGGGCGCCCCGTCCAGCGGTCCCGCACCGCCTCGATCCTGCGGCGGCCGGGGTCTGTGCGACAGGCGCCGGGGTCACAGTTCCGGGGGCCGGTTAGTGTGACGTGTCACAAGGAGGAGCCATGGGGGCCACAGAGGCCACGGAGACGGACCCGCTCCCGGAGCTGAGTGACGCGGCCCGCGCCCTCGCCGCCCGCTGCGAGCCCCGGGTGAACGAGCTGGCCCGGCGCATGAGCCAGGGCGCCTTCGAGCGGCTGCGCGGCTACGACCGGCTCCCGTCCGACGTGAAGGACGTGGAGATCGCCGCCACCGCCCGGCACGGCCTGCGCCTCTTCCTCGACCGGGTCGGCGGCGGCGAGGGCGCGCACCCGGCGGGCGACTACGACTACTTCCGCGAGCGGGCCGCCCAGCGCGCCGAGGAGGGCATGCCCCTGCATCTGCTCCTCGGCACCCACACGCTCGGCGCCCACGTCCTGTGGCGGGCCCTGCGGGACGCGGCGCGCCCCGGCGAGGAGGGTGCCCTGGCCGAGCTGAGCGACTACCTCTTCGGCGCCCAGCAGCGCATCGTCACCGCCGTCACCGAGACCTATCTCGACGAGCAGACCGCCATCGCGGCCGAACGCCGGGAGGAGCGGCGGTCGTTGGCGCGGGCCCTGCTCGCGGGCGCCGGGGGCGGCGGGGTCGAGGGGCCGGTCCTGGTCCTCTGTCTGCGGTTCCCCCCGGGCTCCGTTCCCGCGCCCTCTCCCACTCCGGCGCCCGTCGCCGCGCGCCGCCTGGTCCGCCGGCTCCAGGCCGCACTGGACCGGGCCTTCGGCGCCGAGGTGCTGACCCTGGTGGACGGGGGCGGCGGGCACGCCCTGGTGCCGGGACACACCGACGCACCCGATGAACTGCCCGCTCTGCTGCGGGAGTTGCGGGAGATCTGCGGACCGGGGCTGCGCCTGGCCGCCGCCCGTGCCGAGCGCCCCGCGGACATCGCGGAGGCCGCCCGCACCACCACGGAGATCGTCCGGGTGGCCCGCGCCTGCGGCCGCCCGCCGGGCCTGCACCGGCTCGACGACGTGCTGCTCGAGTTCCACCTCTCCCGGACCGGCGCGGGCAGCGAGCGGATCGCCGCGCTGCTCGAACCGGTCGCGGAGCGGCCCGAGTTGACCGAGACGCTGCGCACCTACCTGGAGGCGGGCCAGGACCGCAGGGCCACCGCGCGGCGGCTCAGCCTGCACCCCAACACGGTCGACAACCGCCTCACCCGCGTCGCTGCCCTGACCGGCATCGACCTCACCACGCCGCACGGCACCGCGCTGGCCCTCGCGGCCCTGCTGCTCCGTATGCGGACGGAGTGACGGATTCCCGTACGGGCGGACTCGCCCGCGTACGGGCTATTCGATCTCGACGGGGCCGCCGGACGACCGGTCGGCGTCGTCACGGTTCGGCTGGCCGCCGAGGTACCGCTGGAGCGCGGCGCCCGGCCCGTCCGAACCGGACTTCTCCGCCCCGCCGTTGGCGAGGTTCGTGCGCACCGAGTCGAGGATGGTCAGGCCCTGGCCGACGAGGCCGGCCGCGATCTCGCCGAGGCCGTCGGCGCCGTTGAGGACGTTGACGTTGGCGCCGGAGAGGCCCGCCGACGCCTCCTTGACGATCTGCGGGAGCTGGTCGATCAGCATCCGGTCCAGCGCCACCCGGTCGTACGAGGCGGCGGCCTCGGCCTGGATCTTCATCCGCTCGGCCTCCGCCATCGCGAGCACCCGGATCCGCTCGGCGTCGGCCTCGGCGGGCTTGACCACCTCGGCGACCAGCTGCTGCTGGCGCAACTCGGCCTGGCGCTGGGCGAGTTCGGTCTGCGCGTCCAGGACCTCCTGCTGTGCGTGCGCGTCCGCGAGCGGGCCCGCCTGGGCGGCCCTGGCCTGGGCGCGGTCCACCTCCGCGGTGTACTCGGCCTGCACGACGGCGGTCTGGCGGGCGTACTCCGCCTGGTTGCGGGCGGCCACCTGCTCGGCCTCGGCGGCGGCCTGCTTCGCCTTCGCCTGGGCGATCTGGGCCTGCTGCTGGATGGCCGCCTTGTGCGGGGCGGACATCGCCGCGATGTAGCCGGTGTCGCCGTCGTCGATGGACTGGATCTGCAGCGAGTCCACGTGCAGGCCGATCTTCGCCATCTCGGCCTTCGAGGTGTCCAGGACCTCCGTGGCCAGCTTCTGCCGCTCCGTGACGATCTCCTCGACCGTCATCGAGCCGATGATGGACCGGAGGTGACCGGCGAAGATGCGCCCGGTCAGGACGGACATCTGGTCCTGGTCGGAGAGGAAGCGCTGCCCCGCGTTGACGATCGACTCGTCGTCGTTGCCGACCTTGAAGGCGATCACGGCGCGCACGGTCAGGGCGATGCCCTGCCGGGTCACGCACTTCTCGACGACCTCCGCCTCGCACATCGCGAGGGTGAGGAAGCGGGTCTTGCGGAAGACCGGCAGCACGAACTTGCCGTGGCCCGTCACGACGCGGAACGGCGCGCCCTTGAGCCCTCGCCTGCCGCCCGAGATCAGCATTGCCTGGTCGGGTGCGGGAACGCGGTAACCGAACATGGATCGTCTCCTCAACCTGCGTCGCCGGACCCGCCGGTCAACGCGTCCAACGGATCAGCCCATGCGATGACGGCGACCTGACGGCTGCCCCGCGACTCGATCACCAGCACGGTGGCGCCGTGGGGGAGCGGCTCGTCGGACCAGGCGAGGAAGGTCTCGGAGCCCCCGCGGACCCGTACCAACACCTCACCCGGTCCCGCGGCTCCACGGGTGCCGATGACCAGCTCCCCCGTGAGGCCGACGACAGCCTCGTCCGGCGCCATGGGCGGCCGCCCCCTTGTCGTGCACATACGTCATGCCTGGTCTGTGTGCCTGGTCTGCCAACTGTCATGCCTGGCCCTGGATCCTGACCTTAGCGCTCCAGACATCAAGGGCCCACGGTTGGTTCCCGGTTACCCAGTCGCCCTTGAGTACGGGCACTCATGTGGGCGCCGGGGCCGGAGAGTTGACTGGTCCCATGTCCGAGACCACCGCTCCCGCGCAGCCGGCTCCCCGGCAGGCGACCCCGGCTCCCCGCTCCTGGGTCGCGCCCCTGGTCGCGTCCCTCATCACCCTGCCCCTGATGGGCCTCGCCTATTTCAGCGCCGTGTTCTCCTCGATGGCCTGCGACGCCTGCTCGAGCGCGGAGGCGGGCCCGTTCGAGTCCAGCTACGAAGTGGCGTTCCTCCTGCTCCAGTTCGGCCTGTTCGTCCCGGCGGGCATGCTCGTCACCAGCTGGTCCATGCCCGCGCAGCGGCGCTACGAGGCGAAGCGGGCGCTGGTGGCGTTCCTCGCCCCGGTCGTCGTGGTCTTCGAGTTCCTGCTCTTCATGGCGCTGGTCGACTGGCCGTGACGGTGACCGTGGCCGACCGACGCCGACGGTGTATGAAGGCCAGGGCGAGCGCCACGGCCACCGCCGCCAGGTGCTCGCGCCCCGCGAGGTCGGGGCGGGCCACGGAGCCGATGACGGTGGACAGCGCTCCCGCGGCGAACAGGGCGGTGGACCCGCGGACCGCCGCCACATAGACGAAGAGCCCCACGATCGCGGCGGACGCCCCGGTGTCCACGGCCTGTGCGGTGTCGACGGGCAGCCCCACGCGCTCCGGGCCGAGCGCCACCATGAGGCGCGCCGTCAGGGTTCCGGCGAGCGTCACGCCGTACGCGACGAACAGGGTCCGCGCCCACCCGAGCAGCAACTGCCCGAGCGCGAAGGCGAAGAAGAGCCGCGGCAGTCCGCCCCACGCCGACAGGTCCCGCGCGGGGACGAAGAGCGAGACCGGGGTGCGCAGCAGGGAGACCCAGAACGGCTGGTCCGCGCGCACCTCGCTGAGCACGCGCAGCGCGGCGTCCCCGGCGGGCGTCTGCTGCCAGGAGTGCAGGCCGACGACGGCGACGACGGCGAACAGGGCCAGCGAGATCCCGGCGACGCCGCGCGCCCGGAGCGCACGCCAGGCGGCGACGGGGACGGCCCGCCACTCGTGACGGAGGCCGGTCCGGAGGGCGTTCCGGAGGGCGTTCCGGAGGGCGGTGGCGCGGCGCCGGGGCCAGGGGGTGGTCCGCCGCGGGGCCTCGGCCGGTCCTTCGTGTGCCGGTCCCGACCCTTCGTACGCCGGTCCCGAGCTCGATATGCGGCCGTCGGCGCCATCCGCGCTTGCTGTGTCCGTGCTCGCCGTCGTGCCCTCGGTGGCGCTCTCCGCCGCTATCCGCGGCACCCGCCGCCCCCGTCCTTGCCTCCGCTGCCGCCCTCGCTCTCCTCGCCACGGGCGCCGTCCCAGCCGTGTTCGAGGAGAGCGAAGCCGCGCTCGACGGCGGCGCGGCGGGTGTGCGGGCCGGCGGCGATGTCGCCCGCCTGGAGGGCGAAGCGGGCCAGGGCCGCGCAGAGCAGGTCGTCCTCGGGGGCGCCCTCGGCCTCGGCGACGGCGCGGGCCAGGGCCGTCTCGTGGCGCATCCACATCCGCCGGCCGTAGTCGTGCAGGGCCGGGGTGTTCTCGATGAGCTCGACGAAGTCCTGCTGCTCGGGCTCGTCCCGCGCGGGGTCGGTGAGCTCCAGGATCCGCTCGCGCAGGGCCGCGAGGACCGACTGGCCGGGGCCGCGGTCGCGTACGGCCGAGACCAGGTACTCCTCGATCTCCGAGTCCCGGTCGAAGACCAGCGCCTCCTTGCTCGGGAAGTGCTTGAAGAGCGTCGTCGTGGAGACGTCGGCGGCGTCCGCGACGTCCTTCACGCTCACGCGGTCGTAGCCGCGCTCCAGGAAGAGCCGCAGCGCCGCGTCGGCCAGGGCCTTGCGGGTGGCGGCCTTCTTGCGCTCGCGGCGGCCCAGGGGGGCGGGGGGCTGCGGCGTGGTGTCGGTCATGGTCCGAGCGTACCTCTCTCAGTTGCCCCGCTTTAAAAGTTGTCTCGTTGCACTTTTTTAGTGAGTGTGCTTTTCTGGCTGTACTTCCCCCCGCCTCCTCCCTGTGAAAGGGGTGATCGGCCATGTCCGCAGAACCTCTCCCCACGGCCGAGCCCGAGTCCCCGGCGTCCCCGGCGTCCCCGGCCCCCAAGAACATCCGCCTCACGCTGCTCGGCGTGATGCTGGCGATGCTGCTCGCGATGCTCGACAACGCGATCGTGGGTACGTCGATGCCGACGATCGTCGGCGACCTGGGCGGCCTCGCCCACATCTCCTGGGTGGTGACCGCGTACACCCTGGCGACCGCCGCCTCGACCCCCGTATGGGGAAAGTTCGGCGACCTCTTCGGCCGCAAGCGGATCTTCCTCGCCTCGGTCGTGGTCTTCCTGCTCGGCTCGGTGCTGTCCGGGGCCGCGCAGTCGATGGGCCAGCTCATCGGGTTCCGGGCCGTCCAGGGGCTCGGCGCCGGGGGCATCGCGGCGCTCGCCTTCGCCCTCATCGGCAGCCTGGTGTCCCCGCGTGAGCGCGGCCGCTACCAGGGCATGACCGCCACCGTCATGGCGATCGGCACCGTCGGCGGCCCCCTCGTGGGCGGCCTGGTCGCCGACCACCTGGGCTGGCGCTGGGCGTTCTACGTCAACATCCCGCTCGGCCTGCTCGCCCTCGTCTGGTGCGCGGTGCTGCTGAAGCTGCCCGCGACCCGGGGCGGGGCCCGCGTCGACTGGCCGGGCATCGCGCTGATGACCCTCACGATCAGCTCGGTCGTCCTCGCCGCCACCTGGGCGGGCACGCGCTACGCGTGGGGCTCCTGGCAGATCCTGGGCCTCGCCGCCACCGCCGCGGCCGGACTCGCCCTCTTCCTCGCCTCCCAGCGCCGGGCGCCCGAACCGGTGCTGCCGCTGCGGGTGTTCGCCGACCGCAACTTCCGGCTCGCCTGCGTGATGGTGTTCGGCGCGGGCGCGGTCATGTTCGGGGCCACGCTCTATCTGCCCCTCTTCCAGCAGAGCGTCCAGGGCGCGTCCGCCACCAACTCGGGCCTGCTGCTCCTGCCGCTGATGCTGCCGATCGCCCTCGTCTCCAACATCGCGGGCAAGGTGATGTCGAAGACCGGCACGTACAAGATCTTCCCGGTCCTGGGCGGCGCCTTCCTCACCGTGGGCTGCGCCCTGCTCGCCACCATGGACACCGGTACGTCGCGCGCCGTCTCCGGCGTCTACATGGCCCTGGTCGGCATCGGCCTCGGCTTCCTGATGCAGATGACCACGACGATCGCGCAGAACAGCGTGGAGATGCGCGACTTGGGCGTGGCCTCGGCGGGCGTCACCCTCTTCCGCACGATCGGCGGCTCGCTCGGCGTCGCGGTGTTCGGCTCGCTGTTCAACCACGCGACGGAGGCGGCCCCCGAGGGCGGCCACGGCCACCTCTCGGCGATCGCCACCGGCACCCACCAGATCTTCCTGGTCGCGGCCGGGCTCTGTGCTCTCACGTTCGTGGCCGCGCTCTTCATCAAGGAGGTGCCGCTGCGCGGAAAGCCGACGCCTCCGTCGGCACAGACGTCTCCGACGCCTCCGACAACTGCGATGCCTCCCGGGCAAGGGCGCGTGACCCATGTCACTCAGCGAGACGAGACGGATCGTATTGCCAAAGGCGCCTCGCGCCCGTAGAGTGCTGCGCATGGGTTCCCTGTGATGCTGACCGCCGCGCCGATGGCCGCGTAGAGCCGAGCTCCGCCGCCTCCGCGCACGCCGCCCGTCATCGACCGACGACCCACGGCCGGCTCAGCCGCCGAGAACAGGGGCGCCCCCATGCACACCTCATCACTCGCGACCACGACCACGGTCACTTCACCCTCGGCGCCCGCGCAACTGGCGCTCCAGGACATCACCAAGCGCTACCCGGACCACACGGTCCTCGACTCCGTCTCCCTCGCCGTCAAGCCGGGCGAGAAGGTCGGCGTCATCGGGGACAACGGTTCGGGCAAGTCGACCCTCCTGAAGCTCATGGCGGGCCGACTGGAGCCGGACAGCGGCGAGTTGACGGTGCACGCACCCGGTGGCACGGGCTACCTCGCGCAGACCCTGGAGCTGCCGCCCGAGGCCACCGTGCAGGACGCCGTCGACCTCGCCCTCGCCGACCTGCGCGACCTCGAGGAGCGACTGCGCGCGACCGAGGCCGAGTTGGCCGGGGGGCTCGCGGGCGCCGGTCTCGACGCGGCCCTGACCTCGTACGGGGAGCTGGTCGAGCGCTACGAGTCCCGCGGCGGCTACACGGCCGACACCCGCGTCGACACCGCCCTGCACGGACTCGGCCTGCCCGGCCTGGCGCGCGGACGGCGCCTCGGGACGCTCTCCGGCGGCGAGCGCTCCCGCCTGGCGCTCGCCGCCACGCTCGCCTCCCGGCCGGAGCTGCTCCTGCTCGACGAGCCGACCAACGACCTGGACGACCAGGCCGTGCACTGGCTCGAGGAACACCTGCGCGGCCACCGCGGCACCGTGGTCGCGGTCACCCACGACCGGGTGTTCCTGGAACGGCTGACCACCACCGTCCTCGAAGTCGGCGCCCGCACGGTGCTGCGCCACGGGGACGGCTACGAGGGCTACCTCGCGGCGAAGGCGGCCGAACGGCGGCGCAGGCTCCGGGAGTACGAGGAGTGGCGCACCGAACTCGCCCGCAACCGGCGCCTCGTGGACACCCATACGGCCCGCCTCGACGGGATGCCGCAGAAGATGTCGCTCGCGGTCTTCGGCCACGGGGCCTTCCGGGCCCGCGGCCGGGGCCACGGCGCGATGAGCCGCATCCGCAACGCCAAGTCCCGCCTGGAACGCCTGACGGACACCCCTGTGGCCCCGCCCCCGGTGCCGCTCACGTTCACGGCCCGGATCACCACGGCAGCGGAAAGGGCGCCACACGCAGAAACAGAAAGGGAGCCACACGCAGAAGCAGAAAGGGAGCCACACGCAGAAGCAGAAAGGGAGCCACATGAGGAGCCACATCTGGAGGCGGCGGTCGAGATCGAAGACCTGCGCGTCGCGGACCGCCTGCACCTCCCCGAGCTACGCCTGGGGGCAGCCGAACGCCTCCTGGTGACCGGCCCGAACGGCGCGGGCAAGAGCACCCTGTTGCGGGTCCTCGCAGGGGAGCTGCGCCCGGACTCCGGTTCGGTACGGGTGCGAGGCCGCGTGGGCCACCTGCGACAGGAAGGAACACCCTGGCCCCCGACCCTGACGGTCCTCGCCGCCTTCGCCCGGGGCCGCGTGGGCACCCCGGACGAACACGCCCAACTCCTGCTCTCCCTCGGCCTGTTCGCCCCGCCGGAACTGCGCCTCAGGGTGGGCGACCTCTCGTACGGCCAGCGCCGCCGCATCGAACTGGCCCGCCTGGTCACCGAGCCCACCGACCTGATCCTCCTCGACGAGCCGACGAACCACCTGGCTCCCGCACTCGTCGAGGACCTGGAACAGGCCCTGGAGCGCTACGAGGGAGCCCTGGTGCTCGTCACCCACGACCGCCGCACCCGCTCCCGCTTCAGGGGCTCTCACCTGGCGCTGGACGGAGGCCGCAGCACTTCCCCGAGGAGTGCGCCGAACTCCTCGGGGTGAGTGGTCGTCCCCGTGTGCCCACCGGGAAAGTGGAGCGGCTCCGCACCGAGCCGCTCGGCCAGGAAGGAGGCGGCGCGGTACGGCAGTTCACCGCGTGAGTCCTGCCCGCAGCCGACCACGAGGCGGTCGTTCAGCGCCGTGAGCCGGTCGAGATCCGGCGCGTAGGCCGTGAAGACGGGCAGGATGCGGCTGACGAAGAACGGCAGGTTGGCCATGGTCTGCTCGGCCCGCGCGGCGGCCTGCGGCGGAAGCTCCATCCGAGCCTCCGCCGCGGCGCCGCCGGGACCGTCAGGAGCGCTCTCCTTGGCCATCCCCGCGGCGAAGACAGCCATGGCGGGCATGAGCCCTTCCGCCCGGAAGACCTCGTGCACGCGCGCGAAGAGCGCGTGCTGCGCGGCGGCGTCCGGCAGGACGTCCACGACCGGCGGCTCGTGCGCCACGACGCGTACGAGGCGTTCGGGCCGGTCGGCGAGCAGCCGCAGGGCGACGATCGCGCCCGCGCTGAGCCCGAACACCCGGGCGGGCTCACGGGGCGACAGCAGGTCCAGCATCCGCAGCGCGTCCTCGGCGTGCTCGGCCACGGTCTGCCGGGCCTCGGCATCGTCCAGCACGCTGCGCGACATGCCCCGCGGGTCGTAGGAGGCGACGGTGTACTCGGCGGCCAGCTGGTCGGCGAGCCCGTCGAAGGAGGCCGCGCCCCCCGCCCCTCCGGGAATCAGCAACAACAGGGGCCCCTGCCCCCGCACTTCGTAGTGCAACGTCGCGCCGCTCACGGGCAGGGTGCCGACGACAGGGGTGGTCATGAGGGTCTCCTTCACCATTTCCTAGGACCCCTAGGTTTTACCTAGAGGCCCTAGGAAGCGGCAACCGGATAAAGCGCGCCGAGCCAGGGAGGGAACGACGAAGGCCCGGACCGTCGAAACGGTCCGGGCCTTCTGCCGGCGGAGGATACGAGATTCGAACTCGTGAGGGGTTGCCCCCAACACGCTTTCCAAGCGTGCGCCCTAGGCCACTAGGCGAATCCTCCGCCGCAAACAATACAAGACGTTGAGGAGTGCTCGCGAACCCGTTCCCGGTGAGGGGGTCCGGTGCGCTTCTGTCCGGGGAGCGGACTCGTTCGCACCCCCGGGGATCGGCTACTGTGTGGGTCAGCCCCTCACGTGGCGCTATCTGACTGAACTCCCCCAGGGCCGGAAGGCAGCAAGGGTAGGTCGGCTCTGGCGGGTGCGTGAGGGGCGCTTTGCGTTCTGGGCGCGATGGGGCGGGGCGGGGGCGGATCGGTTCGGGCGGTTCGGGTTGTCAGTGGGCGCCTATAACCTCGTATGCGTGTCGTCTCTCGCGCTGTACCGCCGCTATCGCCCGGAGTCGTTCGCCGAGGTCATCGGGCAGGAGCATGTAACCGACCCGCTGCAGCAGGCGCTGCGGAACAACCGGGTCAATCATGCGTACCTGTTCAGCGGCCCGCGCGGCTGCGGCAAGACGACGAGCGCGCGGATCCTGGCCCGCTGTCTGAACTGTGAGGAAGGTCCCACTCCGACCCCCTGCGGGGAGTGCCAGTCCTGCCGGGACCTGGCGAGGAACGGACCGGGGTCGATCGACGTCATCGAGATCGACGCCGCTTCTCACGGTGGTGTGGACGACGCGCGTGATCTGCGGGAGAAGGCGTTCTTCGGCCCGGCGAGCAGCCGGTACAAGATCTACATCATCGACGAGGCCCACATGGTCACGTCGGCGGGGTTCAACGCCCTCCTGAAGGTCGTCGAAGAGCCTCCGGAGCACCTCAAGTTCATCTTCGCCACGACGGAGCCCGAGAAGGTCATCGGGACGATCCGTTCGCGCACGCACCACTACCCCTTCCGGCTGGTCCCGCCCGGGACGCTGCGGGAGTACCTGGGCGAGGTGTGCGGCCGCGAGCAGATGGCCGTCGAGGACGGGGTGCTGCCGCTCGTCGTGCGGGCCGGGGCCGGGTCCGTGCGTGACTCGATGTCCGTCATGGACCAGCTCCTCGCCGGTGCGGGTGAGGCGGGTGTGACGTATGCCATGGCCACCTCGCTGCTCGGGTACACGGACGGCTCGCTGCTCGACTCCGTGGTCGAGGCGTTCGCCTCGGGGGACGGGGCGGCCGCCTTCGAGGTCGTGGACCGCGTCATCGAGGGGGGCAACGACCCGCGCCGGTTCGTCGCCGACCTGCTGGAGCGGCTGCGCGACCTGGTGATCCTCGCCGCGGTTCCGGACGCGGCGGAGAAGGGGCTCATCGACGCCCCGGCCGACGTCGTGGAGCGGATGCAGGCACAGGCGGGCGTCTTCGGCGGCGCCGAGCTGAGCCGCGCCGCCGACCTCGTCAACGAGGGACTGACCGAGATGCGGGGCGCCACCTCGCCCCGGCTCCAGCTGGAGCTGATCTGCGCGCGCGTGCTGCTGCCCGCGGCGTACGACGACGAGCGCTCGGTCATGGCCCGCCTGGACCGCCTGGAGCGCGGCGGGAACTTCATGCCGGGCGGCCCCGGCGCGGGCCCCGCCATGGGGTACGTCCCCGGGCCCGAGGCCCATGCGGGCGTGCAGCAGCCGGGCGTCGGGATGCCCGGGGGCGGCATGCCGGGCGGCGGGCCTTCGGGGCCCTCCGGCCCGCCGATGCCGCCGGTTCCGCCCGGGGGTGGGCCCGCCGCGGCCCGGGCCGCCGTGCGGGGTGGCGGTGGAGGAGGTGGCGCCGCCGCCGAGGCGCCGCCCGCTGCGCCCTCCGCGCCCACGGCCCCCGCCCCTGCTGGACCTCCCGTAACTCCCGTAACTCCGGCTGCTCCGGAGCCAGTTGCTGCCCCGGCCCCGCCGGCTGCGGCCCCGGAGCCCGCTGCCCCGGCTCCTGCCCCGGCCGGCGAGCGCCGCCCCGGCGGCTGGCCCACGGCCTCCGCTCCGGGCAGCGGACCGACCGGATCCACATCCACCGGATCCACCGGAGCGGGCGCCTCGTCGGCTGCCGCCTCCGCACCCTCCGCCGCCCCGGAGGGCAACCGCCCCGGCGGCTGGCCCACGGCGGCGCCCGCGGGCGGCGGCGCCCCCACGCCCCAGCCGTCCGCCCCCCAGCCCTCGGCCCCGCAGCCTCCGGCCGCCCCGGCCGCGGCCGCGCAGCCCCAGGCCGCCGCGCCCATGGGCGGGCCCGACCCCCGCTCCCTGTGGCCCAACATCCTCGAAGCGGTGAAGAACCGCCGCCGCTTCACCTGGATCCTGCTCAGCCAGAACGCCCAGGTGGCGGGCTTCGACGGCACCACGCTCCAGCTCGGCTTCGTCAACGCGGGAGCGCGGGACAACTTCGCGAGCAGCGGCAGCGAGGACGTCCTGCGCCAGGCGCTGAGTGAGCAGTTCGGCGTCCAGTGGAAGGTCGAGGCGATCGTCGACCCCTCGGGCGGCTCGGCACCCCCGCCCGGCGCGGGCCCCGGCTTCGGCGGCGGCGCCCCCGCGGGCGGTGGCTTCGGCGGATCCGGCGGACCGGCATCCGGCGGCGGCTTCGGCGGTGGTGGATACGGCGGAGGCGGCGGATACGGCGGCGGCGCCCCCTCCGCGCCCGCCCCCCAGCGCCCCGCGCCCCCGCAGCAGCCCGAGGCCCAGCCCTCCGCCCCGCCCCAGGCACAGGCCCCGGCCCCGTCCGCCCCCACGGGATCCGCCCCGTCGGCCCCGGCCGACCGGACCCCTGACGCGCCCCCGCCCCCGGAGCCCCCCGCCCCGGAGCACCACCACGTCGCCCCCGAGGACGACATCCCCGAGGACGACGACCCGGACCTGGTCGAATCCGCCCTGTCCGGCCACGACTTGATCATCCGTGAGCTCGGCGCGACGGTGGTCGACGAGTACCCGAACCAGTAGCCGCCCGTCCCGGACCGGCGACCCTTCGTCCGTCCGGGACCGGCGGTGACGGTGGTCGAGGACTACCCGGACCAGTGGCCGCCCGTCCCGGACCGGCGGCCCTTCGTCCGTCCGGGACCGGCGGTGACGGTGGTCGAGGACTACCCGAACCAGTACGCCGCCCGTCCGGGACCGGCGTACCTCTCGCCCGTCCCGGATTTGCGCCCCTCGCCTGTCCCGGACCGGCGCCCCTCGCCCGTCCCGGACCGGCGCCCCTGCGCCCGGCTCGCACCGGCCCACCCAAGCCCCACCCAAGCCCCACCCAAGCCTCACCCTGATCCACCCAAGCCCCAGCCGGGCCTCACCCCGATCCACCCAAGCCCCACCCGGGCCCACCCAAGCCCATCCAGCCCCCGCTCGACCTGGATAAACCCACAAAGCCTCCTCCGGCCCTGGCTTGGGAACCCGTACAAGAGCGGTCCGTGGGCCGGGCTACCCTGGCCCCGTGAAGGTCCTAGTCATCGGCGGCGGTGCCCGCGAACACGCCCTGTGCCGCTCTCTGTCCCTCGACCCCGGCGTCACCGCCCTGCACTGCGCGCCCGGCAACGCGGGCATCGCCGAGGTGGCGCAGACGCACCCGGTCGACGCCCTCGACGGCGGCGCCGTGGCCGCGCTCGCCACCGGGCTCGGCGCGGAGCTCGTCGTCGTCGGCCCGGAGGCGCCGCTCGTCGCGGGCGTCGCCGACGCCGTGCGCGCCGTGGGCATCCCCTGCTTCGGGCCCTCGGCGAAGGCGGCCCAGCTGGAGGGCTCGAAGGCGTTCGCCAAGGACGTGATGGCGGGCGCCGCCGTGCCCACCGCGCGCTCGTACGTGTGCACCACCCCGGCCGAGGTGGACGAGGCGCTCGACGCCTTCGGGGCGCCGTACGTGGTCAAGGACGACGGGCTCGCCGCGGGCAAGGGCGTCGTCGTGACCGAGGACGTCGAGGCCGCCCGCGCGCACGCGAACGCCTGCGACCGCGTCGTCATCGAGGAGTTCCTCGACGGCCCCGAGGTCTCGCTCTTCGCGATCACCGACGGCACGACGGTCCTGCCGCTCCAGCCCGCCCAGGACTTCAAGCGCGCGCTCGACGGCGACGAGGGCCCCAACACCGGTGGCATGGGCGCCTATTCGCCGCTGCCGTGGGCCGACCCGAAGCTGGTCGACGAGGTCATGGCGAGTGTCCTGCAGCCGACCGTCGACGAGCTGCGCCGCCGCGGCACCCCCTTCTCGGGTCTGCTGTACGCGGGGCTCGCGATCACCAGCCGCGGCGTGCGCGTCATCGAGTTCAACGCCCGCTTCGGCGACCCGGAGACCCAGGTCGTGCTGGCCCGTCTGCAGACCCCGCTCGCCGGGGTCCTGCTGGCCTCGGCCGACGGCACCCTCGCCGACCTGCCCCCGCTGCGCTGGAGCGACGACGCCGCGGTCACCGTGGTCGTCGCCTCGCACAACTACCCGGACACCCCGCGCACCGGCGACCCCATCGAGGGGCTCGCGGATGTCGCGGCGAAGGATGCCCCGGACGCGTACGTCCTGCACGCCGGGACGAAGCAGAGCGGCGCGGACGTCGTCAGCGCGGGCGGCCGTGTGCTCTCCGTGACGGCGACCGGGACCGACCTGGCGCAGGCCCGTGAGCGGGCGTACGCGGCGGTCGCCCGGATCCGGCTCGACGGCTCCCAGCACCGTACGGACATCGCGGCGAAGGCGGCCGCCGGGGCGTGAACCGGGGCGAGCCCGGGTGAGCCGGGGGTCAGCCAGGGGGGAGTCGGAGGTGAACCGGGGGTGAGTCGGGCCCGGGCGAATCTCGGACAACTCTCGGACAACTCCCGGGCAACCCCTGGACTGCCCCACCTCCCGTCACCCAGCTTTGCCCAAAGCCATTCCATCGGGTGACCACTGCCCCATCCGGCTGACGCTGCGCCGCACCCCAACTAGGGTGCGGCGCAAGACTTCCGGCGCCCAGAAGCCAAACAGACCACCGGCATTGCGATGTCAGTGGCGGGTGCCACAGTGGGGGAGTGAGCAACGCAAGCCTGTGCGGTCAGACATCGGCTCCGGCCGGGGGCCGAGCCGCAGTGGGCAGTAGGGGGTGACATCGCTCGTGTCCGGTATGGGTACAGGGGGTGCTGAGGGCACGGAGGTGGGCGCGCAGGCCGCGCGCTCCCGGGCCCTCGCCGTGCTGCGCATCCGCAGCAGGGCGCTGGCCGTGGCCCTGCTGCCCGCAGCCGTGGCCGTCGTGCTCATCGCCGGTGGGCTCACGGGCCATATGAGCGGCGGCAGTTGGGGCGCCGCGCGCTGGGTCGTGACGGTCGCCGCCGTGCTCGTGCTGCTCGCCGCGGCCGGCATCGCGCTCGTGGTGGCCCGCGCACGCCCGGCCGTGAGCCCCACGGTCCCGATCGCCGAGACCGCCGCCCCCGACCTCTACCGCATGGTGCGTGACCTCGCCGACCGCCTGGACGTGCCGGCCCCCTCGGCCATAGCGCTCACCCCGGACTGCGACAGCTGGCTGGAGGACCGCACGCACCCCGCGCACGGCCCGCCCGCGCCCCAGGAGATCCCGGGCACGCCCCCGGGCCGCGCGAGCGGCACCCGCGAGCCCACCGCCCCCGTCCTGGTCATCGGCTCCCCCTTCCTGTGGTGGATGCGGGTCGGCGAGCTCCGTGCCGTCCTCGCCCCCGTCGTGGCGGGCACCGGACCCTCGGCGCACCCCGACATAGCGGCGGCCCGGCGCTTCGTGCGCGGGCTCGACGCGGCCGTCGCGGTCGCCTCCGCCCCCGGCCCGCTGACCCGCTCGGTCCTCGGCGGCGTCGGCTGGGTGGCGAGGCTCCTGCTGCGCAGCTGTCGCGGGCATGCCGCCGAGATGGAGCGGGGCGTCGCCGCGGCCGCCGCCGAGCGCGCCCAGGCCGTGGACTACGGGGTGCGGATCGTCGCCCAGGAGCAGGTCGGCCTGGCGTACGCGGGCTGGGACCGGCTCCTGACCCGGGTCGCGCTGCCCGCCTGGCGCATGGGCCGCTGGCCCTCCCGGCTGGACGCGGGCGTGGTCTCCGCCCTCACCGAGCTCTCCCGCCGCGACCGCCTCGCGGAGGGCTTCACCTCCCGCCTCGGCGAGCGCCCGGCCTGCGACCTCCTGGAAGAGCCGGGTTCGGTGGACGAGGCGGCCTCGCTGCTCGCCGCCCGCCTCTTCCACGGCGGCCCGGCGGAGCCCGGCCCCGGCTGGGCCCCGGTGGCCTGGCAGGAGTATCCGGACGAGGTGGTGGACCGCAAGTGGCGCACCGACGCCGCCCGCCTCCACCGCGTCCTCGACTCCCTCGGCGTGAGCCACTCCGCCGACTCCACCGCCCCCGACCCCGAGGGCCCCACCCTCAGCCGCGTCCTCGACCACCTCACGGCGGCCCCCGACACCCAGGCCGCCCACCGGCCGGGCCCCACCCCGGTGAGCCCCGCCCCGGAGCAGGTCCCGTTCCCGGAGACCGACGAAGAGGACCCCACGGACGGGATGGACGGCCACGGCGGCATCCTCGCCGCGAGCCTCAGCGCCGAGCTGGCCCGCGAGGAGGCCGCCGCCCCCGCACCCCCGGCCCCCACGGGCACATCACCGGACGACGCGCTGTGGGACGACGGCCTGCTCCCCCTCTTCCCCCTGCAACCCCCGCGCACGGGACGCGAGTTGCTCGCCGACCACGTGACCGCCATGGTCTGCTGCGCGGCCGTCGACACCGCGGGCGCGGCCCCCGGCCTCGACTGGCTGGACGGCCCCTCCCTGCTGGTCGACGGAGAGCGGGCGGTCGACCTCGCCCCCCGCGTCCTCAGCCTGGTCGAGGACGGCGACCCCGAGCCCCTGCGCGGCTGGCTCACCACCCTCGGCGTCCGCCCGGAGAAGCCGGTCCGCCTCGTATGAGCCAAGCCGGGCTCGCAAAGTTGCACCGGAGGGAAACGTTCCGGTCACGTCAATCCGCGACAAACGGTGACGGAGTGCGTGCGTAATGTGATGTGCTGGGGTCGGTCACTGACACAGCGCACCAGGGCACGCCACCCCAGCCGTACGGAGCCGGGGGCGGAGCCCGACGCTCGGGGGAGCGAGGGAGGGGAAGAGCCATGGGGTCGGAGGGCGCGCACATCCGGCGGTGGGAATCGGGCGCGCTCGCGCATGCCGTGACGGACCCCTTCGGCCAGGGCCCGCTGCCCTGGCTGCGCGGCGCGGAGCACTACTTCGACGACACCGGCCAGGTCGTCCCCTGGTACGTGGACCATGTCCCCGCCTCCGGAGCCGCCGAGATCCCCGCCCCCCGCGCCGACACCACGGGCCCGCGCACCGCCGACGACGTGCACCGCCAGATCAAGGGCTTCACCTCCACCGGCGCCGCCGCCCCCGGCGAGGCGATCGACTTCCACATCACCGTCGACCCGCCCCAGCAGTTCAGCGTCGACATCTACCGGATCGGGCACTACGGGGGCGACGGGGCCTCGAAGATCACCACCAGCCCCCGCCTCTCCGGCATCGTCCAGCCCGCCCCGCTCACCGCGGACCGCACGGTCTCCTGCCACCACTGGTGGCTCTCCTGGCGCCTGCAGATCCCGAGTTACTGGAACATCGGGGCGTACGTGGCGGTCCTCACCACCGCCGACGGCTACCGCTCGCACGTCCCCTTCACGGTCCGCGACAACCACCCCGCCGACCTCCTGCTGCTCCTGCCCGACATCACCTGGCAGGCGTACAACCTCTATCCGGAGGACGGCAGGACGGGCGCCAGCCTCTACCACGCGTGGGACGAGAAGGGCGGTCTCCTCGGCGAGGGCGAGGCGGCCGTCACGGTCTCCTTCGACCGCCCGTACGCGGGCGCGGGCCTGCCCCTCCACGTGGGCCACGCCTACGACTTCATCCGCTGGGCCGAGCGCTACGGCTACGACCTGGCCTACGCCGACACCCGCGATCTGCACGCGGGCCGCATCGACCCCACCCGCTACCGGGGCCTGGTCTTCCCCGGCCACGACGAGTACTGGTCGGCCAATATGCGCCGCACCACCGAGCTGGCCCGCGACGGCGGCACCTCGCTCGTCTTCCTCTCCGCCAACACCATGTACTGGCAGGTGGAGTTGGGCCCCTCGCCGTCCGGCGTCCCGGACCGCCTGCTCACCTGCCGGAAGCGCCGTGGCCCGGGCCGCTCCGCCCTCTGGCGCGAACAGGACCGCGCGGAGCAGGAGTTGCTCGGCATCCAGTACGCGGGCGGTGTCCCCGAGCCGCACCCCCTAGTCGTGCGCAACGCCGAGCACTGGCTCTGGGACGCGACGGGCGCGCACGAGGGCGACGAGATCGAGCACCTCGTCGCGGGCGAGGCCGACCGCTACTTCCCGCGCACCCCGCTCCCCGAGCACCAGGGCCGCATCCTCCTCGCCCACTCCCCGTACGCGGACGGCGAGGGCGGCGTCCGCCACCAGGAGACGTCCCTGTACCGCGCCCCGTCCGGCGCCCTCGTCTTCGCCTCCGGCACCTTCGCCTGGTCCCCGGCGCTCGACCGCCCCGGCCATGTGGACACCCGCGTCCAGCGCGCCACGGCCAACCTCCTCGACCGCATCTGCAAGCGCGACTGAGACCCGCCCCGCACCAGGGACTGAGACCCTCCCCACCCCGGACAGGAACTACCCCTGACCAGGGTGGGCACCCGCATACGGGAGAATCGAGGGACTCGTACAGAACCACGGGGAGGAACCGTGTCCGGATTCGTCGAAAAGCCCGAGCCTGTTGAGGTTCCGGGCCTGGTGCACCTGCACACCGGCAAGGTGCGCGCGCTGTACCAGAACGAGGCGGGCGACCTCGTCATGGTCGCGAGCGACCGTATGTCCGCCTACGACTGGGTGCTGCCCACGGAGATCCCCGACAAGGGCCGCGTCCTGACCCAGCTCTCGCTGTGGTGGTTCGACCAGCTCGCCGACCTGGTCCCCAACCACGTGCTCTCCACGGAGCTGCCGCCCGGTGCCCCCGCCGACTGGGCGGGCCGCACGCTGATCTGCAAGTCCCTGGAGATGGTCCCGGTCGAGTGCGTGGCCCGCGGCTATCTCGCGGGCTCGGGCCTGGTCGAGTACAACGACTCGCGCACCGTCTGCGGCCTCGCCCTGCCCGAGGGCCTGGTCAACGGCTCGGAGCTGCCCGCCCCGATCTTCACGCCCGCCACCAAGGCGGAGGTCGGCGAGCACGACGAGAACGTGAGTTACGAGGAAGTGGCCCGCCAGGTCGGCGCCGAGACCGCCGCCCAGCTGCGCCAGACGACCCTCGCGGTCTACGGCCGGGCCCGCGACATCGCCCGCGAGCGCGGCGTGATCCTCGCCGACACCAAGTTCGAGTTCGGCTTCGAGAGCGCGGAGTTGATCATCGCCGACGAGGTCCTCACCCCGGACTCCTCGCGCTTCTGGCCGGCCGACCAGTGGCAGCCGGGCCGCGCCCAGCCCTCGTACGACAAGCAGTACGTCCGCGACTGGCTGACCTCGCCCGCCTCCGGCTGGGACCGCACCGGCGAGCAGCCGCCGCCCGCGCTCCCGCAGGATGTGGTGGACGCCACGCGCGCGAAGTACGTCGAGGCGTACGAGATGCTGACGGGCACCGCCTGGTAGCCGACGCACGCAGGCGCCCGCGGACCCACGCGGACGCACGAAGAAGGCCCCGGTCTATGTGACCGGGGCCTTCTCTCTGGAGCGGACGACCAGGTTCGAACTGGCGACCTCAACCTTGGCAAGGTTGCGCTCTACCAACTGAGCTACGTCCGCGCTGCGCCGTAAGCGCGAGGGCAACTATACCCAACCTCGCTCGCGTGCGAGACGCACTGCCGCATGACGGTTCTCGGCACCGGTCTTCGAGACGGCCGACGAGAGGTAGTTGCGGACCGTCCCCTGGGAGAGCGCGGCCCGCTCGGCGATCTCCGCGACGGGCGCCCCGTCGGCGGCGAGCTCCAGGACCTCGGCCTCGCGGGCGGTGAGCGGGGAGTCCCCGGCGGAGATCGCGTCGGCGGCCAACTCCGGGTCCACATAACGGTTTCCGTCGTGCACCGTGCGGATGATCTCGGCGAGGCGCTGGGCGCTGACCGTCTTCGGCACAAACCCGCGCACACCCGCCTCAAGGGCCCGCTTGAGGTGGCCCGGCCGGCCGTGGCTGGTCACGATCATGGTCTGGCAGTCCGGGAGTTCGGCGCGCAGCGATGTGGCCACCCTCACACCGTCGGCGCCCGGCATCTGCAGATCGAGCACCGCGACGTCGGGCCGGTGGGCGCGGGCCATGGCGAGGGCCTCCGGCCCGGACGCGGCCTCGGCGACCACCGCGAGGTCGTCCTCCAGGGCGAGCAGGGCGGCCAGGGCGCCACGGATGAGGTGCTCGTCGTCGGCGAGCAGGATGCGCACGGTCACGCGACGCTCCGTTCCGAGGGCTGGTGCTCATGTCGTACGCGGGCGGGGCCGGGCTCCTGCTCCCGGTCGCCCGTCGAGTGGTCGCCCGTCGAGGGGTCTGCCGTCGAGCGGTCGCCCTCCGAGGGGTCCCGCTCCGGCAGGGGTACCTCCGCCGTCAGCAGGAACTCGGACTTCCCGGCCGGCCCCGCGGTCAGGGTGCCGGCCACGGAGGCGAGCCGCTCCCGCAGGCCCGCGAGCCCGGAGCCGCCGGAGCGGGCCGCCGTGGTCCCGGTGGCCTCGGGGACGCCGTCGTTCTCCACGGTCAGGACGGCCCGCTCGCCCTCGACCCGCAGGGTCACCCGGCACTGGGTGGGGTCGCCGTGCCGCAGCACATTGGTCGCCGCCTCGCGCACCACCCAGCCGAGCGCGGACTGCACCGTCGGGGGCAGCCCGTCGGCGAGGTCCGCCCCGGCCACCCGGCACTCGATCCCGGCGGCCGCCAACACACCCTGTGCGCCGACGAGTTCGGCTCCGAGCCCGGTGGCGCGGTAGCCCCGTACGACCTCACGGACCTCGCGCTGCGACTCCTGCGCGATGCGCTGGACCTCGACCATCTGGTCCACCGCCTCGGGCCGCCCGCGCCGGGCCAGCTGCACCGCGAGCTCGCTCTTGAGCGCGATGACCGCGAGGTTGCGGCCCATCACGTCGTGCAGGTCGCGCCCGAAGCGCAGCCGCTCCTCGGCGACCGCGAGCCGCGCCTCGACCTCGCGGGCCCGGACGGTCTCCCACATCACGGAGAGGGTCCAGGCGCCGCAGCGCGAGCAGAGCAGGGCGAGGAGGGCGCCGAAGGCGAACGGGCCCGCCACCAGGACGAGCCGCTCGTCGCGCGACCCGACCGCGGCGAAGGCGGCCACGAGCACGGCGTCGAGGGCCAGCATGCGCAGCATGTACGTCCGGATCGGCACGGTGAGGCAGTACGCCCCGCCGAAGGGCAGGACCGGGAACATCACGATGAGGCCGAGCAGCCCGTCCTTCATGCCGTGCACCGCTTCGAGCGCCACGAGGAGGGCGAGCGTGATGCCCATCAGGGCGGCCGACACGACGAGGTCGCGACGCGCCTCGGCCTCGTTGCCACGGCCGAGGAAGCGGTCGAGCGAGCGCCGCACGGTGTAGTTGACGTGCACGCACTGGGCCGCGCCCACGGCGAGCAGGGCCCCGCCGACGGCGAGCGGCGCGGGCTCGTGGCGCAGCGCGGGCGCCAGGGGCAGGGCGCCGTAGCAGGCGAAGAAGATCCACGGCACGAGGTGCCACATGATCACGCTCTGCAGCTCGACCTTCTCGACCTTGCTCCGCTCGTGCCAGCCGCGCCGCACGCCCCACATCCGCCCGACCACCTCGGTTTCCTTCCCCTTCAGCGCCGCGGTTCCCAGCGGAACCACCGCTGACCAGCAAACACCGCGAGGACGATCCAGGCCACCGCCACGGCGAGCGCGCCCAGCGCCCCGGCCGCCGACAGGTCCCCGGTCCAGCCGCCGCGCACCAGCTTGATCACCGGCGACATCGGCAGCAGTTCAAGGACGGAGGCGAGCTTGTCGGGCATGACTTCGAGCGGGATGAACAGGCCCGAGCCCAGCATGGAGATGAACATCAGCGGCATCGTCAGGACCTGAGCGGACTCGGTGCTCCGGCTGAAGGACGAGGTGACGGCCGCGAGCGCGGTGAAAAGGACGAGCCCGGCGAGCAGCCCCAGGACGGCGAAGTGGGGCGCCTTGGGCGCACCCGCGCCGAGCAGCGCCGAGCACGCGACGGCGAGCAGCAGGCACTGGCCCACCGCGATGGCGAGCGAGGGCAGCGCGGCCCCGGCGAGGATCTCCGGGTCCCGCAGCTCCCCGGTGCGCAGCCGCTTCAGTACGAGTTCCTCGCGCCGGGCCACGAAGACGCTGGTCACGGTGGCGTAGACGGCGAAGAGCAGCGAGAAGCCGATCCCGGCGGGCAGCACGACCGAGTCGGTGCTGAGCCCGGCGGCCTCCAGATCCATCCCGGACGTCGCCGAGTTGACGCTGACCGGCATCACCAGGGGCACGACGAGTGCCGCGAAGAGGGTGCCCTTGTTCCGCCCAAGCAGGGTGAGTTCGGCGCGCGCGAGGGCCCGCAGGCGCCCCGCCGCAGTCGTCCGCGCCGCCCCGCGCTCCGTGGCGACCGTCGTCGCGCTCATGCCGCCACCTCCGCCTTCGCCGTACCCATGTCCGCACCCGCTCCCGCTTCTGTCCCCTGCCCCTGACCGGCCTCCCGCGCGATCCGCAGGAACGCCTCCTCCAGCGAGGCCGCCCGCACATCGAGCCCGCCGAGCGCGATGTCCGCGTCCCGCGCCCACAACAGCAGCCCCGTGGCGGCCCGTTGCAGCTCGTTCGTGCGCAGCCGCACCCGGCGCCCCGTCATCTCGTGCCCGGTCACGCCGAGCTCCGCGAGCGGCGGCAGGTCGCCGAGGAAGTACCCCTCGGGCAGGTCGAAGGCCACGTGCGAGGGCTGCGCGGCGACGACGTCGGCGACGCGGCCCTCCGCCGCGATCCGCCCCTCGTGCAGGATCGCGAGCCGGTCGGCGAGCTGCTCGGCCTCTTCCAGGTAGTGCGTGGTGAGCAGCACGGTCGTGCCCTCGTCGCGCAGCGCCCGCACCAACTCCCAGGTCTCGCGGCGCCCTTCGGCGTCAAGGCCGGTCGTGGGCTCGTCGAGGAAGAGCACCTCGGGCCGCCCGAGCAGCGCGAGCGCCAGGTCGAGCCGCCGCTTCTCGCCGCCGGAGAGCTGCTTGACGCGCACCCCGTGGCGCTTGCCGAGCCCCACGATCTCCAGCGCCTCACCCACCGGCCGCGCCCCACTGGTGCAGCCGGCCCACATCCGTACGGTCTCCAGAACCGTCAACTCCGAGGGGAATCCGCCCTCTTGCAGCATCACCCCGATTCGGGGGCGCACCTCGGCGCGCTCGGTGTACGGGTTGCGCCCCAGCACCCGCACGCGCCCGGCGGCGGGGGCCGCGAGCCCTTCGAGGACTTCGAGGGTGGAGGTCTTGCCCGCCCCGTTGGTGCCGAGGAGCGCGAAGAGCTCCCCCCGGCCGACGGCGAACGAGATGCCCCGGACCGCCTCGAAACCTCCCCCGTACACGCGCCGTAGCTCGGACACGTCGATCACTTGGTCAGTCATGTGTCGAGCGTCCCCCGTGGATCGGGGCGCGGGCAGTGCGCGCTGTCACCGGCCCGCATGACAAATGTCAGAAGGCCGGGTCCGGCATGGTGCGCACATGTCGAAGGCCCCGGTCCAGTGGACCGGGGCCTTCGATCTGGAGCGAACGACGAGGTTCGAACTCGCGACCTCAACCTTGGCAAGGTTGCGCTCTACCAACTGAGCTACGTTCGCATTGCCTCCGACTGGCTCTCACCAATCGGCGCGTTCACCAGCCTACCGCACCCCGGAGGGTGGTCGGTCGGCGGTGCGGAGCGGGTGACAGGAATTGCACACTGCGCCTTCCCCCTGGAAGGGGGATGTTCTACTACTGAACTACACCCGCACGACTCCGTGAGGTCCGGCCTTTCGGCCTCGCCCCTCGGCGTGCTCCAGACTCTAGCTGACCAGCGGGGGTGCAATGCAAGTCGGCTGCTGGAGCCCGCTGTCGGAGTCCGGCCCGCGATGGACGGGGCCGGGTCAGTTGGCCGCTTCGAAGGCTTCGTAGATGCGCTTCGGGATGCGGCCGCGGGGCGGGACCTCCATCTGGTTCGAGCGGGCCCAGGCGCGCACCGCCGCCGGGTCGGGGCTCACCGCGGTGCGACGGAAGGTCTTGCCCGACTTCGACTGCTTGCGGGCGGCCTCGAGGTAGGGCGCCAGGCTCTTGCGCAGTTTCTTGGCATTGGTTTGGTTGAGGTCGATCTCGTACGACTTGCCGTCAAGTCCGAAGGCGATTGTTTCCGCCGCTTCCCCGCCGTCGATGTCGTCAAAGAGAGTGATCACGACACGCTGCGCCACGAATATCGGTCCCTTCGTGCGGCATCCCCACGTTGACGTGCGCTGATGCCGACTGTCCGGCTGTTTTGGGGCAAAGTATCGGCTAAAGCCAATTCCTTTGTACAGGGCCCGGCATTGCATTGTGAAGCCCGACTTAATCTGCCCGCGTGTCCGAGAGCAATGCGCGGGGGCGATTTTTTCCAAGTGTTTTCCGTGAAGGTGTCGTGTTCGACGTCTTCGTGGGTGTCCGAACGTGATGGCGGTCACGTAGGTTGCTACGAATCTACGCGAGTAGAAATTTTGTGCCGGTAGTCTGAAGGAACCTGCTCAGCGCACCGCAAGCAGCACATCGCAAGGACCACACACCGGGAGTGCCAGTGGCACGCGTCGTAGTCGACGTCATGCTCAAGCCGGAGATCCTCGACCCCCAGGGACAGGCGGTGCAGCGTGCGCTGCCGCGCCTCGGATTCCAGGGCATCTCCGACGTACGTCAGGGAAAGCGCTTCGAACTGGAAGTGGACGGGCCGGTGGACGACGCCGCGCTCGCCCGTATCCATGAGATGGCGGAGACCTTCCTCGCCAACACGGTGATCGAAGACTTCGTCGTAAAGGTCGAAGAGCTTCAAGAGGCCGCCGGGGGCGAGAAGTGACTGCTCGAATCGGAGTCGTCACTTTTCCCGGAACGCTCGACGACCGCGACACCCAGCGGGCCGTCCGGGTCGCCGGCGCCGAGGCCGTGCCGCTGTGGCACCGCGACAAGGACCTCAAGCAGGTCGACGCCGTGGTGCTGCCCGGTGGATTCTCGTACGGCGACTATCTGCGGGCCGGGGCCATTTCGCGCTTTTCGCCCGTCATGGAGTCGGTCATCGAGCAGGCCAGGGGCGGCATGCCGGTCCTCGGGATCTGCAACGGCTTCCAGGTCCTGACCGAGACGCATCTGCTGCCCGGCGCGATGCTGCGCAACAACCACCTGCACTTCATCTGCCGCGACCAGAAGCTGCGGGTCGAGACGGACCAGACCGCCTGGACCGCCGATTACGAGGCGGGCCAGGAGATCTCCGTCCCGCTCAAGAACATCGACGGCCGGTACGTCGCCGACGAGCGCACCCTCGACATGCTGGAGGCCGAAGGCCGCGTCGCCTTCCGGTACTTGGACATGAATCCGAACGGCTCGCTGCGGGACATCGCGGGCATCACGAACGAGGCGGGCAACGTCGTCGGGCTGATGCCGCACCCCGAGCACGCGGTCGAGCCGCTGGTCGGCACCGGTCGCACGGACGGCCTCGGGTTCTTCACCTCGATCCTCAAGAAGCTGGTCAGCGTATGACTCTCGACACCGTCAAGCACGCCGCCGAGACCCCCGAGTCCGCCCAGCCCTGGAAGGAGCTCGGCCTCAAGGAGGACGAGTACACCCGGATCAGGGAGATCCTCGGCCGCCGCCCCACCGGCGCCGAACTCGCCATGTACTCCGTCATGTGGAGCGAGCACTGCTCGTACAAGAGCAGCAAGGTCCATCTGAAGCAGTTCGGCGAGAAGGCCCCCGAGAGCGACGCCATGCTGGTGGGCATCGGGGAGAACGCCGGTGTCGTGGACGTCGGCCAGGGCTACGCGGTCACCTTCAAGGTCGAGTCGCACAACCACCCCTCGTACATCGAGCCCTACCAGGGCGCGGCGACCGGCGTCGGCGGCATCGTCCGCGACATCCTCGCGATGGGCGCGCGCCCGGTCGCCGTCGTGGACCCGCTGCGCTTCGGTGCCGCCGAACACCCGGACACCAAGCGGGTGTTGCCGGGTGTCGTCGCCGGCATCGGCGGCTACGGCAACTGTCTGGGGCTGCCCAACATCGGCGGCGAGGTCGTCTTCGACTCCTGCTACCAGGGCAACCCGCTGGTCAACGCCGGCTGCATCGGCGTCATGAAGCACGAGGACATCCACCTCGCGCAGGCGTCGGGACCCGGCAACAAGGTCATCCTGTACGGGGCCAGGACCGGCGGCGACGGCATCGGCGGCGTCTCCGTGCTGGCGAGTGAGACCTTCGAGTCGACCGGTCCGGCCAAGCGGCCCGCCGTCCAGGTCGGCGACCCCTTCCAGGAGAAGCTCCTCATCGAGTGCACCCTGGAGATCTTCCGGGAGAAGCTCGTCGCGGGCATCCAGGACCTGGGCGGTGCCGGACTGTCGTGTGCCACCAGCGAGTTGGCGTCGGCCGGTTCCGGCGGCATGCGCGTCGAGCTCGACACCGTTCCGCTGCGCGACTCCTCCCTCTCGCCCGAGGAGATCCTCATGAGCGAGTCGCAGGAGCGGATGTGCGCGGTGGTCGAGCCGCAGCACGTGGACCGCTTCATGGAGATCTGCGAGAAATGGGACGTCATCGCCACCGTCATCGGTGAGGTCACCGAGGGCGAGCGCCTGGAGATCTTCTGGCACGGCGAGCAGATCGTGGACGTCCCGCCGCGCACGGTCGCCCACGAGGGCCCGGTCTACCACCGCCCGTACGAGCGTCCGCAGTGGCAGGACGCACTGCAGGCGGACGATGCGGGCAAGCTGCCCCGACCGGCGACTTCGGCCGAGCTCAAGGACCAGGTCCTGAAGCTCGTCGCGTCGCCGAACCAGGCGTCCAAGGCGTGGATCACCGACCAGTACGACCGCTTCGTGCAGGGCAACACGGTGCTCGCGCAGCCCGAGGACGCGGGCATGGTCCGCATCGACGAGGAGTCCAACCTCGGCGTCGCGATGGCCACCGACGGCAACGGCCGGTACGCGAAGCTCGACCCGTACACGGGCGCGCAGCTGGCCCTCGCGGAGGCGTACCGGAACGTGGCGACGACCGGCGCCAAGCCGCTCGCGGTCTCGGACTGCCTGAACTTCGGCTCGCCCGAGGACCCCGCGGTGATGTGGCAGTTCGCCGAGGCGACCCGTGGACTCGCGGACGCCTGCCTGGAGTTGGGCACCCCCGTCACCGGCGGCAACGTCTCGCTGTACAACCAGACCGGTGACACCGCGATCCACCCGACCCCGGTCGTGGCCGTGCTCGGCGTCATCGACGACGTCACGCGCCGCACGCCCGTCGCCTTCACGGAAGAGGGCCAGCTCCTCTACCTGCTGGGCGACACCCGGGAGGAGTTCGGCGGCTCGGCCTGGTCCCAGGTCGTCCACGACCACCTCGGCGGCCTGCCGCCCCGGGTCGACCTGGAGCGGGAGCGGCTGCTCGGCGAGATCCTGATCTCCGCCTCCCGCGACGGCATGATCGACGCGGCGCACGACCTCTCGGACGGCGGCCTGGTGCAGGCGGTCGTGGAGTCCTGCCTGCGCGGCGGGAAGGGCGCGCGGCTCGTCGTGCCGGACGGGCTCGACGCCTTCACCTTCCTGTTCAGCGAGTCGGCCGGGCGCGCGGTCGTCTCGGTGCCGCGCAGCGAGGAGCTCCGCTTCACCGACATGTGCGGGGCGCGGGGCCTGCCGGTCGCGCGCATCGGCGTTGTCGACGGTGAATCGGTGGACGTGCAGGGCGAGTTCGCGCTGTCGCTGAGCGAGCTGCGGACGGCGCACGAGGAGACGGTCCCGGGCCTGCTCGCCTGATCCGCCTCCGCTGGAGCCCCCGCTTGGACCTGGTCCGGGCGGGGGCTTCGTCGTGTCCGGGCCGCCGTCGGCCGTCGAGCTTGCTTGTGTTTACGTAATTACGTAATCTCTCAGTCATGGATCTGGAAGAGCGGGTCGCCGAGCTCGAACGGCGCGTGGCGGCACTGGAGAGCGCGGACGAGGCCGCGCCCCCGGTCGGTGAGGGTGACTTCTGGGCCCTCGACGCGCTGAAGGCACGCCACCCGGTGTCCGACGACGCGGACGGCGCCGTCCTGTTCACCGGAGCGGTGCGCGTGCCGACGGGGCACCGGTACGAGTGGCAGTACGGCCTGCTCACCGAGACGGTGTTCGAGGGCGACTGGTCCGAGGTGGCCGAGTCCTTCGCCGCGCTCGGGAACCCCGTACGGCTGCGGCTGTTGAAGGAAATCCTCGACGGCAAGCGCACGGCCGCCGAACTGGCCTCCCTGGAGGGCGTCGGGACGACCGGCCAGATCTACCACCACCTGCGCCAACTGACCGGCGCGGGCTGGCTGCACACGCCGGGGCGGGGCCGCTATGAGGTCCCGGCGGGCCGGGTGGTGCCGCTGCTGGTCGTGCTGACCGCTGCCCGACCGGTGACCTGACGGTCGCCTGACCTGACGGTCGCCCGACCGGTGACCCGACCGCATTCCGCACGAGGGGGAACTTCATGTCCGTACGCCAACGCAAGATCGCCGCCGTGGCCCAGCGGGTGCTGTGGCTGGTCTTCTTCGTCCAGTTCGTCGTCCAGTGGTTCGTGGACCTGCCGTACAACTACTGGGTGAGCTGGCTGCCCGCGCTCGGCGCCATCGCCCTCACCCTCGCGACCTCGCGGTCCACCCGGCAGCAGATCGCGGCACAGCCCCCGGCGCCGGTCGAGGTCGAGGCCCCGGTCACCGGCCGCTGGTCCGCCCTCAACAGCCCGGCCACCAAGGTGCCCAGCCACGGCACCCACCAGTTCGGCCAGACCTACGCCATCGACATCACGGCCGAGCCCGCCGAGGGCCCCGCCCGCCCCGCCCCCGTCTGGTTCTGGCCCGTCGCCCGGCACCCCCGTGACTACCCCGCCTTCGGGGCGCCGCTGCGCGCGGGGGCCGACGCCACCGTCGTGCACGCGGAGGACGGCCAGCGCGACCACCTCAGCCGCAGCTCCCTCGCCGGGGTGCTGTACTTCTGGCTGGCCGAGGGCATCGTCCGCAGCGTCGGCGGCACGCGCCGCATCGTCGGCAACCACATCGTCCTCGACCTGGGTGACGGCACGTACGCCATGTACGCCCATGTCCGCCAGGGCTCCCTCAAGGTCCGCGCGGGCGACAAGGTTCTCGCCGGCCAGGAGCTCGCGGAGTGCGGGAACTCCGGCAACTCCACCGAGCCGCACGTCCACTTCCAGCTCATGGACGGCCCGGACCTGGACTCCGCGCGCGGGGTGCCGTTCCGGTGGCGGGGGGTCGGGGTGCCCGCGAACAAGGAGGTGTTCACGGCCGGAGAGCGGGCTGAGGCCGCACCTCAGCCGGAGGTTCCGGCTCGTTGACCGGGTTGCGGGAACCGGGAAGCCGCAGCGCCAGCAGCGTCCCGAGCACCATCACCCCGCCCCGCACAGGAACACCACGTTCGTCGCGGAGACGAAGGCCCGCACCGCCTCGCCGTGCGGGCCTCCCGTGAGCCCGGCGATGGCGCTGACCTCGCCGCCAGGACCGTCCGCCGCGTACAGCCGCAGCAGCAGCGTCCCGAAGACGGCGCTGCCCAGCGCGTTGCCCAGGGTCTGGAAGAAGCGGATGCCCGTCGTGGCGACCCCCAGCTGGTGGCGCGGCGCCGCGTCCTGCACCAACTGGATGAGCTGCCCGATGAGTTGGCCGAAGCCGGTGCCCGCGAGCAGCAGCCCGGCCCGGACCAGCCACAGCGAGGTGTCCGTCGCGATCGTGGCGAGCAGGCCGAAGGCGAGCGCCGAGGTGAGCGTGCCGCTGACGGTGAACGTCCGCGCGGACCAGCCGCGTTCGGCGAGGCGGCCCGAGAGCAGCCCGACCGCCGTCATGCCGACCGCCATCGGGATCAGGTAGAGCCCGGCCGCCGAGCTCGAGATGCCGCGCGCCACCTGGAGGTAGAGCAGCACGTAATAGATGACGCACATCATCGCGGCGCCCTGCAGCCCCTGGATCGCGAAGCCCCGGCGCAGCTGCGGGATGCGGAACATGGAGAGGGGCAGGACGGGTTCGGCGGCCTTCGCCTGCCGCCACAGGAACAGGGCGAGCGCCGCCGCCCCCGAGCCCCTGCACCGCGCGGGCCGCGATCAGCTGCCCCATCGACTGGGCGGCGCCGCAGAGCGCGGAGCCGAGCAGGAAGACCGCGACCGCGCCGGTGAAGACGCGCTGGGGGCCGAACACGTCGCAGAGCCTGCCGTACAGCGGGAGCATCGCGGCGCTCGCCAGCGCATCGGCGCTCACCAGCCAAGGGATCTTGTCGCCCTCGCGCTCCCGAGCTCTTACAGTGCCGCCATGGCTGAGGAGCGGGAGCAGGCGCAGGCGCAGGCAAAGGGTCAGGAGATGGGGCTGCGCGAGCGCAAGAAGAAGCAGACGGCGCTGCGGATCCGGCGGGCCGCGCTGCAGCTCTTCGTCGAGCGCGGCTACGACAAGGTGTCCGTCGCGGAGACCGCCGAGGCCGCCGAGGTGTCGAAGATGACCGTCTTCAACTACTTCGGGACCAAGGAGGACATCCTCGTCGCGCCCATGGAGGAGCACGTCGGCGACCCGGCCCGCGCGGTGCGCGAGCGGCGGCACGGGGAGCCGGCCGTCGACGCGGTGCGCCGCCAGTTCATGGAGCAGATCGCCGCGCGCGACGCCTCCGTCGGGCTCAGCGACAGCACAATCGCCGTCAAGCTGCGCCAACTCATCAGCGAGACACCGGCGTTGAGCCACCGGCTGCTCATCTTCCAGCTGCGCGGACTCCAGCTGCTCACCGAGGCCCTCGCGGAGGACACCGGCGACCCGCTGCTCGCGCGCGTCGCCGCGGGCCAGCTCCTCGGCGCCCGCAACGCGGTCATCATGGAGAACCAGCGCCGCACCCTCGCCGGCGACCCGCTGGACCAGGTCGCCGAGGACGCCGCGACGTATGCCGGACGCGCCTTCGACCTGGTGGAAAAGGGCCTGAAGGGGTACGCGGCGAAGCCTTAGTCTCGGACCCATGCCACCGGCCAAGAAGCGCACGCGCTCGTACGACTCCGCCAAGATCCGCCCCGCGGTCCTCGCCCAGTTCCGGCAGGTGCGCGACGCGGTCGCGACCCTCACGCCCGAGCAGCTCGCCCGGCCCACGCGGCTCGGGGACTGGACCGTGCGCGAGCTGGCCGTGCACCTGTCGATGGTGCTCGGCTCGGTCGTGCGCTACCTGGACGCGCCCGAGCCCCCGAAGCACGAAGTCCCGCTGCTGGACTGGCCGTTCGCGACCGAGTCCGCCGCGGCCCAGGTCGACGAGGACGTGCGCGAGCTGGTGGCGGGCGCCGGGCTCGACGAGCTGTTCGCGACGACGCTCGCCCGCATCGAGGAGGCCCTGCCCGCCGCCCCGGACGACCGCCTCGTGCCCTCCCGCTTCGGCGCCATGACGCTCGGCGACTTCATGGTCACCCGTACCGTCGAACTCATCGTGCACACCGACGACTTGAACGCCGCGGTGCCGGGCCTCGACGTCCCCTACGAGCGGCAGGCCGTCGCCGCCTGCACCCGCCTGCTCGCCGACGCCCTCGCGGTGAAGGCCCCCGGCGGCTCCACCGAGGTGCGCGTGCCGCCGTACGCCGTGGTGCAGTGCGTCGAGGGCCTGCGGCACACCCGCGGCACCCCGCCCAACGTGGTCGAGACGGACCCCCTGACCTGGATCCGGCTCGCGACCGGGCGGGCCGGGTGGCGGGCGGAGCTGGACGCGGGGACGGTGCGGGCGAGCGGGGAGCGGGCGGACCTCGGGGCGCTGCTGCCGGTCATGAGCTGAGGCGGGGCTCGGCGGGGCCGACTGACATATCGGCCGGGCCCAACCGACGTATCGGCGGGGCCCAACTCACCTGGTGGAACCGGATTCCCCCCTCGCCCCGTCACACCGACATGCAGAAGCACCGTGTCACCCCAGCCCTCACCGCCCTGGCCGCCGCCGGGCTGCTGCTCACCGCCTGCGGTACGCAGTCCGGCAGCGG
This sequence comes from Streptomyces sp. NPDC059009, assembly GCF_042740175.1. Taxonomy (NCBI): domain Bacteria; kingdom Bacillati; phylum Actinomycetota; class Actinomycetes; order Kitasatosporales; family Streptomycetaceae; genus Streptomyces; species Streptomyces sp. NPDC059009. Next base: position 43,372 of record NZ_JBHYJB010000002.1, on the reverse strand, counting down.
TGGTGCGGACCGCTCGGACGACCGCGGCGGCCGCTCCGTCGACACCGAGCTCCCGCTCACCGGCGTCCACTGGAACGTCGACAGTGTCACGGTGGGCAAAACCACCCACGACGCCCCGGCAGGCGCCTTCGTCGAGTTCACGGACAAGGGGCAGGCCGAAGGCAACTACGGCTGCAACAGCATGGGCGCCGACGTGAAGATCCACGGCGACGCCATCGATTTCTCGCAGACCCGGATGACCGACATGGGCTGCGACAAGGTCCCCATGCGGTTCGAGGAGACCCTCAGCAAGGCGCTCGGCGTCCAGAGCAGGATCAAGGCCAAGGTCGACGGCGACCGGCTGACGCTCACCACCGCCAAGGGCGACCGCGTGCGGCTCTCGTCCGAGCCCGGCTCCCCGCTCGTCGGCACCAAGTGGACCGTGACCGCCGTCGGCGACGGCAGGACGGCGACGTCCCTGCCGAAGGGCGTGACCGGGAAGGTCGAGCTGACCTTCGGCAAGGACGGCAAGGCCCGCGGCAACCTCGGCTGCAACGGGGTCACCGCCACGGCGAAGCCGCGCGACGGCCGCATCGCCCTCGGCCCGCCCGCGACCACCCGGAAGATGTGCCCGGGCCCCGCGATGCAGACCGAGCGCAAGCTGCTCAAGCTCTTCGGCGGCACGGCGCGCTACGAGCTGAAGCACCGCTCCCTGACGCTGACCGCCAAGGACGGCACGGTCGTCAGCGCGAGTGCCGCCCCGTCCGGTCAGCACCGGAAGTAGCCCTGGCGGCACGGCGGTTGCGCGACTTCAGCACGAAGGCGCCGCCCGCCGCGAGCAGCAGTGCGCCACCGAAGGCGTACGGGAGCGTGGTGGAGGAGTCGGCCCCGGTCTCGGCGAGCTCGGTGGAACCGCCTTCAGGGCGCGTGTCGTTGGCGGCGCCATCCGTAGGCGCCGCCTTGGTGGGCGCCGCCTCGGTGGGCCCGGCCGCACTGGGGGCGGGCGCGGCCTCGCTGGGTGCGGGGGCGGCCTCCTTTGGCGCCGCCACCCCGTCCAGGCTCACGGCCACCGTCGCCGACGTCGCCCCCGACTTCACGACCTTGACCTCGACCTTGCGCGCCGTGTCGGTGAGCTTCGCGCCCGCCTTCAGGGCGTCCGCGTCGGCGGCGGCGTCGGAGCCGGTGGACTCGTCGGCGTCGGGTGTCGGGTCGACGAGCGCCGACTTGGTGTAGTCCTTGGCGGGCACCCGGTAGGCGTGCACGCCCTGGATCTCGCCGTCGACGGTGCCGGACTTGTGCCGCAGCTCGACGACGAGCCGGTCCTCGCCCAGCGGGATGTCGAGCGCCCGCACCCCGCTCCCGCTGCCGTAGAGCGGACGCAGCGTGTACGTACCGGACGTGGCGACCTTCGCGAGCTGCCCGCCGGTCAGCCACTTGTTGTGGATCAGCTCGGGCGAGGTGAGCCCGGCCTCCCAACCGCCGCCGCCCATCGGGGTCTTGTGGCTGGTGCCGTCCTCCTTGCAGCCCTTGCCGAGGTCCCCCTCGGGGCAGCGAAGGCGCATGTGGTGGCTGTAGCCGAAGTTGTGCCCGAACTCGTGGACCAGGGCGGTCATCGACATCTTGCCGTCGGCGCCGACCGGCATCCATGTGGTGCCGCCGCCGACCGTGCCGAGCGCGAGCCAGTCGCAGCCGGCCTTCTCGGCGGGGTAGACGATCGACAGGTGGTCGTAGCCGGACTCCGCCACGCCCTTCTCGGCGAGCGCCTTCCGCGTCAGCTCGTTGATCTTGCCGGTGTCGCAGCCCGTGGCCGCGAGGTCGATGGTGACGGGTCCGGTCACGCCGTCGCCGTCGGCCGCCTTGAAGGTGGTCGCCCCGTTGGTGACCTCGTTGTAGTACGAGGTCAGGGACTCGCTCGTGCCGAAGTAGTTCTGCTTCAGGGCGCCTTCGAGCTTCGTGGCGTCCGGGATCCGGCTGTCCGTGAAGTTCACCATCGCGACCTGGACCCGGCGCTCGGGCCGGTCGGCGGCGGTCGCCTGGGCGGTGGTGGCCGCGAGGGCGGCCGAGCAGGCCAGGGGTATCAGGGCGGCACGGGACAACTTCATGGGGGGGAGCCTTCCGGGGGTGGGGGCGAGGGCGGCGGGGGTCAACTGACGCGTGCCCGAGGCACGTTATCGATCACCACGCCGCCCGAAAGCCCTCCACAACGGCCGTTAGGACCCGCTTAAGGCTCCCTTCAGGCAGCCGGTCCGGGTGGTCGCTCGGGTCAGGCCGTCGGTGGTCCCCGGGGCAGGCTGTCGGCGGTTCCGCGGTCAGGCCGCCGACGGCCCCAAGGTCAGGCCGCCGGATACGGCAGCAGCCCCTTGTCCGTCCTCTCCCACGCCGCCTTCAGCTCGCCGAGCAGCTTCGGCTCGTCCGCCGCCCGGTCGGCCTGCTCCCGCCGGTCGGCACCCAGGTCGAACAGCTGGTCCTTGCCGCCCTTGCCCCGGTAGTACTTCCAGTCCCCGCGCCGCAGCGCCCGCTCCCCGCGCACCCGCCAGAACAGCTCCCGCTCGGCGAGCTCCTCGCCCCGCAGCAGATACCCGGCGAGGCTGGCCCCGTCGAGCGGATACGCGGGGTGCGGCCGCGCCCCGCCGACCTCGAGCAGCGTCGCCGTCCAGTCCGGCGAGAAGACCGGCTCGTGGCTGACCTGCCCGCCCCTGAGCCGCGCGGGCCACCGCACGAGGGTGGGCACCCGTATCCCGCCCTCCTTCAGCGAGCTCTTGTTGCCGGACAGCGGCCAGTTGTACGAGAACCGCTCACCGCCGTTGTCGGAGGCGAAGAAGACGAGGGTGTCCTGCTCCTGCCCCGACTGCTGCAGCGCCCGGAGCACCTTCCCGACCGACCGGTCCAGGTCTTGCACCATCTCCGTGTACTTCTCGACCGAGCCGCCGTCCTGGTGCCGGAGCGCCCCCTTCTCGCCGGCCTTGACCCGGCGCACGATCTCGGCGCTCTCCTCCTCGTCCCCGTCGGCGATCCACGGCCAGTGCGGGGTGGTGAAGTTGAGGTTCAGCAGCCACGGCTTGCCCCCGTGGTCGCGGCGCACGTAGTCGCCGGCCCGCTCGGTCAGGATCCGCGTGTAGTACCGCAGGTCCTTGTACTCGGCGTCGCCCTCGCGCACATCGCCCTCGTACAGGTCGTACTCGCCGCCGAGCCCCAGCTTCGAGTAGTACTCCAGGGCCCCGCCGAAGTTCCCGAAGAACTCGTCCCAGCCCGACTTGGTGGGGGAGTGGTCCGGGAGGTAGCCGCAGTGCCACTTGCCGATGAGCGCGGTGGCGTACCCGGCGTCGCGCAGCAGCGAGGCGAGCGTCGGGTGGTTCGGGTCGAGCCCCGCCGACCTGTCCGCGATCGGCTCGGCGAGCCCGCCCTCCGTACGCCCGGGGAAGCGCCCCGTGTACAGGCTGAACCGGGTCGGGGAGCAGGTCGCGGAGCCCGCGTAGGCGTCGGTGAACCGCACGCCCTGGCGCGCGAGCCGGTCCAGGTTCGGGGTCTTGATGTGCGGCGAGCCGTACGAGGAGAGATCGGCCCAGCCGAGGTCGTCCCCGAGGATGAACAGGATGTTGGGCCGCCGGGACCGGGACCGGGTGTCGGCCCGGAAGGGCCGCTCGGCCGGCGCGGCGGCCTCAGCAGCCGTGGCACCGGGCACGCCCAGGGCGGCGGCCGCGGCGGTTGCCGTGGCAGTGGCACCGACGGCCCCGCCGAAGGCACGCCGGGACAGCTTCTTCTCGTACGGGGACACAGCGAGCTCCAGGGAGAAGGGCGATCAGGGGGTGCCGGCCCCAGGAGCCTCACCGCCCCCTCAGCCACGAGTCAACGCGGAGTCCCACCTGTTCACAGGGCTGTCGTGCCTGTTCACAGCGCTGTCGTACTCCAGAAGCACCCCTTGAAATCGCGCGAGCACGGAGCGTGGCGTGAGCTGACTGTGCGTACACAAACCCCCGCACGACGAAACCAGCAAGGAGACACACCATGCGTATAGCGCGCACCGCCCTCGCCACCGCCACCGTCCTCACCCTCGGCCTCGCCGCCCCCGCCACGGCCTGGGCCGCCCCCGCCGACCCCACCCCGCCGCCCGCCGCCGCCAAGAAGGACGTCCCCGTCGACGGCGGCTTCGTCAAGCTCACCCTCGACGCCTCGCTGCTCGACGGGCTCAAGGCCAAGGGCGTCGTCCTCACCCAGCTCACCAACGACTGCAAGGTCCCCAAGGCCCCCGACGGCAAGCCCTACGTGCCGCCCGTCACCGCGCTCAGCGTCGGCGTGAAGTCCGGCGCCGTGGCCGCCCTGGACGCCAAGGTCGGCGGCAAGCTGACCCTCGCGGACACCTGCCTCGGCCTGGTGAACACGAAGACGCAGAAGGCCGTCACCGTGTCCGCCCTCTCGGCCGACCTGTCCACCGGCACCCTCCTCGCGTCCCTGCACACCTCGAAGGGCGAGGCCCAGGTGAAGCTCGGCACGTTCACGCGGCCCGCGCTCGACAAGAAGACCGTCGACACCGCGGCCAACTCCGTCTCGCTCACCAACGCCGTCAAGGTCGACGCCGACCTCGCCGCGAAGGTCAACGCGGACCTCGGGGTGGACGTCCTCGCCGCGGGCTCGGCGCTGCTCACCGCCAACGCCGACCTGTCCCTGCAGGCGGACGCGGACCTCAAGCTCGACCTGGGCCTGAACGTGAACACCGAGGTCTCCACGGGTCTCGACCTGGGCGTCATCCTCGGCGGCCTGCTCGGCCTGAAGTGATCGCCGGGTGACCGCCGCGGCCCCGGCCCCACCGGGCCGGGGCCAGGGCGTGGCCGGCCGCGCCTTAACGCTCCGTACAAGACCCGTATCCCCAATTCGGACCAGTGGTCGATCTCGCCTACACTCGGTGCCGTGCCACGTGGTGACGGTCGACTCAATCACGATCTGCTCCCCGGCGAGAAAGGCCCCCAGGACGCTTGTGGCGTCTTCGGTGTCTGGGCTCCGGGCGAAGAGGTCGCAAAGCTCACGTACTTCGGGCTCTACGCCCTCCAGCATCGGGGCCAGGAATCCGCGGGAATCGCGGTCAGCAACGGCTCCCAGATCCTCGTCTTCAAGGACATGGGCCTCGTTTCCCAGGTCTTCGACGAGACCTCCCTCGGTTCTCTCCAAGGTCATATCGCGGTCGGTCACGCCCGCTACTCGACCACCGGAGCCTCCGTGTGGGAGAACGCCCAGCCGACGTTCCGTGCCACCGCGCACGGCTCCATCGCGCTCGGGCACAACGGAAACCTGGTCAACACCGCCCAGCTCGCCGAGCTGGTCGCCGACCTGCCGAAGGAGAACGGCCGCGCGACGCAGGTCGCCGCGACCAACGACACGGACCTGGTCACCGCGCTCCTCGCGGGCCAGACCGACGACGACGGCAAGCCGCTGACCATAGAGGAAGCCGCCACCAAGGTCCTCCCGGACGTGCAGGGCGCCTTCTCCCTCGTCTTCATGGACGAGCACACGCTGTACGCGGCCCGCGATCCACAGGGCATCCGCCCGCTGGTCCTCGGCCGCCTGGAGCGCGGCTGGGTCGTCGCCTCCGAGTCCGCCGCCCTCGACATCTGCGGCGCCAGCTTCGTCCGCGAGATCGATCCTGGCGAGTTCGTCGCCATCGACGAGAACGGCCTGCGCACCTCTCGATTCGCAGAAGCGAAGCCCAAGGGCTGTGTCTTCGAGTATGTGTACCTGGCCCGCCCGGACACCGACATCGCGGGCCGGAACGTCTATCTCTCGCGCGTGGAGATGGGCCGCAAGCTCGCCGCCGAGGCCCCCGTCGAGGCCGACCTCGTCATAGCGACGCCCGAATCCGGCACCCCCGCCGCGATCGGTTACGCGGAGGCGTCCGGCATCCCCTTCGGCGCCGGACTCGTGAAGAACGCCTACGTCGGCCGGACCTTCATCCAGCCCTCGCAGACCATCCGCCAGCTCGGCATCCGCCTCAAGCTGAACCCGCTCAAGGAAGTCATCAAGGGCAAGCGCCTGGTGGTCGTCGACGACTCGATCGTCCGCGGCAACACCCAGCGCGCCCTGGTGAAGATGCTCCGCGAGGCGGGCGCGGCCGAAGTCCACATCCGGATTTCGTCTCCCCCCGTCAAGTGGCCCTGCTTCTTCGGCATCGACTTCGCCACCCGCGCGGAGCTGATCGCCAACGGCATGACCATCGACGAGATCGGCACCTCGCTCGGCGCCGACTCGCTCTCGTACATCTCCATCGACGGCATGATCGAGGCCACCACCATCGACAAGCCGAACCTCTGCCGCGCCTGCTTCGACGGCGAGTACCCGATGGAGCTGCCCGACCCCGAGCTGCTCGGCAAGCAGCTCCTGGAGACGGAGCTGGCGGCGGGCCCCGCCGCCACGGCAGCGGCCGACGCGATCCGTCGCCCATAAGCCCCGTAGCCCCCGTAGTAACGACACGAAAGCTCTCACTCACCATGCCTGAGACCACTGGTGCCAGCTACGCGGCCGCCGGCGTAGACATCGAGGCGGGCGACCGCGCCGTCGAGCTCATGAAGGAGTGGGTCAAGAAGACCCAGCGCCCCGAGGTCGCGGGCCTCGGCGGCCTCGGCGGCTTCGCCGGCCTCTTCGACGCCTCCGCGCTCAAGCGCTTCGAGCGCCCCCTGCTCGCCTCCGCCACCGACGGCGTCGGCACGAAGGTCGACCTCGCCCGTCAGCTGGGCGTCTACGACACCATCGGCCACGACCTCGTCGCGATGGTCATGGACGACATCGTCGTCTGCGGCGCCGAGCCGCTCTTCATGACCGACTACATCTGCGTCGGCAAGGTCCACCCCGAGCGCGTCGCCGCCATCGTGAAGGGCATCGCCGAGGGCTGCGTCCTCGCGGGCTGCTCCCTCGTCGGCGGCGAGACCGCCGAACACCCGGGCCTGCTCGGCCCCGACGACTTCGACGTCGCGGGCGCCGGCACCGGCGCCGTGGAGGCCGACCGGCTGCTCGGCGCGGATCGTATCCGTAAGGGTGACGCGGTGATCGCGATGGCGTCGTCCGGCCTTCACTCCAACGGGTATTCGCTGGTCCGGCACGTGGTCTTCGACCGCGCACACATGACCCTCGACCAGCAGGTCGAGGAGTTCGGCCGCACCCTCGGCGAGGAGCTCCTGGAGCCGACCAAGATCTACTCCCTGGACTGCCTGGCCCTGACCCGCACCGCCGAGGTGCACGCCTTCAGCCACATCACGGGCGGCGGCCTCGCGGCGAACCTGGCCCGGGTGATCCCGGACGGCCTGCACGCCACGGTCGACCGCTCCACCTGGACCCCGGGCGCGGTCTTCGACCTCGTCGGCAAGGCCGGTCAGGTCGAGCGCCTGGAGCTGGAGAAGACCCTGAACATGGGCGTGGGCATGATCGCGATCGTCCCCGAGGAGTCGGTGGACGTGGCCCTCACGACCCTCGCCGACCGCGGCGTGGACGCCTGGGTCGCCGGTGAGATCACGGACCGCGGCACGCACACGACGGGCGCCGAGCTCACAGGTACGTATCTGAATTAAAGGCGCCGCGAAGTAGGCGCCGCCAGGCAGCACAAAACCCGGTCCGTCGGTGTCACCACCCCGGACCGGGTGAGGTGCAGTCGCTACGAGAAGTTCGAGAACTGCGAATGTGCTGCGAGTGCTACGCGGTCAAGCGCCGCGGCGCTGAGACGAAGGACCGGACTCGCCGGAGTCCTCATCGTCCTCGTCGTCGTTGTAGAGATCCGCGTACTGCGCGTACGGGTCGTCTTCCTCGTCCTCGTCCTCGAACGGCTCGCCATTCGGCGGCTGTTGCGAAGTCGAAGCGCCCAGCTCGTTGGCCAGACGCGACAGGTCAGTCCCGCCGCTGTTGTACTTCAGCTGGCGGGCGACCTTTGTCTGCTTGGCCTTGGCCCGGCCGCGCCCCATGGCTCGACCCCCTCGGTATCGGGGCTTCATGGCCCCAGAGTCTTGACACGCGTTCATGATCTAGAACGGGCTCTCCGCGGAGAGACCGGTCTGTAGGGCTTCCACGGTACCTGCTCCTGCGGCCATACGGTACGTCGCCCGCAGGACGCGCGTGAGCGCAGGACCCGCGAGGTGCCCTGTCCTCGCTGGTCAGCTGCGATTTTAACCTCTTCTTGGCGGGCGACCCGCCGACGGGCGTGAGTCTTGTCTCCCAGAGGCGTCCCAGGGGTGTCCCGGACGTCTCCCGGACGTCACCCGGCTGTGCGTCGGCGGGCCCTCGGCCGGGTTCCGGTCAGTGGCTGCCGCGCGCCTCCGCCATCTTCTGCTCGGCGATCCTGTCGGACGCCGCAGCGGGCGGAATCCCATCTTCCTTTGCACGGGCGAAGATCGAAAGCGTGGTGTCGAAGATCTTCGCGGCCTTCGCCTTGCACCGGTCGAAGTCGAAGCCGTTCAGCTCGTCCGCGACCTGGATCACGCCGCCCGCGTTCACCACGTAGTCCGGCGCGTAGAGGATGCCGCGGTCGGCGAGGTCCTTCTCGACGCCGGGGTGCGCGAGCTGGTTGTTGGCGGCGCCGCAGACCACCTTGGCGGTGAGGGCGGGCACGGAGTCGTCGTCGAGGGCGCCGCCGAGGGCGCAGGGGGCGTAGATGTCGAGGCCCTCGGTGCGGATGAGCGTCTCGGTGTCGGCGACGGCCGTGACCCGGCCCGCGTGCCGCTCGACGACCCGGCGCACGGACTCCGCGCGGACATCGGTGACCACGACCTCCGCGCCGTCCTCCATGAGGTGGTCCACCAGGTGGTGGCCGACCTTGCCGACACCCGCGACGGCGACCTTGCGGCCGCGCAGCGTCGGGTCGCCCCACAGGTGCTGGGCCGAGGCGCGCATGCCCTGGAAGACGCCGTACGCGGTGAGGACCGAGGAGTCGCCGGCGCCACCGTTCTCCGGCGAACGCCCCGTCGTCCAGCGGCACTCACGGGCGACGACGTCCATGTCCGCCACGTACGTGCCGACGTCGCACGCCGTCACGTACCGCCCGCCGAGCGAGGCCACGAAACGGCCGTAGGCGAGCAGGAGTTGCTCGGTCTTGTGGTGCTCGGGGTCGCCGATGATGACGGCCTTGCCCCCGCCGTGGCCCAGCCCGGCCATCGCGTTCTTGTACGACATCCCGCGGGCGAGGTTCAGCGCGTCGGCGACGGCCGCCTCCTCGTTCGCGTACGGGTAGAAGCGGGTGCCGCCGAGGGCGGGGCCGAGGGCGGTGGAGTGGAGGGCGATGACGGCCTTGAGACCGCTGGCGCGGTCCTGGCACAGCACGACTTGCTCATGGCCGCCCTGGTCCGAGTGGAACAGGGTGTGCAGGACATCAGCGGGTGCGCCGGTTACATCGGTCACTGTGGTGACTCCCAGGTAAGTAGCGGCAGTTGAGCGGGCTCCCGTGCGGGTGGCGGGCCCCGTTGGGCATGAGACTAGAGCCTGCGGCGGGCCGTCGGCCGCGCAGTGCCGAGGATCACCCCCTCCCGGAGTACGGGCAGGAGTTCGGGCCGGAGCGCGGGCGGGGGCGGCGCAGTTCGGCCATGGCACGCTGTGCAGTGTTTTCCAGCCGGTACGCGGGGGAGGGAGCAGCCGTGCCCAAGGTGTCGTCGTTGATCGTCCCGTACGCGTCCTACTTGCGGGTGTACGAGCCGCTGGCCGCCTTCCCGGAGCCGGAGCGCGGCCACTGGGCCCGCTATGCCCGCCGCCCGGACCTCCCCTCGTGCCAGGACGAACTGCGCGAGTCCCTGGCCGACTTGCTGCCCACGCCGCCGATCCCGGTGCCGGTGCACGAGAGCAGCAACGCCTTCGTCCTGGAGGTCGACGGCGTGCTGTGCGTCTGCCCCTGGCGCACCCGGCTGCGCGGCTGGCAGGCCCTGGGCGACCTGGCCGAGCAGCTGCCGGCGCCGGTGCTCGACGCGGTGCTGCCGCCGGTGGTGCGCCGCCAGGCCACCGCGGACTACGAGCAGTGGCTGACCCGCAACCCCGACGCCCGCCCCTGGATCCGCACCTCGACGTGGCAGATCCCGCTGAACTGGTTCGTGCTCGTCTCGGAGGAGGAGCGCCACTTCGAGAAGGGGGCGGCGGGCGCCGAGGGCGGGGACGAGGACCCCGCCGTGGACCGGCTGCCGGTCCTTCGCTATCGCACCCCGATGGTGCAGGCGCGGCGCCGGGTCGCCCGCGGGCTCAAGGCGCTGCGGGAGGCGATGGACGAGGGGCCGCTCATCGACGGCCTGGTCGACGTCGGCCGCTGGCTGGAGGAGTTCCACCCGCGCTCGCTCGTCGAGCTGGACTACGGCGGCCTGGTGCACGCGCTGCCGGTGGCGGATCTCGACGAGGACCACTCGGCGGCGGACGTGGCCGAGGGCATCGAGGCGCTGCGCAACGGCGACGGAGAGGTCGCCGGCGAGGCGTATGCGAGGCTCGTGGAGCGCTGGCGGGCGGTCCGGGACCGGCAGTTCTCGAACTGATCCCGTACAGATTTCGTACGGATCTTGGTGAAATCCCGCCGTGGGGCGGCCCGTGGACCTAGGGCTGTCGCATAGTTGTCGCGGGCACCACATAAGTTATCGCTTACGCCCGCGAGGACCTACGTCCCGATCCGGGCCTTTGTGTCAAGCGTGACGGACCGCACTTACTTCGCCCTTGCGTCCATCACCCCTCCTCGTGCCAAAATAGGACAAGGAGCCCGGGGAGGGCTCCTTCCGTCCAACTAAGGCCGGATTGCTCAGCATTGCACGCTATGGGGGGTCTGTTGACTCCTGATCGCTCTGTGACTGATCGTCACTGTGGCGTGACTGTCCGCTATGGCATGGTCCATCGGCTTCCGTCGCTGATGGACACCTGGGAGGGCAATTCCATCGGTTTGGCCGACGCGGCTGGACGGATGGTGTAGTTGTAGTGCCGAGGACAAGCCGTTCGTCCTATAACCGACTCGACTCGCGTCCGCCATTTCGGGCAACGCGGGTCAAGGTGCAGAATTTAGAGGAATGAACCGAGAAGGTTCGGTTCTCCCGAGGAGGCCGCTCATGACCGCTCGCACCCCTGATGCCGAGCCGCTGCTGACCCCGGCTGAGGTCGCCACGATGTTCCGCGTCGACCCCAAGACGGTCACGCGCTGGGCCAAGGCTGGCAAGCTCACGTCGATTCGTACGCTCGGCGGACACCGCCGTTACCGCGAGGCTGAGGTCCGCGCGCTTCTTGCGGGCATCCCGCAGCAGCGCAGCGAGGCCTGAACAGCAGCCGGAACACGGCACAAAAGCACAAATCGGGCGAAGAGCACGACCACTGCCGGGTCCCCCAACCTGGCCGTACGTCCGACATAGAGCTACACACGACGAGGGTTCCCGCCCCAACGGGGGCCCACGCCTGAACCTCATGGGTGCGTCGTCGATCGCGCTGGACTCCGCCGGGTCCAGCGCGATCTTTTTTTGTGCGCCCCGTCAGCGCGGGGGAGGCGCTGGTGAGCGGGCCTGTTCGGCTCTGAGGGGCCCTGTGGGGAGTCCGTCGGGGAGGGCTCGGGGCGCCGTCCGGAGTGACGCCGGGTAACTCTGTGGGCCGCCCATGAGGGTGGTGCAATTGCACATATTAAATTGACCCGTTGTAGGAAGGGTGTAAGTTCCGGGGTTTCCAAAACTCGAGCGGTGACACCCGTCACATGCCGGGGTCCTTGTTGCGTGGGACATTCCTGCGCTAGAGGAGAGCGCGGTGGCGTCCGGACGTGGATACAAGGAGGTCCGGCTCCCAGCCTCCCACTCGGGAGGGGATCTCAGGGTCGGCTTTGGTCATGCCTTGGGGGGACTTTCGTCCCCGCTGCCCACGATGGGCTCACAGGGTCCGGTCTGGGGCTCCAGGGCCAGGCGCAGCAGACGGTGGCAGATGGGGCAGTGCCGGGTGAGGTGGCGGTAGCCGGAGGCCGCGGAGAGGTGCGCGCGCAGCAGGGCGCGCGTCTCGTGCCGAACGGGCGTCGCCATGTACGGCCTCCTGGTGGAGCGTCCGACGGTCCTTGCTGTCTGGGGTACCCGGCGAATGTGACGGCGTCAAGGTTCGTGCAGCGGGGAGGGACCTGTGCGCGAACGACAGAGAGGCCCGCACCTTGCGGTGCGGGCCTCTCTCTTTACTGCGGTCCTGACGGGATTTGAACCCGCGGCCTCCACCTTGACAGGGTGGCGAGCACTCCAAACTGCTCCACAGGACCAGGTTTTGCGGCGCCCCCGACGGAGTCGGTAGTGGACTCTGCCTTCGTTGCGCTGCGAGATGAGACTGTACAGCAGTGCAGGCCCGGCGGTCGAACTCACCCTGTGTGGTGGGACGGTCACCGCAGCAGGTCAGGGCGCCGCCGCGTCGATCGCCTTCACGATGCGCTTGTCGGAGACGGGGTACGCCGTGCCGAGCGCGTGCGCGAAGTAGCTGACGCGGAGCTCCTCCAGCATCCAGCGGATGTCCAGGACCTCCTGCGGGACGGGGCGGCCCTGGGGCAGCTGCTCCAGGAGCCAGGCGTACTCGTCCTGCATCTCGTGGACCTTCTCCATGCGCGTCGTGTCCCGCTGGACGTTCGTCGGCATCTGCTGGAGGCGGCGGTCGGCGGCGACCAGATAGCGCATCAGGTCCGGGAGGCGGCGCAGGCCCGTCGCGGTGACGAAGCCGGGCTTGATGAGGGCGTCCAGCTGCGCCCGTACGTCGGTGAGGTTGGCGAGCAGCGTGGGGCTCTTCGTGGACTTCAGGCGGCGCTCACAGGCTTGCCAGGCGGCGAGGGCCTGCTGGACCTGGTCGACCGTGCGGACCGTCGTGTCGACGATCTCCGCGCGCACCTTCTCGTAGAGCTTGCGGTACGACTCCTCGTCCCACGCGGGGCCGCCGAAGTCCGCGATCAGCTTGTCGGTGGCGGCCATGGCGCAGTCGGCGAAGAGGGTCGGCATGGAGCCGTGCGGGTTCGCCGACAGGGCCAGCTTCTGCTGGTTGGTGAGCTTGTCCGAGGCGAACTTGGCGGGGTTCACCGGGATGTTGAGGAGGATGAGGCGGCGGGTGCCCTTGACCATCGCCTGCTGCTGCTCGGCCTCCGAGTCGAAGAGGCGCACGGAGACGGTGCCCGCCTGGGGGCCGTCGTCGACGAGCGCCGGGTACGCCTTCACCGGCTGGCCCGCGCGACGGGTCTCGAAGACCCGCGAGAGGGTGCCGATCGTCCAGTCCGTCAGCCCCTTGCGCTCGACGGACTCGCCGCCGGAGCGCTCCGCGGTCGCCTGGGCGGCCTGGGAGAGGGCCTGGCGGGCCTTCGGCTTCAGCTGGAGCTTCAGGGCGTCGAGGTCCTTGTCCTCGGCGAGCTTGCGGCGGCGCTCGTCGGTGATCCTGAAGGTGATCTTGAGGTGGTCGGGGACGCGGGTCAGGTCGAAGTCGTCCGGGTGCACCGGGACGCCGACCATCTGCTGGAGCTCGCGGGCCAGCGTCACGTGCAGGGGCTCCTGCAACGGCACGGCGCGGTCCAGGAACGCCTTGGCGAAGTTGGGTGCCGGGACGTAGTTGCGGCGGATCGGCTTGGGCAGGGAGCGGATCAGCTCGATCACGACCTCCTCGCGCAGGCCCGGGATCTGCCAGTCGAAGCCCTCGTCGGTGACCTGGTTGAGGACCTGGAGCGGGATGTGGACCGTCACGCCGTCCGCGTCCGCGCCCGGCTCGAACTGGTACGTCACCTTGAACTTGAGCGGGCCCTGGCGCCAGGAGTCGGGGTAGTCGGACTTGCTGACGTCCCCCGCCTTCTCGTTGATGAGCATCGACCGCTCGAAGTCGAGCAGCTCCGGCTCCTCGCGCTGCTTCTTCTTCCACCAGGAGTCGAAGTGGGCGCCGGACACGACGTGTTCGGGGACCCGCTGGTCGTAGAAGTCGAAGAGCGTCTCGTCGTCCACGAGGATGTCGCGGCGGCGGGCGCGGTGCTCCAGCTCCTCGACCTCGGTGAGGAGGCGGCGGTTGTCCGCGAAGAACTTGTGGTGGGTGCGCCAGTCGCCCTCGACCAGCGCGTTGCGGATGAACAGGTCGCGGGAGACCTCGGGGTCGATGCGGCCGTAGTTCACCTTGCGGTCGGTGACGAGCGGGACGCCGTAGAGGGTGACCTTCTCGATCGCCATCACGGCGGCCTGGTCCTTCTCCCAGTGCGGCTCGCTGTAGGTGCGCTTGAGCAGGTGCTGGGCCAGCGGTTCGACCCACTCGGGCTCGATGCGGGCGTTGACCCGGGCCCACAGGCGGGACGTCTCGACCAGCTCGGCCGACATCACGAAGCGCGGGGGCTTCTTGAAGAGCGCCGAGCCCGGGAAGATCGCGAACTTGGCGTTGCGCGCGCCCACATACTCGTTGCGCCCGCCGCCGCGCTGCTTCGGGTCCTTGTCGCGGCTCTCCTTCGACTCCTTTACGTCCTTCATCCCGATGTGGGAGAGCAGGCCGGACAGGAGGGAGATGTGGACGTGCTGCTCGGGGGCATCGTCCTCGTTGAGGTGGATGCCCATCTGCTTGGCGACCGTGCGGAGCTGGGTGTAGATGTCCTGCCACTCGCGCACCCGCAGATAGTTCAGGTACTCCCGCTTGCACATGCGGCGGAACGCGGAGGAGCCGAGGGCCTTCTGCTGCTCGCGGAGGTAGCGCCAGAGGTTGAGGAAGGCGAGGAAGTCGCTCGTCTCGTCCTTGAAGCGGGCGTGCTGCTGGTCGGCCTGGGTCTGCTTGTCCTGCGGGCGCTCGCGCGGGTCCTGGATGGAGAGCGCCGCGGCGATCACCATGACTTCCCGTACACAGCCGTTCTTGTCCGCCTCCAGGACCATGCGGGCCAGGCGCGGGTCGACGGGGAGCTGGGAGAGCTTGCGGCCCTGCTGGGTGAGGCGCTTCTTGGGGTCCTTCTGGGACGGGTCCAGCGCGCCGAGCTCCTGGAGGAGCTGGACGCCGTCGCGGATGTTGCGGTGGTCCGGCGGGTCGATGAAGGGGAACTTCTCGATGTCGCCGAGACCGGCGGCGGTCATCTGGAGGATGACGGAGGCGAGGTTGGTGCGCAGGATCTCGGCGTCCGTGAACTCCGGGCGGGAGAGGAAGTCGTCCTCCGAGTACAGCCGGATGCAGATGCCGTCGGACGTACGGCCGCAGCGGCCCTTGCGCTGGTTGGCGCTGGCCTGGCTGACCGCCTCGATGGGCAGGCGCTGCACCTTCGTGCGGTGGCTGTAGCGGGAGATGCGGGCGGTGCCCGGGTCGATGACGTACTTGATGCCGGGGACGGTGAGGGAGGTCTCCGCGACGTTCGTCGCGAGGACGATCCTGCGGCCGGTGTGCGGCTGGAAGACACGGTGCTGCTCGGCATGGCTCAACCGGGCGTACAGCGGCAGCACTTCGGTGAACTTGTATCTCTTCTTCTCCAGCGCGTCCGCTGTGTCGCGGATCTCGCGCTCGCCGGAGAGGAAGACGAGGATGTCGCCCTTGCCCTCGGCCTGGAGCTCCTCGACGGCGTCGGTGATCGCGGTGATCTGGTCGCGGTCCGACTCCTCGCTGTCCTCCTCCAGAAGCGGGCGGTAGCGCACCTCCACCGGATACGTACGGCCGCTGACCTCGACGATCGGGGCGTCCCCGAAGTGCCGCGAGAAGCGCTCGGGGTCGATGGTCGCCGAGGTGATGACGACCTTCAGGTCCGGGCGCTGGGGCAGGAGTTGGGCGAGGTAGCCGAGCAGGAAGTCGATGTTGAGGGAGCGCTCGTGGGCCTCGTCGATGATGATCGTGTCGTACGCGCGCAGCTCGCGGTCGGTCTGGATCTCGGCCAGCAGGATGCCGTCCGTCATCAGCTTCACGTAGGTGTCGCCGCCGACCTGGTCGGTGAAGCGGACCTTCCAGCCGACGGCCTCGCCCAGCGGCGTGTCCAGCTCGTCGGCCACGCGCTCGGCGACCGTGCGGGCGGCGATGCGGCGGGGCTGCGTGTGCCCGATCATGCCGCGCACGCCCCGGCCGAGCTCCATGCAGATCTTCGGGATCTGCGTCGTCTTCCCGGAGCCCGTCTCACCCGCGACGATCACGACCTGGTGGTCGCGGATCGCGTCGGCGATCTCGTCCTTCTTCTGGCTGACCGGGAGCTGCTCGGGGTAGGTGATCGCGGGCAGGCGGCTGCCCCGCTCGGCCATCCTGGCCGCGCCCTTGTCGACCTCCGCCGCGATCTCGGCGAGGACGGCTGCGCGGGCCTCGGGCTTGCGGATCCGGCGGGCACCCTCGAGCCGGCGGCCGAGCCGGTGCTCATCGCGCAGCGAGAGCTCGGCCAGGCGCGGGGCGAGGGTGTCGAAGGTGAGGGCAGGCTGCGTAGACATACGCGGTCCAGGATCTCACCTCGGGGAAAAGCCTGGCGAATGCTTTTGGCCGGGCCGGGCGGCCGCACCCCGTGTCACCCTCATCCCGCGTCACCCCCACCCGGTAGGTCCGTTATGGGTGGTTTAGCGTGTTCATATGTCTGAGCACGAGCCTGAACAGGGGAAACAGCACGACCATGGCGCCCACGGGAGGGTGCCCACGTGGGGCGAGCGGTGGGCGGCCTTCAAGAAGTCGCCGTTCCTGCCCGCGAGTGTGCTGGTCCTGATCCTGGCGGCGGCCGCGGGGCTCTTCGCCGGCTCGTACACGTACTCCATGGCGAACCCGACGCCGCACCGGATCCCGACGGCGGTGGTCGGGGCGGAGCACGCGACCCACGGCAAGGCGTTCCTCGCCGGCATGGAGAAGGCGCTGAACGCCTCGGTGGAGGTGCACCGCTATGACAGCCTGGCGGCGGCCCGGACCGGCGTCGACGAACAGCAGGTCTTCGCGATCCTGGACGTGGGCCGCGAGGACCGGGTGACGCTCGACGTGTCGGGTGCCTCGGGGGCATCGGTCGCGCAGGTGCTCGCGGAGACGGCGCCGAAGGTGGGCAAGGACGTCGGGGTGCCGGTGGCGGTGCAGGACATCAAGCCGCTGCAGCAGGGCGACCCGCGGGGGCTCGCCATCTTCTACATCTCGCTCGCGGCCGTGATCATCGGCTTCGTGGGGGCGATCCAGCTGAGCGTGCACGCGCGCGGGCTGAACCCGGCGGAGCGGATCGCCGTGACGGTGGTCTACGCGCTGCTCGGCGGGTTCGTGATCGCGGCGGTGGTGGACTGGTGGCTGGGGGCGGTGGATCTGCCCTTCGTGGAGTCGTGGCTGATCCTGGCGCTGACGATGTTCACGTCGGGGATGGTCTTCACGATGTTCAACACGCTGTTCGGGCGCTGGGCGATGATCCCGACGTGGGGGCTGATGGTGCTGCTCGGCAATCCGTCGTCGGGCGGGGCGGTGTCGTGGCCGCTGCTGCCGTCGGTCCTCGGGCACATCGGGCGCTGGCTGCCGCCGGGGGCGTCGGTGAACGCGCAGCACACGGCGGTGTACTTCGGGGGCCACCAGCACGCGTTCCCGTTCCTGGTCCTGGGCGGGTGGGCGCTGCTCGCCTGCACGGTCTTCTGGGTCTGGCGCCATCGGCACCCGGGCGGGCGCGAGGCGGGGCCGGTGCACGCGGCGGCCCCTGCCGGATGAGTGCTCCCGCGGGGCGGGTGCCTCTGCGAGGCGGGCACGACAAAGGCCCCGTCCAAGCGGACGGGGCCTTTGAAGAAGTGGCTGGGGCCGGGATCGAACCGGCGACCTATCGCTTTTCAGGCGATCGCTCGTACCAACTGAGCTACCCAGCCACGCAGTTCGCAGAGACGAACTGCAGCGGTCCTGACGGGATTTGAACCCGCGGCCTCCACCTTGACAGGGTGGCGAGCACTCCAAACTGCTCCACAGGACCAAGCGTTGTGCGAGAACAAGTCTCGCACAGGGTGTTGCGTGCCCCCAACGGGATTCGAACCCGTGCTACCGCCTTGAAAGGGCGGCGTCCTGGGCCACTAGACGATGAGGGCTAAGAGGCCCGCCGTGGGCGCTTCGCAGCGCGTCGGGGACGTGAGAAGCATATGGGATGGGGGGAGCTATCGCCAAAACGCTTATCGGGGGCCTGGGGGTCGCTCCCCGGACGACTGGGTGGGGGAGGGGGTGGGCGGTGGGGTCGAGGGCGTCGCTCCGGGCTTGTTCTCCTTGGGGAGATGGCGGCTGACCTCGGCTTTCGTCAGGCCGAGCCCGCCGAGTCTGATCTCGTCCCAGGCTTGGAGACGCTTGGTCGAGCTGTCGAGATAGAGGACCGACGCCTCGACCGGGTCCGGGTGGGAGTCGTCGACCGCGCGCAGCCCGCTGCCGCCCGTGGAGCCCTCGATGCGGAGCCGGGTGCCCCGGTCCATGACCTCCATCTCCTGGTGGTGGATGTGGCCCGCGAGGACGAGGGGCACCTCGCCGTCGGTGGTGCGGGCGGCCGTGGGGTTGTGGGTGAGGGCGATGTCCACGGGGGTGCCCTGGGCGCGCTGGGTGCGCAGGGCGGCGGTGAGGGTGAGGCCCGCGGCCCGTTCGGCGTTGTCGCCCTCCGCCTTGACCGAGCGGTCCGGCGTGAACTGCGGGTCGCCCATGCCCGCGAAGCGCAGGCCCGCGACGGTGACCGCCCTGCCGTCGTCGAGGACGTGGGTGTTCTTGAGGCCCTTGAGGTAGTGCTGGGTGGCGAGCGAGTCGTGGTTGCCGCGGACCCAGACGTAGGGGGCGCCGAGGTCCTCGATCGGGTCGAGGAAGCCGTTCTCCGTCTTGCTGCCGTGGTCCATGGTGTCGCCGGTGTCGACGATCACGTCGATCCCGTACTGCTCGACGAGGGACGCGATGATGTGCCAGCTCGCCGGGTTGAGGTGGATGTCGGAGACGTGCAGGACGCGGATCGTGGAGGGGTCCGGCTGGTACGCGGGGAGTGTGGAGGTCACGTCGTAGAGCTTGGTGACGTTGGTGACCAGGCGCGCCAACTCCCGCTGGTAGACGTCGAATTCGCTGACGATGTTGCGGGCGTTGCCGACGACGGAGGGGGCCGAGGCGAGCAGGCCCGAGTACTTGGGCTCCAGGACCGAGTCGGGGTTCCACGTCGCGTAGGCCGCCGTGCCCGACGCGGTCAGCAGGGCCAGGGCCAGGCCGCCCGCCGCGAGGGCGCGGCGCGGGCGGCGGTAGACCGCGAGGCCGAGCGCGGTGGCGCCGGAGACGACGGCGACGCAGGAGCGGACGGCCAGGTCGGCGGTGCCGTGCACGACGTCGTGGGCGACCTCGTCCTGGAGCCCGGAGATGCGCTCGGGGTGGTCGACCAGGGCCTGCGAGCGCACCGGGTCGAGCTGGTCCACGTCCACGTCGAGGCGGACGGGCGCGGTGTGCGAGGCCAGCTGGAGGGAGCCGAGCGGGGCGACGTTGATCTTCGTGCCGCCGGTGAGGGAGGGCCGCAGCGTCATACGGGTGTCCATCGGGCCCACGGGCGCGTGCACGCTGCCGACGATCAGCAGGCCGAGCCAGGCGCCGAGCAGGACCACGGCGACCAGGCCGAGGGCCCTCCCGTACGGGTGCGGGGGGCTGACGAGCTCGCCGACCGGGTGGGTGTGGCGGGAGCGGTAGTGGCGGGCGAGGACGGCGGGGGCGGCGCGCAGGGCGCGGGGTGCCCCGAGGATGCCGCCACGCAGGGCGCGCAGGGCGCGTATGCAGAGCTGAACGACCGTGAAGTCGCGGGCCATTGGTCCCGTATGCCCAATTGGAGGGGTGTGTATGCGGGCTCGTGGATGACAATGAGGGGGTGCTGGAGATGACGCGCGAGGAGTTCGAGGAACTGGTCGCAGAGGCGCTCGACCGGATTCCGGCGGAGCTGACGCGGCTGATGGACAACGTGGCCGTCTTCGTGGAGGACGAGCCGCCCGCCGACGATCCCGAGCTGCTCGGGCTGTACGAGGGGACGCCGCTGACCGACCGGGGCGAGTGGTACGCGGGGGTGCTGCCGGACCGGATCACCATCTACCGGGGGCCGACCCTGCGGATGTGCGAGTCGCGCGAGGACGTCGTCGCGGAGACCGAGATCACGGTGGTCCATGAGGTGGCGCACCACTTCGGGATCGACGACGCGCGGCTGCATGCGCTGGGGTACGGGTGACCGGGTGACCGGCGAGCGCTGACGGGGCGGGGCGGGGCGGGCGCGGGCTGGTTTCGCGGGTGTGCTCCGTCTCCGTGTGTGGTGCTCCGTGTCCTCTTGCGCCGCAAGGGAGTTGGGCAGGGCGTCTGTCTTCCCCGCGCCTCGGAGGTGCTCCCGTGCGCCAGTTGTACGTTCCCGTCCGATGGGCCGCCACGGTGGTGGCCGTCGCGGCGACCGCGGGCTGCATGAGCGTCGGCGACGACGGGGGCCACGCCGAGCCCTCCCGGTCCGCCGGGCAGCGGAGCGGGGCGGCCGCTCCGGACGGCGGGAAGGCGGGGCCCGAGGGGGCGGGGCCCGGGGCCGGGCACGGGGGCGGGCCCGCGAAGGCGCGTGCGGGCTCCGGGCACGACGCCTCCGCCGAGCCCGAGGGCGCGGCCTCGGGGTCCGCGGCCCCGTCCGAGTCGGCCTCCGACTCGGACTCCGATGCCGAGCACCCGTCCGCCTCGCCCACCAAGAGCGGGGGCGGGAAGCCGGGGAAGCCCACCCCGACGAAGACCTCCGCACGCCCCACCCCGACCCCGACGCCCCCGAAGCCGACGCCCACCCCGGAGCCGACGCCGAGCACCGCCGAGCCGTCCTCGTCGGCGCACGAAGGGGGCACGCCGCTCGCCGCGAAGGAGCCGTCGCCGCAGGCGGGACCCGCGTAGGGGCAGGTCAGAGAGGGTTCGGGGGGTTCGGTTTGCCTTGGGGGGTGGGGAGTGCGTATGGTGGTAGATCGTTTGATCCCATTTGCCCGGCGCCGAAACAGAAGAGCGCCGCGTGGCGCGTACTCTCCCTTGCCGTGGCTGACCGCATAGAGGCGGTCCATTGCGAAATCACGGAGTTGACGGGCGCGTGCCGAGACTCCGGAAGGTTTCGCATTTCGCATGTCCATTTCCAGTTCTGACCACGCCGTCCTGCCCGAGAACGAGATCGTCGAGACCGTCGAGAACGAGGCCGTAGAGGCCGCCGTGGAGACCGTCTCCGAGACCGTCGAGGACGTCATCGAGGTCACCACCGACGCCGACGCCGAGTCCGTCGAGGCCGACGCCGACGCCGAGCCCGAGATCACCTTCGGTGACCTCGGCCTGCCCGACGGAGTCGTCCGCAAGCTCGCGCGCAACGGCGTGCACACCCCCTTCCCGATCCAGGCCGCGACCATCCCGGACGCCCTGGCCGGCAAGGACATCCTCGGCCGCGGCCGCACCGGCTCCGGCAAGACCCTCTCCTTCGGTCTGCCGACGCTGGCGCGCCTCGCGGGCGGCTACACCGAGAAGAAGAAGCCCCGCGCGGTCATCCTGACCCCGACCCGCGAGCTGGCGATGCAGGTCGCCGACGCCCTCCAGCCCTACGGCGACGTCCTCGGCCTGAAGATGAAGGTCGTCTGCGGCGGTACGTCGATGGGCAACCAGATCTACGCCCTGGAGCGCGGCGTCGACATCCTCGTCGCCACCCCGGGCCGGCTGCGCGACATCATCAACCGCGGCGCCTGCTCCCTGGAGAACGTCGAGGTCGCCGTCCTCGACGAGGCCGACCAGATGTCCGACCTGGGCTTCCTGCCCGAGGTCACCGAGCTGCTCGACCAGGTCCCGGCCGGCGGCCAGCGCATGCTGTTCTCCGCCACGATGGAGAACGAGATCTCCACGCTGGTCAAGCGCTACCTGGACAACCCGGTGACGCACGAGGTCGACGCCGCCCAGGGCGCCGTCACGACCATGACGCACCACATCCTCATCGTGAAGCCCCGCGACAAGGCGCCGGTCACGGCCGCCATCGCCGCGCGCAAGGGCCGCACGATCATCTTCGTCCGCACCCAGCTGGGCGCCGACCGCATCGCCGAGCAGCTGCGCGAGGCCGGTGTGAAGGCCGACGCGCTGCACGGCGGCATGACGCAGGGCGCGCGCACGCGGACCCTCGCGGACTTCAAGGACGGCTACGTCAACGCGCTCGTCGCCACCGACGTCGCCGCCCGCGGCATCCACGTCGACGGCATCGACCTGGTCCTGAACGTGGACCCGGCCGGCGACCACAAGGACTACCTGCACCGCTCCGGCCGTACCGCTCGCGCGGGCCGCTCCGGCACGGTCGTGTCCCTGTCGCTGCCGCACCAGCGCCGCCAGATCTTCCGCCTGATGGAGGACGCGGGCGTCGACGCCTCGCGCCACATCATCAACGGCGGCGGCACCTTCGACCCGGAGGTCGCCGAGATCACCGGCGCCCGCTCGATGACCGAGGTGCAGGCCGACTCCGCGGGCAACGCCGCGACCCAGGCCGAGCGTGAGGTCAAGGACCTCACCAAGGAGCTGGAGCGCGCCACCCGCCGCGCCGCCGAGCTGCGCGAGGAGGCCGACCGCCTCACCGCGCGTGCCGCCCGCGAGCGCGGTGACGACCCGGAGACCGCGGTCGCCGAGGCCACCGCCGCCGCCGAGGCCGCCGTCGCGGCTCCGGCGCAGCCCGCCGCCGAGCAGGCCGAGCGCGCCGAGCGCCCGGTCCGCGAGGAGCGGTCCTCCTCGTACGAGCAGCGCCGTCCGCAGCGCGACGAGCGCGGCAACTACGAGCGCGACCGCCGTGGGGACGACCGCCGTGAGGGCGGCTTCCGCCGCGACGACCGCCGTGACGACCGTCGCGAGGGTGGCTTCCGCCGTGACGACAACCGCGGTGGCAGTGGCTTCCGCCGCGACGACCGGCGCGACGACAACCGTGGTGGCGGCTTCCGTCGTGACGACAACCGCGGTGGCAGCGGCTTCCGCCGCGACGACCGCCGTGACGACAACCGTGGTGGCGGGTTCCGCCGTGACGACCGTCGCGACGACAACCGTGGTGGCTTCCGCCGCGATGACAACCGTGGTGGCGGCTTCCGTCGCGACGACAACCGCGGTGGCAGCGGCTTCCGCCGTGACGACCGTCGCGAGGGCGGCTTCCGCCGTGACGACAACCGTGGTGGCGGCTTCCGTCGCGACGACCGCCCGTCCGGCGGCCACCGCGGCAGCGACCGCCCGTTCAACCGCGACCGCCGCGACGACCGCCCCTCCGGCGGCTACCGCTCGGGCGGCCACGACCGTCCGTCGTACAACCGCCGTGACGACCACCGGGGCTCCGGCTCCGGCACGGGTTCCTTCGGCGGCCGCCGCGACGACAAGCCGCGCTGGAAGCGCAACGGCTGACACACAGCCGCGCTGAACTGAACGAAGGGCCCGCACGACGTCTGTCGTGCGGGCCCTTCGGCGTGTCGAGAGCCGGATCACATCCGTGCCCACATGTTCCGGGCGCGCTGAGCACAGGCATCTTTTGGCCAGGCGCGGCGCATGTCGTGCCCCCGGTGAGGGAATCGCTGGGGGCATGACAAGTGACCCCAGCGAACGGAAGCAACCACCGCCCAACGCACCGGTCCCGACGGCCGACACGATCCCTGCGGCGCCCGGCTCCGACGAGGAACGTCTCGCGCAGCTCGGCTATACGCAGGTGCTGGCCCGCCGCATGTCCGCGTTCTCCAACTACGCGGTCTCCTTCACGATCATCTCGGTCCTGTCCGGCTGCCTCACCATGTACCTGTTCGGCATGAACACCGGCGGTCCCGCCCTGATCACCTGGGGGTGGGTCGGGGTCGGTCTGATGACGCTGTTCGTCGGGCTTGCCATGGCGGAGATCTGCTCGGCCTATCCGACGTCCGCCGGGCTGTACTTCTGGGCGCACCGGCTCGCGCCCGAGAGGAGTGCGGCCGCCTGGGCGTGGTTCACGGGGTGGTTCAACGTGCTCGGGCAGGTCGCCGTGACCGCGGGGATCGACTTCGGGGCGGCGTCCTTCCTGGGGGCCTATCTGAACCTGCAGTTCGACTTCGAGGTGACCGAAGGGCGGACGATGCTGCTCTTCGCCGGGATCCTCGTCCTGCACGGGCTGCTCAACACCTTCGGCGTGCGCATCGTCTCCCTCCTCAACAGCGTCAGCGTGTGGTGGCACGTGCTCGGGGTCGCCGTCATCGTCGGGGCGCTGGCCTTCGCGCCGGACTCGCATCAGTCGGCGTCGTTCGTCTTCACGCACTTCGTGAACAACACGGGGTGGGGCAGCGGCTTCTATGTGGCGCTGATCGGGCTGCTCATGGCGCAGTACACCTTCACCGGGTACGACGCCTCCGCGCACATGACCGAGGAGACGCACGACGCGTCCACCGCCGGCCCCCAGGGCATCGTCCGCTCCATCTGGACCTCGTGGATCGCGGGCTTCGTGCTGCTGCTCGGCTTCACCTTCGCCATCCAGTCGTACGCGGGTGCGCTCGGCTCGAAGACCGGGGCGCCGCCCGCCCAGATCCTCCTCGACGCGCTCGGCGCGAGCGCGGGCAAGCTGCTGCTCCTGGTCGTGATCGGGGCCCAGCTGTTCTGCGGGATGGCTTCGGTGACCGCCAACTCCCGCATGATCTACGCCTTCTCGCGGGACGGCGCGCTGCCCTACTCGCACATCTGGCACTCCGTGAACCCGCGCACCCGGACGCCCGTCGCGGCGGTCTGGCTCGCGGCCGGCGGGGCGCTGCTGCTCGGCCTGCCGTATCTGATCAACCTGACCGCGTACACCGCCGTGACCTCCATCGCCGTCATCGGCCTCTACATCGCGTACGTCATCCCGACGCTGCTGCGGCTGCGCAAGGGGGACGCCTTCGAGCGCGGGCCCTGGCACCTGGGGCGCTGGTCCCGGCCGGTCGGCATCGTCGCGGTCGTCTGGGTGGGCGTCATCACGGTGCTCTTCATGCTGCCGCAGGTCTCCCCGGTCACCTGGAAGACCTTCAACTACGCGCCCGTCGCGGTCCTGGTCGTCCTCGGCTCCGCCGCGATCTGGTGGTTCGCCTCCGCCCGGCACTGGTTCCTCAACCCCGACCACGAGCGCACGACGGCCCGCGAGGCGGCCCGCGCGAACACCCCGGAGCCGCTCGACCCCTGAGAGCCGGATGGCCTGCTCGCACACCCCCGGGCCCGATACCCGATCGGATGCCGGGCCCGGTCCGGCTATGCTCGGGGGTGCGTCGGCGAGGACCGTTAGCTCAATTGGCAGAGCAGTGGACTTTTAATCCATTGGTTGTGGGTTCGAGTCCCACACGGTCTACCGATACGAGGGCCCCGGCCAGCTTCGGCTGGCCGGGGCCCTGTGCGTTTCCCGCGCCGGCCGCCTCGCCCCGCTCAAGGAGGTCCCGGTCTTGACTCCCTCTCCGCCCCGCATCGGCGTCGCCCTCGTCACCATGGGCACCCGCCCGCGCGAGCTGGCCGCGCTGCTCGACTCGATCGCCGCGCAGGACGTCCCGGCGGTGCGCACCGTCCTCGTCGGGAACGGTTCGCCGCCGCTCCCCGGGCCCCAACAGCCCGAACTTCCAGGCGAGTTGACGGTCGTCGAACTCGACGAGAACCTCGGCTGTCCCGGTGGGCGCAACGTCGCAATCGAGCGGCTGCGGGCCTGGGGCGGTGGCTTTGCCGAAGGTGTGCGGGAGTCCTGTGGGGAGCGGCGGCCCATGCGGTGGCGGACCGTGTGGTGGCTCACGCGGCTCGGGCGGCCGCCCGTCATCTGACGCCGCCGTGATCCGACGGGTGCCGTGCCCGTCCGGGTGGTCCTGCCGTGCGGGGGGCCCGTGTGCGGGGGAGGCTGGGACGGCCGAACCGGAGGTGCACATGGCAGGCGTACGCGGGGCCCAGCGCGGGCGGGCTCGTGTGGGGGTCCTGGTGGTTGTGGGGTTCATGGTTGCCGTGGGGGCTGTGGGGTGCGGGGGGTCGTCCTCCGGCGGCACCGCCACGCGCACCGCCGCCGCGCGGCCCGCCGGGGAGCCCTTCGCGCACCCCGGCGTCCTCGTCAGCAAGGCCCAGCTCGACCGGGTCAAGCAGCGGGTCAAGGCGCATGAACAGCCCTGGTACGACGCCTATCGGCAGATGAGCAGCAGCAAGTACGCCGCCGCCGACTACCGGGCCAAGCCCTACGCCGTCGTCGAGTGCCCGCCCGACACCCGCCCCGGCCAGGGGTGCGTGGAGGAGCGCGAGGACGCCATCGCCGCGTACACGCAGGCCCTGCTCTACGACATCACCGGCGAGCGGGCGCACGCCCGTAAGGCCGTCGAGATCATGGACGCCTGGTCGAAGGTCGTGACGAAGCACACCGAGGCCAACGCCGGACTGCAGACCGCCTGGGCCGCCTCCTCGTGGGCGCGGGCCGCCGAAGCCGTGCGGTACACGTATGACGGGTGGAGCGACGGGGACCTGCTGCGGTTCGAGCGGATGCTGCGCAACGCCTATCTGCCCCAAGTGCGCGACGGATCCGCCGACTTCAACGGCAACTGGGATCTCGTGATGGCGGACGCGACCATGAGCATGGCCGTCTTCCTGAACGACCACGCGACCTTCGACAAGGCCGTGCACCATTTCCGGACGCGCGTGCCCGCCTACTTCTATATGAAGTCGGACGGGAAGCTGCCCGTCTCGCCCGAGGGCAGCGGCATCGACACGGCGGCCGAGCTGCAGAAGTACTGGTTCGGGCAGAAGACCTTCGAGGACGGGCTCTCCCAGGAGACCTGCCGCAACTTCAAGCACGCCAGCTACTCCCTCGCCGCCGCCTCACACATGGCCGAGACCGCCCACCACCAGGGCGTCGACCTGTGGGACGAGGCCAAGGACCGGCTGCGGGCCGCGTTCGAGTTCCACTCCACGTACCAGCTGGGCGCCGAGGCCCCGAAGTGGCTGTGCGGGGGCAAGGTGCAGCGCGACATGGGGCCCGACACGGAGGTGGGGCTCAACCATCTGCGCGGGCGCCTGAAGCTGGACATGCCGCAGACCGAGAAGTACACGGAACAGCGGCGGCCCGAGGGCACCGACGATCTCTTCGTGGCCTGGGAGACGCTCACGCACGCGGACAACGCCTAAGTGGTTCGACGCACCCCTCCGGATGGCGTAGTGTTGTGTTCACCGACGCGGGGTGGAGCAGCTCGGTAGCTCGCTGGGCTCATAACCCAGAGGTCGCAGGTTCAAATCCTGTCCCCGCTACTGAAGGCCAAGGGCCGGAAGCGTTCAGCGCTTCCGGCCCTTGGTGTTTTCCGGCCCTTGGTGTTTTCCGGCCCTTGGTGTTTTCCGGGTTCTGCGGCTTCGGTGTTCTGCGGGCTTCGGTGGTTTTCAGTCTCCTTTTGGCCGACTCCGGCGTCCTTACGGGCTGTTGATCTCCCTACGTAGTTTCATGGTCACCATGAGTCGTGGGTGGTGTCACGGGCGCCGGGGAGCGCTGAGGCGGGGTTCCGCTCTCGTGCTGCTCCTCGCCTGGTGCACGCTGCTCGTCGGCGTCTGCCACAGCCACGGGGGACAGGGGCAGGACGCGGTCCGGGTGCCGGGCGTCGCCGCCGCCCCGCACGGCGCGCAGCACGACTGTCCGGCGCCGGGCCACGGCGAGCACGCCGACCCCGTGGAGTACGCCGCGGGACCTTCCCTCGACCGGCAGCTGCCCGAGAGCGGCGGCGCCCAGGTCAACGGCCAGGCGGTGCCCGAGAGTCGGCGCCTGACGTGTGCGCCGGTGCGGGCCGGGCCGCGGGCCGCCGGACAGCAGCTCCTCATCGCCCTCGGAGTGGACCGGAACTGAGCGGGACCGAGCGGGCCTTGCCCGTCCCGTCCCCGTTCCGTATCCGCGTACCCGAAGGACAGACGCAGATGATCAGCAAGCTTCAGCCCGCGGCGGCCGCCGTGGGGAACACACCCGTGCTCTGGATCGACGAACCCGCCCCCGCCGACGACCGCGACCGCGGCGGCCGGGGCTTCTGGGCCAAGCTGGAGGGCTTCAACTTCGGCGGCATCAAGGACCGCGCCGCCCTCCACATGGTCGAACGGGCCCGGGCCCGCGGCCAGTTGCGGCCCGGCGCGCCCATCGTCGAGTCGACGTCCGGCACCCTCGGGCTCGGGCTCGCGCTCGCCGGGGTGCACTACGGGCACCCGGTGCACGTCGTCACCGACCCCGGCCTCGAACCCATCGTGGAGCGCATGCTGCTCGCGCACGGCGCCCAGGTGCACGTGGTGCGCGAGCCGAGCCGGGAGGGCGGCTGGCAGCAGGCCCGGGTCGACCGGGTCGCCGAGCTGATGGCCGCCCCGTCGATGGAGGGCGCGGCCTGGTGCCCGAATCAGTACCACAACCCCGACAACCCGGCCGCGTACGGCGAGCTGGCCGCCGAACTCGCCGGGCAGCTCGGCCAGTTCGACGTGCTGGTGTGCGCGGTGGGGACCGGCGGGCACTCGGCGGGGATCGCGCGGGCGCTGCGCGGGACCGCGATGCCGGGGCTCGAACTGGTGGGGGTGGACAGCGTCGCCTCGACCATCTTCGGACTCGCCGCCGGGCCGCGTCTGATGCGGGGGCTCGGCTCCTCCATCCACCCGGGCAACGTCGACCACGGAGCCTTCGACGAGGTGCACTGGGTCGGCCCGGCGGAGGCGGTGCGGTGCGCGCGGCGGCTCGCGGAACGGCAGTTCGCCACGGGCGGGTGGAGCGTGGGGGCGGTGGCGCTCGTCGCGGGGTGGCTGGCCCGGACGCGGCCGCGCGGCACCCGTATCGCGGCGGTCTTCCCGGACGGGCCGCAGCGCTACTTCGACACCGTCTTCAGCGATGAATTCTGCGTGCGGGAAGGGCTGTTGGGGAGTGGGGCGGTGCCGGACGCACCGGAGGAGGTGGCCGGTCCCGGGGAGTGGGTGACGGGGTGGTCGCGGTGGCGGACGGGGCGGACGGGGTGGACGGGGCGGAGGGCTGCCGGTCCGGCGGTCGGTGTCGTGGGTGGGGCTGATGCGTCTGTGAGCGATGCGTCTGTGCGCGATGCGTCCGCGGCGGCTGTGACCGCCGACGGCGGGTCGGCTGCTGGTGCCGGTGCCGTGGGCGCGGTCGACTCCGCCGCCACCCGCTCGGGTGGTGCGCGGTGACGGCTGTCTGGCGGCGGGCGCGGGCCTTCGAGCCCGCCGTGCAGCTGCTGTTCGTCAACCAGTTCACGATCAACCTCGGCTTCTACATGCTGATGCCGTACCTCGCCGCCCACCTCTCGGGCCAACTCGGGCTCGCCGCCTGGGCGGTGGGGCTCGTGCTCGGGGTGCGGAACCTCTCGCAGCAGGGGATGTTCCTGGTCGGCGGGGCGCTCGCCGACCGGCTCGGGTTCAAGCCGATGATCGTCGCCGGGTGTGCGCTGCGCACGGTCGGCTTCGGGGCGCTCGCGTTCGCGGACACGCTGCCCGTGCTGATCGCCGCGTCGGTGGCGACCGGGCTCGCGGGGGCGCTGTTCAATCCGGCGGTACGGGCGTACGTGGCCGCCGAGGCCGGGTCGCAGGAGCGCCGGGTGGAGGCGTTCGCGCTGTTCAACGTCTTCTACCAGACGGGGATCCTGCTCGGTCCGCTCGTCGGGCTCGCCCTCACCGGGGTCGACTTCCGGCTCACCTGCGCGGTGTCGGCGGTCCTCTTCGCGGTGCTCTCGGTGGTGCAGGTGCTGCGGCTGCCGGTGCGCGGCCGGGACGTCGGAGGGGAGAAGGGGGAGGGGCGCGGGCAGTGGGGTGTCGTGCTCGGCAACCGGTCCTTCTGGCTCTTCGCGCTCGCCATGACCGGCTCGTACGTCCTGTCCTTCCAGGTCTATCTCGCCCTGCCGCTCTCCGTGGAGCGGCTCCTCGGCGACACCGCCGGGGCCACCGTCGCGACCAGCGCGCTCTTCGTGGTCTCCGGACTCGTCGCGCTCGTAGGGCAGTTGAGGATCACCGACTGGTGCAAGCGGACCTGGACCAGGGAGCAGTGCCTCGTCGCGGGGCTCGGCCTGATGGGCGCCGCCTTCGTGCCGCCCGCGCTCGGCGGGAGCGGGTACGTCGGGGTCGCGGGGCTGCTGCTGTGTGCGGCGGGGCTCGCCGCGGCGACCGCGGTGCTCTACCCGTTCGAGATGGACACCATCGTCTCGCTCGCCGGGGACCGGTGGGTGGCCACCCACTACGGCCTCTACAACACGGTGTGCGGGGTCGGCATCACGCTGGGGAACCTCGGCATGGGCGCGCTCCTGGACGCGGGGCGTGAGCTGCCCGCCGTGCCGTGGTTGACCTTGGCCGGGGTCGGTGGTGTGTGCGCCGTGGCGCTGCGGGGGCTCGCCCGGTCGGGGCGGCTGGCTCCGGTGGTGACCACGGTGGCGTAGCCGGGGGCCTGATGCGGAGGAGGGCCTGACGGGGGGAAGGCCCTGACGGGGGCAAGGCCCGGACGGGGGCAAGGCCCGGACGGGGGCAAGGCCCGGACGGGGGTGGGGCGCCGCGTGGTCGCGGCCATGGGCGCCCCACCCTCCGTAAGCCCAGGAATGCCCCACCCCCGTAACTCGGCCCGTAACTCGGCCCCGTAACCCGGTCGGACCACATCAGGTCGCCCCCCGCCCCCGCTGCGGGAAGCCTTGGACGAGGCGCGGACATGGGCAGGCCATCGGGCGTGGCCGCGGACCTGGCAGGAGACGAGCGGTGGGGCAGCGAGGAGGCGGCAGCGGCGCAGGCAGGGGAGGCGGACGTGGCGGCAGGGGTGGCAGAGGTGGCAGGGGCGGCGCGTGTGACGGTGGGCGGGGGACCGGGGACGACGGGTCCCTCACCCAGGTCCAGGCATTCGTGCGGGCCCTGCCCCTCTGCTTTCTGGCCTTCGGCGTCGTCTTCGACATCTCGACGCCGCCCCGCTTCACCGCCGCCCCGCTCTTCGCGGCCGCACCGCTGATCGCCGCCCCCTTCTACTCGCTGCTCGGCACCGCCCTCATCTGCACGGGATCCCTCGCCGCCGTCGTCTCCCTGCACTTCAAGACCCACACCACCACCGACGTCGAGGCCGTCACCGAGCTGCTCACCGTGGCGACCGTCGCGGTGCTCGCCCTCGTCATCAACCGTGTCGTCCGCCGCAGCGACGCCCAGCTCGCCTCCGCCCGCTCCATCGCGGAGGCCACCCAGCGCGCCGTCCTGCCGCTGCCGGACGCCCGGATCGGCGGGCTCGACATCGCCGCCCGCTACGAGGCCGCGCAGGCCGACGCCTTCATCGGCGGCGATCTGTACGCGGTGCAGGACACCCCGCAGGGCGTGCGGCTCATCGTGGGGGACGTGCGCGGCAAGGGGATGGGTGCGGTGGCCGCCGTCGCCGTCGTCATCGGGGCCTTCCGGGAGGCCGCCGAGCAGGAGAGCACCCTGGAGGCGGTGGCGCAGCGCCTGGAGCGGGCCCTCGCCCGGGAGGGCACGCGGCGCGACGGGCTCGACGCCTTCGAGGGGTTCACCACCGCCGTGCTCGCGGAGATCCCGCGCGGCCAGGACGTCGTACGGGTCATCAACCGGGGGCACCCGGAGCCGCTGGTGCTCCGGGGCGACGGGCGGATGTGTGTGCTCTCGCCGACGGAGCCCGCGCTGCCGCTCGGCATGGGCGAGTTGGGGAGCTGGCCGGACCGGGCGGACGAGACGGAGTTCGCGCCCGACTCGACGCTGCTGCTCTACACGGACGGCCTGTCGGAGGCGCGGGACGCGAACGGGGAGTTCTACGACCCGGCGGCCCGGCTCGGCGGCCGGATCTTCGCCGGCCCCGAGGGCCCGCACACGCTCCTCGCGACGCTCGCCGAGGAGGTGCGGGAGCACACGGGGGGCGGGGCGACGGACGACATGGCGCTGCTCGCGGTGCGCAGGCCGACGGCTGAGGAGGGCCCCGCCACGGCCGGCGGAGGGGACTCTGTCACGCCCCGTGACTGAACGGCGCCCCTCCGCTCAACAGCTGACAGAACGTCAGTGGAATGTGAAGGTCCGGTGGGCAAAATCCTGCGGTCAACTCGCCCTGGTCCGGACCCCGGTGTCCCAATAAGTACGGGCCAAAGGCGTTAATGATCAGTGGGAACAGCTTGGAATCACGCAGGGGTGTCTATTAACGTTCGATAACGCAGCGCGGTCGTCCCAGCCGGCACACGAGTCGGCTCCGTGCGCACACGCCTAATCCCGCAAGGGAGCCGGGGAACCACCAACTTGGGGTGAATCGGGCATCTGTGCCTCCGTGCCAGATGTTCGTAGGAGACCTTCCTGCTCCGAACCCGTCAGCTAACCCGGTAGGCGAGAAGGAAGGAAAGGAGTGCGCCCCAGTGGCGTCCAACCGGCCTGCCCCCCAAGCCGTGTACGTGCCGAATGACGACGACTTCGGCGGGTACGACGAGGAATCCTGGGAGGAGTGGAATCCGACCGAGGATTCCGTCCGCCCCGTCCGCGGCAGGCACCGTGTGCACAAGAAGGGCGGCGGGTTCGCCCGCAGCTCCACGGTCCTCGGCGTCGGCGTCATAGCCGCTGTCGGCGCGGGCGGCATCGCCACCGCGCAGGACGGCAAGTCGCCGGTCGCGATATCGATGCCCGACATACCGGGCGTGGACGCCGTCAAGGACTCGCTGCCGGAGGCCAAGTCCCTTCCGGGCGTGGGCTCTTTGATATCCGACTCGGACTCGTCCGAGCCCTCCGGCCCCGCGGCCGCCCCGCTCACCGGCGCCGGTGTCACCTCCCAGGACGCCGAGCAGGGCACCACCGACGCGGGCGAGGCCCTGCGCGCCCGCATCATGCAGCAGGCCGAGAACCAGCAGGACCAGGTCGACGACAAGGCCCAGGCGGCGGCCGAGGCGGCCGCCGTGAAGAAGGCCAACGAAGAGGCCAAGGCCACGCAGGACGCCGCCGAGGCGAAGGTCGCCGCCGCGAAGAAGAAGGCGGCCGAAGAGGCCAGGCGCAAGGCCGAGGAGGCCAAGCGCAAGGCGGAGGCCGAGCGCCTCGCCAAGCTCGCGAAGAGCTACACGCTCCCCGTCGCCTCGTACACCGTCACCGGCACCTTCGGGCAGCCCGGCTCCATGTGGTCCTCCGGCTACCACACGGGCCTCGACTTCGCCGCCCCCACGGGCACCCCGATCAAGGCCATCCACTCCGGCACCATCAAGGAAGCGGGCTGGGCCGGGGCGTACGGCTACCGCACGGTCCTGGAGCTGGACGACGGCACCGAGCTGTGGTTCTGCCACCAGTCCTCGCTCAACGTCAGCGCCGGGCAGAAGGTCCGCACCGGTGACGTCATCGGCCGCGTCGGCGCCACCGGCAACGTGACCGGGCCGCACCTGCACCTGGAGGTCCACCCGGGCGGCCAGTCCACCGGTGTCGACCCCGCCGCCTGGCTCCGCGACAAGGGCCTCACTCCCTGACGCCGCAGCGGTATGCGCTGAGCGGTAAGCGCTGAGCGGTAGGCAGTGGGCGGCGAGCGGTCATCCGTGCGCGGTACGCACTCCTGATCCCCGGCGGTCCTGGCGGCAACCCCCCGACGTCAGGGCTGCCGGTCCGGCATGCCCGCGAACGGCCGGGAAGAGTGTACGGAGCATGGAATTCCCTGATCCGTAAGGGCGTTGACGGAGTATGACTTCTCTTCGCACGCTCGGCTCTTCCGGCCTCGAGGTCTTCCCCCTCTCCCTCGGCGGCAACGTCTTCGGCTGGACGGCCGACGAGGCGCAGTCCTTCGCGGTGCTCGACGCCTACACCGCCGCGGGCGGCAACTTCATCGACACCGCCGACGCCTACTCGGCATGGGTGGAGGGCAACAAGGGCGGCGAGTCCGAGACCGTCATCGGCAACTGGCTGCGGGCGCGCGGCAGGCGCGACGACGTCGTGATCGCCACCAAGGTCTCCCGCCACCCCGAGTACATGGGCCTGCGCGCGGACAACATCAAGGCCGCCGCCGACGCCTCCCTGCGCCGCCTGGGCACCGACTACATCGACCTGTACTACACGCACTACGACGACCCGGACGTCCCGGTCGAGGAGATCGTCGGCACGCTCGACGAGCTGGTGACGGCGGGCAAGGTCCGCGAGATCGCCGCGTCGAACATCTCCCCCGAGCGGCTCCAGGAGTTCCTGGACTTCTCCGACCGCGAGGGCCTCGCCCGCTACGTGGCGCTGCAGCCGCACTACAACCTCGTCTCCCGCGACACGTACGAGGGCCCGCTCCAGGAAGTCGCGTCCCGCGCCGGCCTGGCCGCCGTCCCCTACTGGGCGCTCGCCTCCGGGTTCCTCACCGGCAAGTACCGCCCGGGCACGACGGTGGAGAGCCGGCGGGCGGCGGGCGCGGGCAAGCACGTCGGCACCGAGCGCGGCACGAAGGTGCTCGCCGCCCTCGACGAGATCGCCCTGGACCGCGGCGCCGAGGTCGCGACGGTCGCCCTCGCCTGGCTCGCCGCCCGGCCCACCGTGGCGGCGCCCATCGCCTCGGCGCGCACGGTGGAGCAGCTGCCCGCGCTGCTCGCGGTGGCGGACCTGGAGCTGACGGAGGCGGAGGTCGCGCGGCTCACGGAGGCGAGCGCCTGACGGAGGCCCGCGCCTGACGGAGGCCCTCGCCTGAAGGAGGCCCTCGCCTGACGGAAGCCCGCGCCTGAGGCCGGTGTTTCAGCCGCCCCGGTAAGGGTTCTTGTACGCGGGATCGTTGTACGAGGGGTGGGGCGCCGTCGGCTGCCCGTACGGGTATCCGTACGGCGGGCCGCCCTGCGCGGGGAACCCGTACGGCGCGCCCTGCACCGGCATCCCGTACGGCGGCGGCACCCGGACCGGCGCCGTGGCCTGCGCCGCGTACGCGAGGGCGGGGCGCGCCACCTCGCGGCGCTCCCAGAGCGCGTGCAGCAACTCCCGCTCCCGTACGACGAAGTCGGCGCCCGCCCGGCCGCGGCGGCCCCGATGGCGCAGGAACGCCAGCGACGTCGCGTGCGCCTCGTACCGCGCGACCGTGCGGGCCGCCTGCTTGCCGAAGGTGTGGGCCGCGTAGTCGCGGGCGATGGCGCGGGCCCGCATCGAGCCGAGGGCGTACGGCTCCGGCGGGGTGAGCCAGCCTGTGGCGACGTAGGCGGGCAGCTCGGCCCGGACCGTGCGCAGCTCGCGCTGGCGGGTCCAGATGATCAGCCAGGTGAGCAGGCCGAACGCGGGCACCATGAAGAGGCCGTAGACGGTGATGAAGCCGTAGTCGCCGTAGGTCGCCGAGCCGTTCCACAGCGCGTGCATGCCCATGGCCAGGAGCAGGCCGCCGACCGGGATCAGCGCGCGGCGCACGTGGTGGCGCTCCGCGCAGAGCGCGGCGACGCCGAAGCCGATGCCGGACAGGACGGTGAACAGGGGGTGCGCGAAGGGCGACATGACGACGCGCACGAAGAACGTCGCCGCCGTGACGGAGGTGGCGAGGCCGCCGTCGGCGCCGCTGAGCTGGTCGGTGCCGAAGGCGTTGCCGAGGTAGAGGATGTTCTCGGTGAACGCGAAGCCGGTGGCGGTGACCCCGGCGATGACCACGCCGTCGACGATGCCGGTGAAGTCGCGTCTGCGGAACAGGAAGATCAACAGGACCGCGGCGGCCTTGGCGCTCTCCTCGACGATGGGCGCTATGACCGTGGCGCCGAGGGTGTCGGCGCTGGTGGGGTCCGCGGTCGCGGTGGCTATCCAGCGGGTCGCGAAGCTGTTCGCGACGATGGCTATGAGCGCCGCCGCGCAGGCGCCCCAGGAGAACGAGAACAGCAGGTTCTGCCAGGGCCCCGGCTCCACCCGGTCCAGCCAGCGGAACGCCGCGACCAGCAGCGGCACCGGCAGCGTCGCGAGGCCGAGCCCCACCAGGAAGCCCTCGGTGCCGGTCTGTTGCCGCACCAGCGCGAGGATCACCAGGCCGGACAGGGCGAGCAGCGTGACCAGGGCGCCGGCCCGGACGGCCCGCCGCTGCCACCAGTGCGGGCGGGGCGGGCGCAGGCCGGGGTGCCCGGTGCCGTCGGGGGACGGAACCGGGGGTGCGGGGTGCGTCCCGTACGCGTCGTACGCGTGCTGCGCGCCGTACGCCTCGTACGGAGAATCGGTGGCCACGGCGTCGACCCTAACGAGGGTGGGGGGCGGGGCGCGACGGTGCCTCGGGACCGTGGCCGGGGCGCGGACCGCCGGGGCGGGTGCGGTGACGTCGCTGGTGATCGGCCGGGACGTGGGCCGAGGGGCCCAGGTGATCGGCCCGGAGGCGGCCCGAGGGGGCGCGGCGCCCCGTGAACCGGACGTGGCCCGAGGGGCCGCGGGGCCCCGTAAAATTGCCCGCACTGTGTCTGATTCCCAGCCTTCCTCCCAGCCCTCCGCCGAGTCCCCCGCCGACTCCCCCCGCCCGCGGGGCGGCGAGCCGCGCTTCCCCGACGGTCCGTCCCCGGATCCCGCGGGCTCGCACTTCGAGCGCCGCATCCGCAGCTTCCAGCCGCGCCGCAGCCGGGTCACCACCAGCCAGGGTGAGGCGCTGCGGACGTACTGGTCGGTGTGGGGGTTCGACATCGACGGCAAGCGTGTCCTCGATCTGGACGAGCTCTTCGGGGGGCGTGGCCTTCCCGTCGTCCTGGAGATCGGCTTCGGGATGGGGGAGGCGACCGCGCAGATGGCCGCCGACGACCCCGGCACCGGGATCCTCGCCGTGGACGTGCACACCCCGGGGATGGGCAACCTGCTGGGGCTCGCGGGCCGCAACGGCCTGGAGAACGTCCGCGTCGCCAACGGGGACGCGATCATCCTGCTCCGCGAGATGCTCGCACCGGAGAGCCTGGACGGGCTCCGCGTCTACTTCCCGGACCCCTGGCCCAAGGCGCGGCACCACAAGCGGCGACTCATCCAGCCCGAGTTCCTCTCTCTCGTCGCGCCCCGCCTCAAGCCGGGCGCCCTGGTGCACTGCGCGACCGACTGGGAGCCGTACGCCGAGCAGATGCTCGAAGTCCTCAGCGCGCACCCCGACTTCGAGAACACACAGGAGGACGGCGGCTACGCGCCCCGGCCCGACTTCCGGCCGCTCACCCGCTTCGAGGGGCAGGGCCTCGACAAGGGGCATGTGGTGCACGACCTCCTCTTCCGTCGCAGGTCCGGTGGAACGTCCGACCCGTCCGACCCGTCCGACACGTCCGCCACGTCCGGCGGCACGTCCAACGGCACGTCCGGCGGGGGTTAGAGCGCCAGCACCGCGAGGGCCCGGCGGGCCACCTCGCGGCCGATGGGCAGCGATGCCGTGGCCGCCGGGGACGGGGCGTTGAGCACGTGCACCGCGCGCGGGCCCTCCTTGATGAGGAAGTCGTCGACCAGCGTGCCGTCCCGCAGCACCGCCTGGGCGCGTACGCCCGCCGTCGCCGGCACCAGGTCGTCCGCCTTCACCGAGGGCAGCAGCCTGCGCACCGCCGTCGTGAACGCCGACTTCGAGGCGGAGCGGTGCAGCTCGCCCGCGCCGTAGCGCCAGTGCCTGCGGGCGAGCTGCCAGGAGCCGGGCCAGCCGAGGGTGCCGGCGAGCTCGCGGGGGTGGATCACCGACCAGTCGTAGCCCTCTCTGGCGAGTGCCGGGACCGCGTTCGGTCCCACGTGGACGCCGCCGTGGATGCCGCGGGTGAGG
Organism: Streptomyces sp. NPDC059009; assembly: GCF_042740175.1. Lineage (NCBI taxonomy): Bacteria > Bacillati > Actinomycetota > Actinomycetes > Kitasatosporales > Streptomycetaceae > Streptomyces > Streptomyces sp. NPDC059009. The sequence goes on along the minus strand of NZ_JBHYJB010000002.1, from coordinate 5,943 downwards.
TGCACCCCGAGGAAGGGGAAGGCCGGGTCGGGCACCGGATAGACGAGGCCGCGCACCAGCTCGGGGCGGGCCAGGTCGAAGTACTCGCCCCGGAAGGGGACGATCCGCATCCCTGGCTCGTCCCCGGTGAGGCGGGCGATGCGGTCGCAGTGGAGGCCCGCGCAGTTGACGAGGACGCGGCCGCGGATGATCGCCCCGTCGGCCGTGCGCACCGCGACGCCGCGGTCCTGGCGGCGGTCGATGCGGACCACCTCGGAGCCGTAGCGCACCTCGGCGCCGGAGGCTCGGGCCAGGTGCTCGGCGACCGTGCCGTAGTCCACGATGCCCGTCGTGCCGACGTGGATGGCGGCGAGGCCGCGCACCGACGGCTCGTACTCCGCGATCTGGGCGGGGCCGAGCTCGCGCACCGGAATCCCGTTCTCCCTGCCGCGCTGGACGAGGGCGTGGAGGCGGGGGAGCTCCTCGCGCTCGGTGGCGACGATCAGCTTTCCGGTGACCTCGTGCGCGATCCCGTACTCCGCGCAGAACTTGACCATCTCGGCGGCGCCCCGGACCGCGAACCGCGCCTTGAGGGAGCCCGGGGTGTAGTAGATCCCGCTGTGGATGACGCCGCTGTTGCGCCCCGTCTGGTGGCGGGCCGGGCCCGGCTCCTTCTCCAGCACCGTGACGCGTGTGCCCGGCGCGGAGCGGGTCAGGGCATAGGCCGTCGACAGACCGACGATGCCGCCGCCGATCACCAGCACATCGCAGTCGTACGCGAACTCGGTCACCCGGCCTCACCTCCCACCACGAAACCTCCCACCACGAACAGCTGTCACCACGAACAGCTGCCACCACGAATAGTGCACTGCGCCACTGACAACGCCGCCAAACCCGGTGCGGGCGCGGGCGCGGACCGGCCGTCGGTTCGCCGACGGCCGTTCACCCCCGGGCCACCCGGGGGTCTACGCCGGGGCCATCAGCAGCGGCCTGGCCCGCTCCCGCAGCTCCGCGACGCGGGGCTCGTCCCCGTACGGCTCCAGGCGGTGCAGCAGGTCCTTCACGTACTCCGTGGTCCGCGCGGACGAGATGCGGCCCGCGACCTCCACGGCCCGCACGCCCTGCGCGCACGCCGCGTCCAGGTTCCCGGACTCCAGCTCGGCGACCGCGGACACCACGAGCCTTAATCCGTGGGACCGCACGAACTCCTCCGTCGGCCGGGAGAGCGCCTGCTCGGTGAAGCGGCGGACCTGCCGGGGTGCCTTCAGATCGCGGTAGCACTCGGCGGCGTCCGCGGCGAAGCGGTCGTAGCCGTAGAAGCCGAGCCACGACGGGTCGTTGTCCCCGTCCCGGGCGCGCTCCAGCCAGCCCTCGGCGGCCTTCAGGGCGGCGCCCGCGGCGTGCGCGTCACTGGCGCGCGCGTGCGCGCGTGCCTCGACGAGACGGAAGAAGCTCATGGTGCGGGCGGTGGCCAGGCCCCTGTTCCGCTCAAGGGCGGCCTGCGCGAGGTCCACGCCCTCGTCGCCGAAGCCCCGGTAGGTCGCCTGGAGGGACATGGAGGCGAGGACATAGCCCCCGAGGGGCACGTCCGCCGCCGCGCGCGCGAGCCGCAGCGCCTGGATGTAGTAGCGCTGCGCGGCCTCCTGCTGGCCCGTGTCGAACGCCATCCACCCGGCCAGGCGCGTCAGTTCGGCGCTCGCTCCGAAGAGGGCGCGGCCCACCTCGTCCGAGTACGAGCCGAGCAGCAGGGGCGCCGCCTCGACCCGCAGGCACTCGGGGACCATCGACGAACGCCAGTCCCCGCCGCCGTACTTGGAGTCCCAGCGGCGCGCGTCCTCGGCGGCCTCGCGCAGCTTCAGGACGTCGCTGTGGCCCACCTTCATGGGGGCGCCGCTGTCCTCCGTGGGCGCGGCGTCCCGGGAGGCGTCCCGGGCGACCGAGCTGTCGGCCGGGGTTATCAGCCAGCGGGAGGCGGGCGTCGCGTACGCGCTGACGGCGAAGGAGCCCGCGAGGGACTGCCAGATGCCGCCGCTGCCCGCACGCCGCCCGGCGAGGTCCAGGCGATACAGCTCGGTGGCGGACTTGACCGCCGCTCCCACGTCGCGCGGGAAGGCGAGGCCCACTTCGGGGGCGGGGTCCGCGTCCGCCAGGCCGATCTCGTGGAGCGGCACCGGGCGGCCGAGTTTCTGCCCGATGGCGGCCGCGATCAGGTGCGGCGCGGCGCCCTGGGGCACCATGCCCTTGGACACCCACCGGGCGACCGAGGTCTTGTCGTAGCGAAGCGTCAACCCGCGTTGAGCGCCAAGGTCGTTGACCCTGCGCGCGAGTCCCGCGTTGCTGATTCCCGCGAGGGCGAGAACGGTGCCGAGCTTTTCGTTCGGCCCGCGTTGCTCCCTGGACATGCGCCACCCCTCGACACAGACGGCTGCCGGGCAGTGGCTCGACCGCGCGGCATTCGTGCTGCGTTCCCCCGGGGACAGCGTCACCTCGGCCACCCACCCGCCGTGGGGCAGCGCCCCGGAATACCGGCCTCCCGCAAGAGCACTTGGCCGAGCCCCGAGGTATATGCCTCCGCGAAAACATCAGCACACACAGCGTAGTTCGCCGCATCCCAAGCGTTAAGAGGCGCAGTTCCGTATGGCGAGATTGTTGTCCGTACGGAAGTACGGCGGCGCGGTGGTGTGCTCCGGTGCGTGTGGCCGTGCGCCCGTCCGTGCGCTCTTCTCCGGCCACAGGGGGAGCGCTTCCATGGGCGGTGCGTGGGTCGGCCCGCTGCGCTGGAGTCAGTGGGCTGGGGGACACCGCCGCCTCCATCCCCGCGGGCGGCGGACCGGTCCGGGAGGCGAACATCGCCTCCCGGGCTGTGCGTTGGACGAGGCCGCTCACGGGCGGTTCCGCGCTGCGTGCCGACCCGGCCGATTTGGCTGAAACACGACCCCTCTCCGAGCGGCCAAAAGCGTGCGCAACGGTATGCGCCCGCAAGGAGAGGGCCATGACCGCGCCCTGCGCCCTGGTCCCGTACGAGGATCAACCATGGCGCGTACGGGGCTCATGCGGGGTTCATACGGGGCTCAACTGCGGCTCTACCGGGGCGCATTCAGGGGAGTGCGAGCAGCTCCGTAGCCCCTCCTGCACGCCGCCTTCGTGGCAGCATGGTGCCCACGTTCTTCGGTGCACTGGTTGTCCTGAGGTTTGTCCACAGCCTGTGGAGGCGGCGATGCGGTGGTTGGTGGGGTGGAGCAGTACCACCGCAAGGAGTCCGCTGCCCGGAGCGGCCGGGACCACGGGTGACGACGGCGAGACCGTCCATCCCGTCGGCTCCCAACTCCTGTGGGGCGACCCGGATCCGCTGTGGGCCGTCGGCGACTGGCGCTCCGACGAGGTGCGGGTGGTCAAGGCCGACGCCGAGACCCGGATAGCGGTCCTCGGCATCTGCGGCGCCTCCGACGAGGAGCTGAGAGTGGCCCTCTTCGCCGCGCGCGGGGGAGCCCTGCGCCACCTCACCGCCTGGTCCGGCAGCTACACGGCGGTGGTCCAGGTCGGCCGCCGCGTCATGATCGCGGGCGACCTGGCGGGCGCCCGGCCGGTCTTCTACACCCCCTGGGCGCAGGGCACGGCCTACGCGACGGCCGCGCTGCCGCTGGCCGACCTCATCGAGGCCCACCTCGACATCGGCCACCTCGCGGCGCTGCTCGCCGCCCCGGATGTCCCCGAGGCACTCCAGGACTCGACTCCCTACCAGGGCGTCCGCCGCGTCCCGCCCGGCCACGCCCTCATCCTCCGCACGGGCGCCCGCGAGATCGCCGGCTACGAGCCGGTGGCCTCGCTCGCCGTCGCGGCCCCCGCGGGCGACGCGCACAGCGCCGTGGACGGCGTACGGGACGCCCTCGTCGAGGCCGTACGGGCCCGGCTCGGCGCACCGCGCCATGTACCCGGCACGGACATAGACCCGGGCCCCGTCCCCGGCATGGGCCCCGCCGAACGGCGCGCGGCCCGCGGCATGCCGGTGCCCGGCATCGGAGCGGACCTCTCCGGAGGACCCGCCTCGGGAACCCTCGCTCTCCTTGCGGCCGGTCTCCCCGGCATGCCCGGCACGGTCCTGGGCCACGGAACGGGCGCGGGCGAACGCCTCCTTGCGGTCACCTTCAACGACCTGGCGGTCAACGGCCGCGAGGCCGAACTGGAGCGGGCGGGCGCCATCGCCTCCAACCCCCGCCTGCACCACGTAGTAGTGGCGGCAGGCGAAGAGGCCCTCCCCTACGGCGACTTGGACGGCCCCCTCACCGACGAACCGAGCTCCACCCTCATCGCCGCCCAGCGCCACCGCGCCCGCCTCGCCTCGGGCAGCGCCGACCACTTCACCGGCTACGGCGCCCGCCAGGTCCTCGACGCGCACCCCGCGCGCCTGGCCGACCTGTTGATGGACCGGCGCCGGCGCCATCTGGTGCGCCCCATGGTGGCGTTGGCGAAGAGCGCGGACGCGAGCTCCGTCATGGTCCCCGCGCGCGTGTACGGCGCCGCGCGACGCCTCTCCAAGACCCCGCACCGGTCGGGCGTCGAGTCCCTCGCCGACCGCCTCCTGCACCGCCACTTCGACGAGCCGGGCGGCACCGTCGGGGCGTCCCTCGCCGCCCTCGCCTGGGCCCGCCCCGGCCCCGCCGCGCGCTGGCTGACCGGTGAGGCGCTCGCTGAAGTATCGGTTCGCCTCCAGGAGACGACGACCCGCCCCGGCCCCGGACCCGGCCAGCGCCCCGGCGAGTTCCGCGCCCGCGCGGCCCTGGCCCGCCACGCCGCCGACCTCCGGGTCCTGGAGCAGGCCGCGGAGGTCCGCTTCCAGCGCCTGCACGCCCCGTTCCTGGACAACCAGGTCGTACGGGCCTGCCGCGCCCTCCCCGAGCCCCTGCGCGTCCAGCCCGGGGCCCGTGCGGCCATCCTCCGCACGGTCCTGGAGGGCGCGGGCGTGGCCGAGCTGCCCCCCGGCTGGGGCGCCCCCTCCCACGCCTCCTCGGCGGCGGCGGCCCGTACCGGACTCCGCGTCGCCGTGGACGACTTGATCGCCCTCTTCGACACACCGCTGCTCGCGCAGGCGGGCCTGGTCGAGGCCCGCGTCGTCCGCAAGGCCCTGCGGGCGGCGGCGGAGGGTGAATCGTTGCCCCTGGACGGGCTGGCCGACCTGGTCTCCACGGAGCTGTGGCTGCGGCGGCTGCTGTCGCGGCGGGGCACGTGCTGGACGGGGACGCCGGCGCGGCAGCGGGCGGTGCCGACGGGGACTGTTGTCCCCGAGAGGGGGGCTTTGGGGGCGGGGCGGTAGGGCGGGTGCGGGTGGTCCCTGCCGGGGGCTTTTTCCCCAACCCCGCCCCTTCCCGAATCCGGCGACTGCGTCGCCCCTGGGGCGGCCTTCCTGGGGCTTTGCCCCTAGACCCCTTTTCGGCCTGGACGGCCTCGTCCTCAAACGCCGGACGGGCTGAAGGGCACCCCCCCTCGAGGCTGGGAGGGGTCCACCCTCGCGTGGGAGGGCGGGAGGGCGGGAGGGCGGGAGGGCGGGACGGCCGGGAGGCGGGGAAGCGGGGAAGCGGGGAAGTGCGGGAAGGGGTGACGGCCTGCAGCTGGGTGGTGGCCGGGAGGCGGGGAAGTGCGGGAAGGGGTGACGGCCTGCAGATGGGTGGTGGCCGGGAGGCAGGGTGGCGCTGGAAGGTGGGGCGGCCTGCAGATGGGTGGTGGCTGGGAGGCGGGGTGGTGTGGGCAGGGGTGACGGCCTGCGGGTGGGTGGCGCGGGAAGGTGGGGCGGCCTGTAGACGCGTGACGGCCGAGAGATGGGGACGCGAGGAAGCGCGGCAAGGCGAGACGGCCCGCGGGCGGGCGACGGCGCAAGGGGTGGGGACGCGGCGGTATGTCCGCCCGCAGTACAGCAAGCCGCCCAGGCCAGTACTCGTGTAGTCGTCCGGCGCCCCCGGCTTTTCGAGG
>NZ_JBHYJB010000001.1:271052-387381 GCF_042740175.1 Streptomyces sp. NPDC059009 | reverse complement strand
CGATACGGGGGTCTGGGGGCGGAGCCCCCAGAAGGAGCCCCCAGAAGAAGAGGGCGCCCCACCCAGGAGGGCGCCCTAGACCCCGGACGGCGCCGAACTGACCAGCGCCTGCGAAAGCTCCTCCGCCACCTGCTGAAGGATCGGCACGATCTTGTCGGTCGCCGCCTCGGTCACCCGGCCCGCCGGGCCCGAGATCGAAATGGCCGCCGCGGTGGGCGAGTTGGGGACCGACACCGCGAGGCAGCGCACGCCGATCTCCTGTTCGTTGTCGTCGACCGCGTACCCGGTCCTGCGGACGTCCTCGAGGGCGTCGAGGAAGCCCTCGGGCGTCGTGATCGTCTTCTCGGTGGCGGCGGGCATCCCGGTGCGGGCCAGGAGCGCGCGCACCTCCTCCGGCGGGGTGTGCGCCAGCAGCGCCTTGCCCACGCCCGTGGAGTGGGGCAGGACGCGGCGGCCCACCTCGGTGAACATCCGCATGGAGTGCTTGGAGGGCACCTGCGCCACGTACACGATCTCGTCGCCGTCGAGGAGCGCCATGTTCGCCGTCTCGCCGGTCTCCTCGACCAGGCGGGCCAGGTAGGGGCGGGCCCAGGTGCCGAGCAGGCGGGACGCGGACTCGCCGAGGCGGATCAGGCGGGGGCCCAGCGAGTAGCGGCGGTTGGGCTGCTGGCGCACATAGCCGCAGGCGACCAGGGTGCGCATCAGGCGGTGGATCGTCGGAAGGGGCAGGCCGCTGCTGGCGGAGAGCTCGCTGAGGCCGACCTCGCCCCCGGCGTCGGCCATCCGCTCGAGCAGGTCGAAGGCGCGCTCGAGGGACTGGACACCACCGCTGGCGGGGGCGGCCTTGGCGGCGTTCGCAGTCGAAGCGTCGTTCGCAGTCGAAGCGTCGCTGGCGTGAGACGTCGGCACGGCGCGTTCCTTTCGGGACTGGCAGGCACACCCTTGGAGCTGGCAGGCAAGCCGAGGTGCTGGCAGGCAAGGCAGCAGCCTACCCGCCCGTTTTCCAAGGGGGCGTTGGAGCGTCGCGGGGTCTTGGCCGGTCAGGGGGCCTTTGTCCGTGTCTCCACGGGCGCGTCCCCACGCCGCTGCCCGGTCCCGTTGTGCGGAGCTACGTTCTGGCTGTCGGAATTCTAATTCCACTTTGTGGAAACGTCCAGGCCCTTGACGGTTCAGGCCCGAGCGTGAAAACTCCTTCAACAGAACGTTGAATTCCGTTAAGCGGAACCAAAAGGTCTGTGTAGCGGAACAGAAGAAACGCAGCGAGACACAGAGGAGAGGGGTCGGGCGTGGCCGACGAGGGAGCCGTGGGAACCGTAGAGCTGGTGCTGCGCTCGACGCGCGTCATCACCCCCGAGGGGACGCGCGCCGCCTCGGTCGCCGTATCCGCCGGGAAGATCACGGCAGTTGAGGCGTACGACGCCCCGGTGCCGGACGGCGCCCGCCTGGAGGACTTCGGCGACGACGTCCTGCTGCCCGGAATCGTCGACACCCACGTGCACGTGAACGACCCGGGCCGCACCGAGTGGGAGGGCTTCTGGACCGCCACCCGCGCCGCGGCCGCCGGCGGCATCACGACCCTCGTCGACATGCCGCTCAACTCCCTGCCGCCGACCACGACGGTCGACAACCTCCGTACGAAGAAGGACGTCGCGCGCAGCAAGGCGCACATCGACGTCGGCTTCTGGGGCGGCGCCCTGCCGGACAACGTCCGCGACCTCAAGCCCCTGCACGACGCCGGGGTCTACGGCTTCAAGTGCTTCCTGTCGCCCTCGGGCGTCGATGAGTTCCCGCACCTGAACGGGGACCAGCTCACCGCCTCCATGGCCGAGATCGCGGGCTTCGGCGGTCTGCTCATCGTGCACGCCGAGGACCCGCACGAGCTGGACGTCGCCCCGCACCACAGCGGCCCCAAGTACGACGACTACCTCGCGACCCGGCCCCGTATCTCCGAGGACGTCGCGATCAAGGGCCTCATCGACACCGCCAAGCGGATCGGCGCCCGCGTCCACGTCCTGCACCTCTCCTCCTCGGACGCGCTGCCGCTCATCGCCGCGGCGAAGGCCGAGGGCGTCAAGCTGACCGTCGAGACGTGCCCGCACTACCTCACCCTGACCGCCGAGGAAGTCCCGGACGGCGCCAGCGAGTTCAAGTGCTGCCCGCCCATCCGCGAGGCCGCCAACCAGGACCTCCTGTGGGAGGCGCTCGCCGACGGCACGATCGACTGCATCGTCACCGACCACTCCCCGTCGACCGCCGACCTCAAGACCGACGACTTCGCGACCGCGTGGGGCGGCATCTCCGGCCTCCAGCTCAGCCTCTCCGCCGTCTGGACGGAGGCGCGCAAGCGCGGCTACTCCCTGGAGGACGTGGTGCGCTGGATGTCCGAGCGCACCTCCGCCCTCGTCGGCCTCGACCAGAAGGGCGCCATCGAGGCCGGCCGCGACGCCGACATCGCGGTCCTCGCGCCCGAAGAGACCTTCACCGTCGACGCAGCCGAGCTGCAGCACCGCAACAAGGTCACGGCGTACGCGGGCAAGACCCTGCACGGCGTCGTGAAGTCCACGTGGCTGCGCGGCCGGCGCATTCAGCACAACGGCGAGCTCACCGAGCCCACCGGCCGCCTTCTCGAAAGGAAGAACTGACACCGTGACCGGGTCCATACCTTCGTTCACCGGCAACGCGAACCCGTACACCCCGGGCACCGAGCCGTACGCGGACTACCGCACCGCCGACTTCCCCTTCACCCAGTACGCCAACCTCGCCGACCGCCAGCTGGGCGCGGGCGTCATCGCCGCCAACGACGAGTTCTTCGCCCAGCGCGAGAACCTCCTCGTGCCCGAGCCCGCCGAGTTCGACCCCGAGCACTTCGGCCACAAGGGCAAGGTCATGGACGGCTGGGAGACCCGCCGCCGCCGCGGTGTCTCCGCCGAGCAGCCCTGGCCGACCGCCGAGGACCACGACTGGGCCCTCGTCCGCCTCGGCGCCCCCGGCGTCATCCGCGGCGTCGTCGTCGACACCGCCCACTTCCGCGGCAACATGCCGCAGGCCGTCTCGGTCGAGGCCGCCTCGGTCGAGGGCGCCCCGACCCCCGAGGAACTCCTCTCGGACGACGTCAAGTGGACGACCATCGTTCCCCGTACGCCCGTCGGCGGCCACGCCGCCAACGGCTTCGAGGTGACGGCCGAGCAGCGCTTCACGCACCTGCGCGTCAACCAGCACCCCGACGGCGGCATCGCCCGCCTGCGCGTCTACGGCGAGGTCGTGCCCGACCCCAAGTGGCTCGCCGCGCTCGGCTCGTTCGACGTGGTCGCCCTGGAGAACGGCGGCCAGGTCCTCGACGCCTCCAACCGCTTCTACTCCTCGCCGGTCAACACCATCAACCCGGGCCGCTCCCGCAAGATGGACGACGGCTGGGAGACCGCGCGCCGCCGCGACAACGGCAACGACTGGATCGACTACCAGCTCGTCGCCGAGTCCTCGATCCGCGCGATCGAGATCGACACGGCGTACCTGAAGGGCAACTCGGCCGGCTGGGCCTCGCTCTCCATCAAGTCGAGCGAGGACGCGGAGTGGCAGGAGTTCCTGCCCCGCACCCGCCTGCAGCCCGACACGAACCACCGTTTCGTCCTGGACACCCCTGCGGTCGGCACCCACGTCCGCATCGACATCTTCCCGGACGGCGGCTTCTCCCGCCTGCGCCTCTTCGGCTCCCTGACGGAGACCGGCACGGCCAAGCTGGCAGCCCGCCACCAGGAGCTGGGCGGCTGACGACACCCGCCCTTGGGGCACACCGGGAGGACAGCCCCGGTGTGCCCCATTTTCCGTTGTCAGTACTCCAGTTGCTGCATGTGCGCGAGCACGTACCTGAGCGGTTCCGGGGAGATCGGGAGCTTGGTGCCGAAGGGCTGGTCCAGGGAGCTGATCAGGAACAGGCCGAAGGAGAGGATCGCGGCCAGGAAGGTGAGCAGGACGCGGTGCAGGCGTCTGCTCTTCATCGCGTAGAGGCAGGTCAGCGTCATCGTCACGGCCGCGCCCGCGTACAGCAGGAACACGATCACCGTCGGGATGGACTCGGTGGCGGTGAGCAGGCGCATGCGGCGGTTGTCGCCGATCTCGTTGAGGCGCGTCAGTGACTGCGAGTACAGGGACGAGGACCGGTCGGCGGGCGGCATCTCCGTGTAGACGTGCCAGAGTTCGACCAGGCTGGCGTCCGCGCGGACGCTGGAGCGGCCCTCGGCGAGCAGCTCCCACTCCTCGTCGACGGTGAGCCTCATGTACGTACGGGAGGCGTCCTGGACCTCCCGCTGGACCGGCAGCGAGAAGCCGCGGGACATCCGCTCCAGGTCGGCCACCGCGTTGGCCTCGCGGGCCACGATCGCCTGGGTGTCGGCGTAGTTGTGCCAGACCACGGAGATCGTGAAGGAGAGGAGCAGGGCGTAGGCGCCGCCGATCGTGCCGAGCGCGGCGCTGATGATGGTGTTGTCCACGGAGCGCTTGTCGTCGGCGGGGAAGAGGCGCCCCGTCGCGAACAGGGCGAGGTGCGCGAGAGCGACCGCGAGGCCCACCGTGAGCAGTCCCTGGAACCAGAGGGGCACGTCAACCACCCTTGGGTGTCGGCGGGTTGGGGCTCTTCGGCGGCGGCGCCTGCCAGCTGTGGCCCCAGCGGGTGTAGAGCGAGGACACCAGCTCCTCCCAGTGCCGCCTGGTCCGGAAGATGCTGTACGGCATGGGGTGGATCAGGGCCTCGGAGGCCCACACGACGGTGACCTGGCCGTCGGGGCGGATCTGGCCGATGCGGGCGGTCTTCCAGGTGTGCAGATTGTGCTCGTCGACGTAGACCTGTCCTTCGGGGGCGTCGTACGACTGGCCGGGCACCGCCTCGAGGACGGCCGCCGCATCGGCTGACCCGGCTTCGCGGACGGCCTGCGCCCACAGATGGACGCTCGTATAGGCGGCCTCCATCGAGTCGGCGATCGCCCGGTGCGCCCCGTACCGCTTCTTGAAAGCGGCCACGAACCGGCGGTTGGCGGGATGGTCGAGGCTCTGGAAGTAGTTGAGCGCGATGTAGTCGCCGGCCATGGTGCGGGAGCTGAGCGACTGCAGCTCCACCTCCCCGATCACCAGGTTGAGGACGGGGGCGGAGCGCGGGGTGATCCCGGCGGCGCGCAACTCCTTGAAGAAGGGGATGTTGCTGTCCCCGACCATGGTGCTCACGATGACGTCGGGCTTGGCCGCGGCGATGGCGCGGACGGCGTCGGCGGTGTCGGACGAGCCGAGCGGGACGTAGCGCTCGCCGAGCACCTTCCCGCCGAGGTAGGCGATCTGGGCCCTGAGCACGGCGTTCGTGGCGCGTGGGTAGATGTAGTCGGAGCCGACGAGGAAGACCTTGCGGCCACGGTTCTCCAGGAACCACTTCACTGCGGGGATGCTCGACTGGTTCGGGGCGGCCCCCGTGTAGACCACGTTCGGGGAGGACTCGATCCCCTCGTAGAAGGTGGGATAGAAGAGCACGCCGTGGTGCTTCTCGAAGATCGGGACGACCTGTTTGCGGCTGGCCGAGGTGTAGCAGCCGAAGACCGCGCTGACCCCGTCCCGGGTGAGCAGGCGTTCGGCGCCCGCGCCGAAGGCGGGCCAGTCGGAGCGGCCGTCCACGATGACCGGCTGCACCCTGCGGCCCAACAGGCCGCCGCGTTCGTTGAGTTCGTCGATGGCCAGCAGCGTCGCGTCGTTGATGGGCCGCTCGGCGATGGCCACGCTTCCGGTCAGCGAGTGCAGCACCCCCACCTTGATCGGGTCGTCCGCCCGCGCCTGCTGCGGCCGGTGCGCCCACAGCAGCGCGCAGGCCGCGAGCGCCACGACGAGAGCACCGGCCGCCACGATGGTGTACGTCCGGCGCGTGGGCCTGTGCACGTGCTGTGCCTCTCCGAGGGGGCGGGAACCGTGACGTTCTCTCACATCGGACAGCCCGGTTCACGGCCTGCCTGGCACGGCGGCCACGGGTTCCACCCGCGCAGCGCCATCGGCCGGTGACCGCATCAGCCGACCTGCCGGTTTTCCCATCGGCGCGTCGCTTCGGCGCCTCGCGGATCACCCTGACGTGTCAGCGCGCAGGGACCTTTCTGCCGAGGCCCGACCTAGCCTCCTGCCCATGGTCCCGGCCGCACACTCAGGTGCCCTCGCCGCACTGCTCAGCTCCGATTCGCCCCCGGCTTCCGTACTGCCCGCCGCCCTGCGCGAGCGCGTCATGCGCTTTCACCAGGAGCGTGTGCGCGGCACGTGGGGCGGCGGGATCATCACGCGCGGCAGGGCGCCCGGTCCGGAGTCCGTCCTGCTCACCAGCAACGACTATCTGGCGCTCGCCGCCGACCCGCGCATCGCCAAGTCGATGGGCGACTGCCTCGCCGATGTCGGCACCGGCGTCCTCGCCTCCGGCGTGCTGCTCCACGGTGACCACCCTCAACTCCTGCTGGAGCAGGGCCTCGCCGCGCACCTGGGCATGCCCGCCGGGATCCTGTGCCAGTCGGGCTGGGACGCCAACCTCGGGCTGCTGCAGTCCGTCGCCGACCGCACCACCCCCGTCTACATCGACCTGATCGCCCACATGTCGCTGTGGCAGGGCGCACGCGACGCGGGGGCGCCCGTGTACGGGTTCCGGCACAACGACCCCGCACACCTGCGGCGGAAGACCGCCGAGCACGGGCCCGGAGTGATCTGCGTCGACTCGGTCTACAGCTCCAACGGCAGCCTCTGCCCGCTCGGGGAGATCTGCGACGTCGCCGAGGAGAGCGGCTCCGTCCTCGTCGTCGACGAGTCCCACTCCCTGGGCACCCACGGCGCACACGGCGAGGGTCTGACGGCCGGGCTCGGTCTCGCCCACCGGGTGCACTTCCAGGTCGCCAGTCTGTCCAAGGCGTTCGCGGGCCGGGCCGGGTTCGTGGCCTGCTGCGACCCGGAGTTCGTGGACTACTTCCGCTTCGAGTCGTACCCGGCGATCTTCAGCTCCACGCTGCTCCCGCACGACGTGGCCGGGCTCGCCACCGCCCTGGAAGCCGTCCGCACCGACGACTGGCGGCGCACCCGGCTGCGCGAGATCTCCACGCGCGTACGCGACGAGATCGGCGGGCTCGGCTACGAACTGCAGGGTTCCGACAGCCAGATCGTCTCCCTGCAGACCGGCCCCGACCGCGGCGGCATCCAGGTCCGCGACCTCCTGGAGGAGCGCGGCGTCTTCGGCTCGATGTTCTTCGCCCCGGCCGTCCCCAACAACCGCACCCTCGTGCGCTTCTCGCTGCATTCCGCGCTCACCGACGACGACGTCACCCGGCTCGTCGACGCCTGCCGCGACATCCGCGACACCTACGCCACCATCTGGCCCAAGGGCCTGACGGCGTAGCCCCGCCCCGCCGACCAGGACCCTCACCTCACGGAGCCCTCATGAGATCCCGCATGCCCCTGACCGCTGCCGCGCTCGGCCTCGCCGCCGCCGCGTGCCTCACCCTGAACACGGGAGCCGCCCCGGCCGCTGTCCCGGCCGCCGCCCCGGCTCCCGCGCACCTGACCATCGGCATCAAGTACGACCAGCCCGGACTCGCGGTGCACCGTCCGGGCAGGACGCCCGAAGGCTTCGACGTGGACGTGGCCACCTACATCGCCAAGTCCCTCGGGGTCACGCCGGACCACATCACGTGGAAGCAGGCCCCGTCCGACCGCCGCGAGGAGATGATCGAGAGCGGCGCCGTCGACTTCGCGGTCGCCAGCTACTCGATCACCGCCGAGCGCAAGCAGCGCGTCACCTTCGCCGGGCCGTACCTCACCACCGGCCAGGACCTGCTGGTGCGCGCCGGCACCCGCGGTATCACCGGGCCCGACTCCCTCAACGGCCGCACGGTGTGCACCGCCACCGGCTCCACCTCGGCGGCGAAGATCAAGCGGGACTTCGCCGCGAAGACGCGCCTGATCAGCCGTGAGACCTACTCGGCGTGCGTCGACGCGCTGCTCCGCCACAAGGCGGACGCGGTCACCACAGACGACATCATCCTCGCCGGATACGCGGCCCAGCACCCGGGCGAGCTGCGCGTGGTCGGCCACCGCTTCACGCGCGAGCGCTACGGCGTCGGCCTGAAGAAGGGCGACGCCGCCCTCCAGCAGAGGATCACGACCGCGATCCAGCAGATGATCAAGGACGGCAGCTGGCGCCGCTCCCTCAAGCGGCACGTGCCCGCCGGGTACGAACTGCCCGCACCGCCACCGGTGTTCAACGCCCCGGACGCCCCCGTCGGCACACCGTCGTCCGGCAGCGCCGACCCCGCCCTGGTCCAGGCCACCCACCGGCTGATCGACGGCGCCAACGCCGAGAAGTGGGACGAGGTCGACGCCCTCATCTGCGACCGCATCAAGGGCGACGTGGACAAGCTCGTCTCCGAGTTCACCCCCGCCTACGACCCGAACCTGGGCCCCTGGAAGAAGAAGGTGCGCTTCCACAACACCGTCGTCGGGATCGCCCAGACCAGTCCCACCAGCGCCACGATGCTCGTCCACGAGTCGTTCACGGGCGTACCCGCCAAGTACCGCAACTACGTCAAGGACATCGACTACAACGGCACCATGACGAAGACCAAGGACGGCTGGAAGCTGTGCGCCCTGGCCGCGGACTTCCAGGAAGGCTGAGCGTCCGTTTCGCGGTTCAGCGGGGCGAGGATCCGCCGGGCTTGGTGGCGCGGACGACGGCGGAGTGCATGCCGTCGGCAACGGCGTGGGTCGGGGCGAGTTCGATGTCCGTGAACCCGGCCGCGCCCAAGCCGTCCCGGTATTCGGCGAACGACAGGGCGCCCGCGATGCAGCCGGCGTAGTCCCCGCGCTCGGCCCGCTGGGCCGGGGCGAGTTCGTCGTCGGCGACGACGTCCGAGATGCTGATGCGGCCGCCGGGCGTCAGGACGCGGAACATCTCGGCGAACACCGCGGACTTGTCGGTGGACAGGTTGATCACGCAGTTGGAGATGACGACGTCGATCGTGTTCGCCGGGAGCGGGATCGCCTCGATGGTGCCCTTGAGGAACTCGACATTCGTGGCGCCCGCCTTCTTCTGGCTGGCCAGGGCGAGTTGGAGCATCTCCTCGGTCATGTCGAGGCCGTACGCCTTGCCGGTCGGGCCGACGCGGCGGGCCGAGAGCAGGACGTCGATGCCGCCGCCGGAGCCGAGGTCCAGGACGCGCTCGCCTTCGTGGAGGTCGGCGACGGCGGTCGGGTTGCCGCAGCCCAGGGAGGCGGCGACCGCCTCGGCGGGCAGGGCGTTCCGCTCGTCGGCCGCGTAGAAGGTCGAGCCGAAGGTGTCGTCGATCTCGATGGCCTGGGGGCCGCAACAGGCGGTGCCGCCCTCGGAGACCTGGACGGCGGCTGCGGCGTAGCGCTCGCGGACGGTCTCGCGCAGGTCGTTCGCGCGCAGGTCAGTGGACTGGTCGGGCATGGCATGCCTCCTGGACTGGTAAGGGCGGGAAGGGCGGACGGTCTGAAGTGGCTTGATCGGCCTGTATCGATGACTCTCGATGCAAGCTTGCGTCTTGGATCGAAGTTCGTCAACATAGAGGAATGTCGAAACAAGAGCTGGTGGTGCTCGGTCAGGACGCCGCCGGGGGCTGCTGCCCGGGTCTGCTGACCGAGCCGCTGGGCGAGGAGCAGGCGGTCGAGCTGGCCAAGGTGTTCAAGGCGCTCGGCGACCCGGTGCGGCTCCGGCTGCTGTCGATGATCGCCTCGCGCAAGGGCGGTGAGATCTGCGTCTGCGACCTCACCCCGGCCTTCGGCCTCTCCCAGCCGACGATCTCCCACCACCTCAAGCTGCTCCGCCAGGCCGGACTCATCGACTGTGAACGGCGCGGCACCTGGGTCTACTACTGGCTGCTCCCGGAGACGACCGACAAGCTCGCCGGGATCCTGACCCGCCCGGGAGGCTCCGCCCGTGCCTGAACCCGCCAGGCCCTCGGTCCTGTTCGTCTGCGTCCACAACGCCGGACGCTCCCAGATGGCCGCCGGATTCCTCACCCACCTCGCAGGCGACCGCGTCGAGGTCCGCTCCGCCGGGTCCCTGCCCGCCGACGAGGTCAACCCGGCCGCCATCGAGGCCATGCGGGAAGTCGGCGTCGACATCGCCACCGCCACTCCCAAGGTCCTGACCGCCGAGGCCGTCCAGGCGTCCGACTGCGTCATCACGATGGGCTGCGGCGACGCCTGCCCCGTCTTCCCGGGCAGGACGTACCTCGACTGGCAGCTCGACGACCCCGCGGGCAAGGGCGTCGAGGCCGTCCGTCCGATCCGCGACGACATCAGGCGAAGGGTCGAAGCCTTGATCGCTGAGATCGCGCCCCGATAGCGCCGACGCGGCAACAGGTCAGGCCCGGTGCTGAGAGATCAGCACCGGGCCTGTGGATCCGAGACCGGCGGCCGGATCGCCCCTGCCGCCGGGTGAGTTACGCGGAGTGGCCCCCGTCGATCACCAGCTCCGCGCCCGTGATGTACCCGGCCTCCTCGCCCGCCAGGTACGCGACCAGGGACGCCACCTCGTCCACCGAGCCGAAGCGGCCCAGCGCCGTGGCCGCCTTCTGGGGCTCCGCGTACGGGCCGTCGGCCGGGTTCAGGTCCGTGTCGATCGCGCCGGGGTGGACCAGGTTCACGGTGATGCCGCGTCCGCCGAGCTCCCGGGCCAGGGCCTTGGTCATGCCAATGAGCGCCGACTTGCTCAGCGAGTACAGCGAACCGCCGGGCCCGCCCGCGTACTTGGCGAGCGCGCTGCCGGTGGAGATGATCCGGCCGCCGTCCGCGAGGCGCCCGGCCGCGGCCTGCGAGGCCAGGAAGACCGCGCGGATATTGACGTCGAGCACCCGGTTCACGTCGGCGAGCGTCAGGCTGTCGATGGGGCCGAGCACGCCGATGCCCGCGTTGTTCACCAGGACGTCCAGGCGGCCGAGGTCGTCGGCGGCGCGCTCCACGGCGCCTGCCGCGTCCCCGGCGTCCGCCGCGTCGGCGCGGATCGCCAGGGCGCGACGCCCCATCGACTCGACCTTCGCGACGACCTCGCGGGCGGCGTCCTCACTGTTGACGTAGGTGATCGCCACGTCGGCGCCCTCCTGGGCCAGGCGCAGCGCGATCGCCTTGCCCATGCCGCGGCTGCCACCGGTGACGAGTGCGACCTTGCCGTTCATGTCTTCTCCCTGTGGTGCGTTGCTGCGTTGAACTGCCGTGTTGCTCTCTTGCTGTTGTGAGTTCAAGTACAGCGGCGGGGCGACAGCGGCGCTGGCGGGAAACGGACACCGAGATCGCGATGAGTTCCGGGCCCGGGCGGAGTCGGTACTACGGCAGGTCACTCCGCAGGTGGACAGAAAGAAGGGCACACATCATGAAGCTCACCCTCATCACCCAGCTCACCCTCGACGGCGTCTATCAGGGCCTCGGCGGTCGCGACGAGGACAACAGGGGCGGCTTCGCCCACGGCGGCTGGTCGGTGCCGTACGGGGACGAGGAGTTCCTCGGCTTCGTGCACGAGCTCGTCGGGCGCCTCGACGGTCTCCTGCTCGGCCGCCGTACGTACGAGATCTTCGCCGGGTACTGGCCCAAGGTCAGCGGCGACCCGATCTCCGACCGCTTCAACTCCCGCCCCAAGTACGTCGCCTCGACCACCCTCGCCACCCCCTCGTGGGACGGCACGAGCGTCATCGGCCGCGAGGACCTCGCCAAGGACGTCGCCGCGCTCAAGGAGCAGCCCGGCCGCGAACTCCAGATCCACGGCAGCGGCGAGGTCGCCCGCCACCTCCTCGCCCACGACCTGGTCGACACGCTGCACGTCGTGACCTTCCCGGTCGTCCTCGGCAGCGGACTGCGCCTGTTCGGCGAGGGCGGCCTGCCCACCGCGTTCCGGACCACCGCGTCCCGGCTGACGTCCTCGGGCGTGGTCATCACGTCGTACGAGAGCGCGGGCCGTCCCACGTACGGGAACTACGGGCCCGACGCGTGACGGCGCGGGGCGGCGGCGGCCCGCCCTGTGAGACGGCTCTGGCCGGGGGCGATCACGTCCCGCTACGGTGATCGCTCCCCGTGCGAGCCGCCGAAGTCTCCACACCGCACGACCGGTTGGAGACCCCTCTCGTGTCGACGCTCGCGGCACCCGGTGCCTCCGGGGCCCTCGCGCCCCGCCGTGCCTGGCTCGCCGATCTGCCGGTGCTTCTGGTCGCCGTGGCCTGGGGCGGCAGCTATCTCGCCGCCAAGGGCGTCACCACCGCGCACACCGTCATCGCCGTCCTGATCCTGCGCTTCGGGCTGATCCTGCCCGTGCTGCTCGCGGCGGGGTGGCGGGGGCTGCGGGGCCTGAGTGCGGCGCAGTGGCGCGGTGCGGGGCTGCTCGGGCTGGTCCTGAGCGGGATCTTCCTCCTGGAGACATACGGGGTGGTGCACACCTCCGCGACTAACGCGGGCCTCATCATCAGCCTCACCATGATCTTCACGCCCCTTGCGGAGGCGGCGGTGCGCAGGGAGCGCCCGTCGCGGGCCTTCCTGGCGGCGGCCGGGCTCTCGGTCGCCGGGGTGGTCCTCCTGACCCAGGGCGCGGGATTCACCAGGCCCTCCTCGGGCGACCTGCTGATCCTCCTGGCCGCGCTCGCGCGCACGGTGCATGTGCTGGCGATGGCGCGGCTGCGGAGTGTGCGGGGCGCCGACGCGCTGTCCCTCACCACGGTCCAACTCGGCGCCGCCGTCGTGGTGTTCGGGCTTCTCTCGGCCGGTGGGACCGGTGCGCCGCCGTGGTCGGCGGCGGCGGACTTCGGGGCGGCGGAGTGGGCGGGCCTGGCCTTCCTCGCCGTCTTCTGCACGCTCTTCGCGTTCTTCGTGCAGATGTGGGCGGTACGCAGGACGTCCCCGTCCCGGGTGAGTCTCCTGCTGGGTACGGAACCGCTCTGGGCGGCGGTGGCGGGCATCGCGCTCGGTGGTGAACGGCTGGGCGTGGTCGGGGTGTTGGGCGGAGTGCTGGTGCTGGCAGGGACGGCCTGGGGGCGGCGGTTCAGCCCGGCCGGTGACTGAGGGCCGGGCCCGGACCGGCCGGGTCAGGCCCTCAGTCACCGGCCGGGCTCACTGGTAGCCGGTGCATGCCTTCTTGCCGTCGGAACTCAGGGTGTACCCCTTGGTGGCCACGCACGCCGTGACGTCTTCCGTGGCGGGGACCATCGGAGTGTGCAGTGCGTCGACGGCGTGGGCGGGTACGGGGTCGTTGGGCGGATACGTGTGCCGGACCCCGTCGACCGTGCCCCACACCCGCTGACTCGCTGTGGACTGTCCCCTCTTCTCCAGGAAGAACGTCACCGATGCCTCCCCGGCAGTGAGCACGGCCCACTCCGTGGCGCACGCCGGGGAGCGATACACCCGGGCCGTGCCGACCCCGTCCAACTGGGCAGGTCCACCTACGGGCTTGGAGTCCTTGCCGCAGCCCTGTGCGTACGGGTCGGCGCTGACCGGCCTGACCGGGTCCCTCCGCTCGGTGGCCACCGCCTTCGCGTCACCACTGCTCCCGCCACTGCTCCCGCCGGTGCTGCCGCCCCCCTGGGAGGCGATGGTGATCACGGCGACCAGGACGCTCGCTGCGGCCGTGATCAGAGCGACCACCACTGTCGGATCGAACCGGCGCCGGGGCGCCGCCGCACGGGAGGCTTCCCGATCGTCGGCGGGTACGGTCTGGTCACCGGACGGGGCCGCGTCGTCGGACGAAGGCGAGGGCGTCGTGGTCAACGGTGGACTCTCCATGATGTGGCGGTGCGTGGCGTGTCGGGGAGAGCCACTCTGCCGGGGCGGGTACGCGCCCGCGGTGCTTTCCCGACCTTGCCCCCGAACCGACGGCCGGCACGCGGGCGTTGACGCGTGCTGTACCCGGCAGCGAAGGTCTCCCCGTCCGTTCCGTACGTGTACGTGCCCCGGGGGCCCCCAAGGGTGCCGGCCCCACCCCCGGACACCGGTCACGGGCGTCGGACTTCACGGTGCGGAAGTCCGACGCCAGGGGCGCCACGATCCGCCGCCCTGAGCACGGCATGCAGCACCACGGCCACCAGCGTCCCGGCCACCACCCCGCTCCCGAGCACCGTCCGCACCCACCCGGGAAGCCCCGAGTACAGGCCGGGCGAGACCACCGGGAGCAGGCCCGCCGCCAGGGCGAGCGCGGCGACCATCGAGTTCGGGCCGTCCGCGAGCCCGGCTCGCGCCAGCATCTCCACGCCCATGACGGCGATCACCGCGTAGACCACGAGGGCCGAGCCGCCGACCACGGCCGGGGGCAGCCCCGCCACCAGGCGGGAGAGCGGTGAGAGCAGTCCGAGGGTCACCAGCAGGGCGCCCGCTGCCGCCGTGACGTAGCGGCTGCGTACGCCGGTGAGGCGGATGATGCCGATGTTCTCCGCGCTGGTCACCATCAGGGACGTACCGAAGAAGCCGCCGACGACGGAGGTGAGGGCGTCCGCGCGGGCCACCCGCGGCACATCGCGGCCGGGTTGCGGTGCACGGCCCACGGTCTCGCTGTTGAGGACGGTCTGGCCGGTGATCTCGGCCAGCGTGGTGAGGGAGAAGAGGAGCAGGGGAAGGGCGGCCAGCAGGTCGAACTCCGGGGCCCCGTAAGGGAGTAGGTGCGGCAGCGCGTAGCCGGAGCCCGCCGCCGGGGAGAACTCGCCGAGCCCCGTCACCGCGGCGATCACCGTGCCCGCGGCGAGCCCGATCAGCACCGACGACTGCCGCCAGACCCCGCGCAGCAGCTGGTACGCGACGACGGTCACGGCGACCGTCAGGCCGGCGAGGGCCACCTCGCTCGGGGCGGCCGATCCGTCGGGACCCGTGATGAGCTGCGCCGCCACCCGGATCATCGAGACGCCGATCAGCAGCACGGTCACGCCCATCACCAGGGGCGGGAAGAGCCGTACGACCCGGGCGTACAGCGGCACCACGGCCAGCAGCAGGGCGGCGGCCAGGAGGACGGAGCCGGTGGCGACGGCCGGGCCGTGGTCGTGCGCGATCTGCAGGAACAGCGCGGCGGCCGCCCCGCCGGGCAGCATCACGAAGGGCAGCCGGGCCCCGAACTTCCACACCCCGAGGGACTGGAGGAGCGACCCGGCGCCGCTCAGGACGAGGACCGTGCTGAGCAGCGCGGCGGTCCGGTCCGGCGGCAGCCGCAGCGCGCCCGCCGTGAGAAAGACCGTGGAGACGGGTGCCGCGACCATGGCGAGGACGTGCTGGAGGGCGAGGGGGACCAGGCGGCGCAGCGGCACGCGTTCGTCGGCCGCCGTGGCCTCCGCGGGCGCGGCGGTCACGACTGCGCCCCCAGCCACGGCAGTTGGGACGCCGCGTAGCGGTAGGCGCGGAAGACGGCATTGGGCTCGGCCGGGAAGAGCTTCCTGACCTCCGCCTCCTCGTAGCCGCCGAAGTGCGGCACCACGTACTCCCAGCACAGATAGCCCTCGGCGGTGACCTCGAAGATGCGGCCCGCAGGGGAGTCGGTGACGAGGGTGTTGCCGCCCGGCAGGCGCTGCGCCGAGCCCATGAAGGGCGCGAAGAACGACTCGCGCGCCGGGTCGTGGTACTCCCACACGACCGCGCCGGTGGCCCGCTCGATCTCGATGACGCGGGAGTACGGGACGTCGTGCCCCGGCCGGAACACCCCGTTGTCGAAGACGAGGAAGCGCCCGCCGTCGAGCTCGGTGGGGTGGTGCTGCTGGGAGACGGCGCCCGGCTCGGTGCGCCACAGCACCTCGCCCGTGGCGCGGCTGATGACGACGACGGCGGAGACGCTGCGCAGGCTGGCGAGGATGTTGCCGTCGGCGAGCGGCGTCACGCTGTTGACGAGCGGCCAGTGCTCGCGCGCGTAGTCCGGGTGGAGCGGGAAGTCCGCCCGGTCCAGGTGCTCGGCGGCCCGCCACGACCACCGCACGGCCCCGTCCGCGTCGACCTCCTGAATGGTGTCCGCCCACACGGTCCCGCCCTCGGCCTCCGACCCGGCCACCCCGCCCCGTACGGCGGCCGCGTCCCGTCCCCGCAGCGGCTCGATCCCCGTGTAGAGGATGCCGCCGTCCTCCAAGTGGTGTGCATCGTGGTGCTGGAGGGGGTCGCGGTACTCGGCGAGCACGGTGCCGTCCGGGGCGGCCCGCAGCATCACGCCGCCCCGGTACTTGTGCCACATCGGGAAGAGCGCGGGTTCGTCCGGCAGGACCCCGTTGTAGGCGAGGGTCCCGTCGGAGAGGAGGCGGGCGTGGCGCCCCGGCCGGTACGGGAAGTGCCAGGTGTGCACGGTGGTGCCGTGCAGGTCCACCAGGTACACGGTGCCGTCGCCGGTCAGCGGGGCGAAGAGGGTGTAGCCGGGGGAGGCGGCGGCGGGGTCGAGGGCGATGAGGCCGGTGCCCCGGCGGCGGCGCTGGTTCTGGTCGACTGTGGACACGGGGTCCCCTTCATCGAGTTCGCGAGTTCGCGTGTCAAAGTTTCTTTGATTTCCTCAAACTCCTTAGAAGCTAGGGGGCTTGTGTGTCAGCGGTGTGACGGGCGTACGAAGCCGTGCTCGGCGGGTGCATAGGGTGGGGCAGGGGAGGGAGACGCACCGATGCCCGACAAGGACGAACCGCCGCAGCCGCGCCTCGGCGCCGCCGTGCGCCGACGCCGCCGCGCCCTCGACCTCACCCTCGCGGCGGTCGCCGAACGCAGCGGTCTCTCCGCGCCGTTCCTCAGCCAGATCGAGAACGAGCGGGCCCGGCCCAGCATGCGTTCCCTCCAGCGCCTCGCCGATGCCCTGAACACCACGGCGGTCGAGATACTCGCCGCCGCCGACGCCACCGACCGCACGGTCGACGTCGTCCGCGCCACCGACCACGCGGGCCTGACGCCGGGCGCCGGGGTGCGCCCCCTGGTGCGCGGCCGCCACCAGATGCACGCCCTGGAGTTCACCGGAGAGCGGGACGCGGACCGTGAATTCCTGCACCCCAACGACGAGTTGATGTATGTGGCGGACGGCGCCGCCGAGGTCGAGGCGGAGGGGCGCGCCTATTGGCTCGGCCGGGGCGACACCCTCTATCTCGTCGGCGGGGTGCGCCACCGCTGGCGGGCCGCTGCGCCCGGCACCAGGGTCCTCGTCGTCGCCGTGTCCGACCACGTCGGGGGCGGCCGCGCCGGGGCGTGAGGGCGGCCGCGTCAGGGCGTGCGGGCGGCCGCGACGAGCGGCTGCCTCTCGCCCCGTCGGCCCGGCCGGGTGCGGTGCTAGTTGTGCCGCGGGCAGTTCACGATGTCGCCGCTGTTCTTGCCGTCCAGGAGGCAGCTGTTGACGCCGGGACCGCCGTCCATGCGGCCGTCGTTCGCGGCGACCTGCCCGCTCGCGCCGAGGAAGTCGTCGCCGGGGCCGCCGAGCATCTCGCTGGCGTAGCCGTTGCCGTAGCTGCGGCCGTGCACGGTGATGCGGTCGTTGCCCGCACCCCCGTCGAGCCGCGAGGCGAGGCCGTTCACGCCCCGGAGCGCGATGACGTCCTCGCCCTCGCCGCCCGAGACGAGCGCGGACCGGGTCGCCTTGAACCCCTCGATCTCGATGGCGTCGTCGCCCGGCCCGCCGCGCATCTGTCCGCCCGTCGCACCGAACCCCTTGCTCCCGCCCACCAGTCCGGTCCCACCGGGTGAGTCGAGGCGGATGCTGTCGTCGCCCGCGCCGCCGTCGACGCTCGAGTGGTCCCCGTGCACGGCGTCGCCGCCCTGACCGAAGCGGAACTGGGGCCGGCTCCGGTTGCCGTGCTCGCCCCCGGTGACCGTGATGGTGTCCCTGCCGTTGCCGCCGAGGACGGTGCCGGTGCTCCCCGTGCCGCCGTCCGCGGTGACGGTCGCGTGCGAGTGGCTGAGGCTCGGCACACGCAGGTCGCCGCCCGTTCCGCCGGTGACCTTGATGGTGTCGTCGCCGGGGCCGCCGCGCACCTCGCCGTCGTTGCCGGAGCCGCCCTTCTCCGGGCTGTAGCCCGAGCGTCCCCGGGGGCCGGTGACGGTGATGGTGTCGTTGCCGGCGCCCGCGTGGATCACCGCTCCGGCGGGCACTCCCTGGCCGCACTCGATGACGTCGTCGCCGTCCGTGCCCATGATGTGTTCGGACGTCACCGCCTTGCCGTTGACGGTGCAGGTGGCCTCCGCGGCGTGCGCGGCGCCCGGCAGCAGCAGGCCACCGGCGAGACCGGCGGCCAGGGCGGCGGCCGTCGCGAGGGCGCGGCGCGCACGTGCCCTCCCCGGGCGGCAGTCGGGTGCGGTGGACGGAAGGGGCGCAAGGGGCGCAAGGGGCGGAAGAAGCGGACGAGCGGACATGAGTGACCTCCACGAGACGGGATGCGCACCGGGACGCACGCCAACGGCGAGGCGGAACCGGGCACAAGGAACGATCTTGTGGATACCAACCACGGTCCGCCGCAGGGACGGACACACTCCACGCAGGCCCGGGGCTCACCCGGACGGGCGCGGTTAACTCCCGGAAAATTCCTCGTACTTGAACGTCTTTGACGTTGACATGGCAACCTCTACGCGCGTCACACTGGACCCATGCGAATCCCCCCACGAATAGCCGCTGTCACCGCACTCGCCGCCGCCCTGCTGATCGGCGGCCCGACCCTGACCGCCACCGCGAGCCCGGCCCAGGCCCCCGCCACGGCCGCGCACTCGATCTCCGTCAACGAGGTCTCCGCCGACGGGATCTCCGTCACCGCGGTCGGCGACATCTGCTACTCCAAGCTGCCGTCCCAGGCGCACGACACGCTCGACCTGATCGAGAAGGGCGGCCCGTACCCGTACCCGCAGGACGGCACCGTCTTCTCGAACCGCGAGGGGATCCTGCCGCAGCAGAGCTCCGGCTACTACCACGAGTACACGGTCAAGACCCCCGGCTCGCCCGACCGGGGCGCGCGCCGCATCGTCACGGGTGAGAAGAGCCAAGAGGACTACTACACCGCCGACCACTACGAGTCGTTCGACCTCGTCGACCGCGGCTGCTGAGTCCCGTACGGGCTCCGCGAGCTGCACGTCCGTACGGGCTCGGCCGACTGCACGTCCGTACGGGCTCGGCCGGGCTGAACATCCGTAGGGGGCCTACGACTTGACGTTCTCGGAGGCTGCGAACAAGGCGAACGCGAGCACGACCAGGGCGATGCCCGCGTACAGCTCGTAGCCGTCGAGGAAGCCGAGGCGTTGCACGACACCCCAGTCGTCCAGCCAGGCCCAGTCGACGAACCGGTGCACCAGGGCGGCCACGCCCTGGATGAGCAGGAGCGCACCGATTCCCTCAAGCAGTTTCTTCATGCCCCGAGCCTCGCCCGGCGCCCTTCCCCCACGCATCGGCCGCCGGGCGAGGATCGGGGCCGGACCGTGCGCCGAAAGTCTCGGGGCACGCGACTTTGGTCGACGTTCGGGGCCGGGAGCCTCCGCACCGGCGTAGCGCTGCGTAGATTTGTCGACCATGGGTGGAAACTCGCCGGAGCGCGTCCCGGCGGCCAGTGAACAGCGGCTCGCGGTCGGCAACCGGTGGCTGCTGCCGTCGGCCGTCGCCGACGAGCTCGACCCGGACCGAGCGGCCGGGCGCACCGGCCGCTCCCAGCGGACCCTGCGGGACTGGCTCGTCGACTTCACCCTGTTCCTCGGGGCCGTCGTCATCGGCATGCTCAACGCGGACGCGGTCAGCCGGGACCCGACGATCTCCCAGACGCTCGCCGACTGGGACCAGGTCATCGGCGCCCTCGCCTGCGCCACCGTCTGGCTGCGCCGCCGCTGGCCGGTCGGCCTGACCGTGGCGATGATCCTCGTCAGCCTCGTCTCCAACACCGCGGGCGGTGCGGCCCTCGTGGCCTTCTTCACGCTCGCCGTGCACCGCCCGTTCCGCTACTCGGCGTGGCTCGGCGGCATCTCCGTCGCGATCATGCCGCTGTTCTTCTGGCTGCGGCCCGACCCGGAACTGCCGTACGCGGCCTCGCTGATCCTCACGGCCATGCTCACCGTCGGAGTGATCGGCTGGGGCCTCTTCGTCCGCTCCCGGCGCCAGCTCCTGATCGCCCTGCGCGACCGGGCCCAGCGCGCCGAGAACGAGGCCGCGCTCCGCGCCCAGCAGGCCCAGCGCCTGGCCCGCGAGGCCATCGCGCGCGAGATGCACGACGTGCTCGCCCACCGCCTCACCCTGCTCAGCGTGCACGCGGGCGCCCTGGAGTTCCGGCCGGACGCGCCCCAGGCCGAGATCGTCCGGGCGGCGGGCGTGATCCGGGAGAGCGCGCACGAGGCGCTCCAGGATCTGCGTCAGGTCATCGGCGTCCTGCGCGGCGGCGGGGGGCTGGAGGGGGAGGGCGGGGAGGACGGGCCGGACGGGCCGGAGTCCTCGGGGCGGCCGCAGCCGACGCTCGCCGCCCTGGACGCGCTGGTCGCCGAGTCCCGGGACGCGGGCATGACGGTCGTCCTCGACAACCGTGTCGCCGACCCCAAGGACGTCCCCGCCGCCCTCGGCCGCACCGCCTACCGCATCGCGCAGGAGGCCCTGACCAACGCGCGCAAGCACGCACCCGGCGCCGAGGTCACCGTCCGTGTCACGGGTGCCCCGGGCGAGGGCCTGACCGTCTCCGTCCGCAACCCCGCGCCCCCCGGCGACGTCCCGAGGGTGCCCGGCTCGGGCCAGGGCCTCATCGGGCTCACCGAGCGGGCCATGCTCGCGGGCGGCCGGCTGGAGCACGGGCCGGGACGGAACGGTGGATTCCAGGTCGATGCCTGGCTGCCGTGGGGGGCCTGATCACGCACCGCGGGCGGCAGATACGATCGGCCGCCACACGGGGGAGAGTGATCAGGACATGCCGAATCGGCCGACCGGCGTACGAGCTTGGATGCGCAGCCGGACACGCACCCGCCGCGGGGCCGCCGTCACCGCGGCGGCGGTGCTCCTCGCGGGCGCCGGACTCGGCACCTGGGCCACGGACACCTGGCCCTTCGGCGCCAAGGACCACTACTGCTGGGGCGCCTGGGAGCAGGACAGCGGACCGGACCTCCTCGGCGAGGAGGGCTTCGAGGGGGAGGACGGGCGCAGCCGTACGACGGAGGAGTCCGCGCCGACCCCGAAGCGGCCGGAAGGCCAGTGCACGCTCACGCTGAAGTCGAGCAGGACGGCCTACGACGGCGGTACCAGCCGACAGCGCAACACGGTCAAGGTCACCTACGGGACGGCGCCCCGGGACGCCGCACAGCGCCTGGAGTGGCTCACCGACTACCTCGGCGACCGCGCGATGCCGCTGCCCGACGGGCTGCCGGGCGCCGTCGACGGCACCCACGGGATGCTCGTGCTGCCGAAGCGGTGCGACAGCGAGGACGGCCGGCCCACGGCGGTCACCCTGGACACCACGAACGACAGCAGCGACAGCTACACGGGCGGCTCCGTGCACCTGGGCGGCGCCGACGCGGCGGCCGAGCTGCTGGTGTCCGTCGCCAACAAGGGGAT
Source organism: Streptomyces sp. NPDC059009 (assembly GCF_042740175.1). Classification (NCBI taxonomy): domain Bacteria; kingdom Bacillati; phylum Actinomycetota; class Actinomycetes; order Kitasatosporales; family Streptomycetaceae; genus Streptomyces; species Streptomyces sp. NPDC059009. The sequence goes on along the minus strand of NZ_JBHYJB010000001.1, from coordinate 365,900 downwards.
GGAGCAGGCCGGTTGCGCCGCGGGGAAGCCCCTGCGCAGCCCCTCCGCCCTGCCCTCGCTCGCGGAGGACGAGGAAGACTTCTTCTCGGAGGGCGACGCCGCCTGCCGCATCAAGGGCATGAACCTCACCGGCGACTTCGACAAGGCGACATCGATGCGTCTGGAGTACCAGGTCGGCGCCGTCACCCGCGACGTCCAGTCCTGCTCGGCGCGGATCGGCCGCTCCGTGACGCGACGGCTGCCGGAGGAGCGGATCTTCGACGCCCTGATGGTCCGCGCCCCACGGCTCGCCGCGCTCCTCGACGGGACGACGGGCCACAAGGCGCTCGCGCGCGGCTGGCGCGGCACGGGCGTCAGCGACTACGACTATGAGATCGCGCGGGCCGAGTGCGCGGGACGTCCGACGACGTTCCTGCTCATCGGCGGCGGACGCGACTCGACGCGCTACCTCGCCGCCTTCACCAACTCCGTTGCGCAGCGCCTGGGTTGCGCGCCCGTGGCACCCGAGGGGGCTGACCGATGACCGGCACGGACGAGACGAGCTCCGAGGCTTCCGCGGCTCCCGAGGTTTCCCCGGTTTCTGCGGCTTCCGCGGCTTCCCCGGTTTCCCCGGCTTCCGCGGCTGAGGGGACGCCGTCCGGGACCGCGGCCGGCGAGGCGGCGCCCCCTGGGACCGCCCCGTCGTCCGAGGTGGTGCGCCGCCCCTGGTGGCACTGGCGCAGCCTGACCCGCGGCCGGCTCCGCCCCGCGATCGGCGCCGCCGTCGCCGGGGCGCTGCTCGGCGGGCTGGGGGTGGCCTGGCAGACGGACGCGGGCCCCTTCGCGCCGGACCGCTCCTGCTGGGGCGTGCTCGGCGAGGACGACGTGGCGGACCTCTTCGAGGGCAAGCGGGACATCAAGACCTCCGAGATACCGGTGACTTCGGACTCGATCGGCGCGTCCGGTCCCTCCGGGGAGTGCGTCCTCACCTCCCCGCGCGGCCGCCGCGTCACCGCCCGGGTGCACGAGCTCGACTCCCGGTTCGGCGGCGCGAGCGACCAGTGGGCCGACGCGTATCTGTCCGCGCGCATGACGCCGCTCGGCGACGGGTTGCTCGGCATGGTCTCGGACACGCGCGCGTGGCTCGCGGTCCCCGAGGGCTGCGTGGGCAAGCCGGGTCGGGGCGACGGCCCCCTGGTCGTGGACATGGAGACGGGCTGGACGGTCTACGACCAGGAGGTCGAGACCGGCGCCCGCGCCCGCCTGGCCCGAACCCTCGTGAAACTCGTCAACGGCTATATGGCGGACCGCGGTTGCTCGGCCACGGTCGAGGACCCGTCCGCGGACCTCCCCGCCCCGCCGCGCTTCGAGGACGAGAAGGCGGACGCGGTCTGCGGCATCAAGGGCCTGCGCATGAGCGACGGCCGCGAGGCCGACCACTACGACCGCCCGTTGGTGACGCGCGGCCGCGGCCCCGTGCGCACCTGCGACCGGCACGTGCTCTTCGACCACCCGCGACTGCGCCTCATGACGGTCGAGGACCCCCGCCTCTCCGCCCTCTACAAGCGCCTCTCCTACACCGGCGGCACCCGCGTGCGCGGCGCCGGCGACGGCGAGGGCTCCGGCTTCGTCCGCCCCGACCTCGGCCTCTTCCAGGCGATGTGCCCGACGGGCGAGGCCACCTTCCTCGTCCGTACGGAGGACGGCGACAAGAAGGCGGAAGCGGACATCCGCGTGCTGCTTCCCCGCTACGTGGCGGCGGAGGCGGACCGCATGGGCTGCGGCCCCTTGCGGATCAGGCTCCCCGCATGAGCATTCCGACACGTTCCTCTCCCGCCCCCTCGCTACGGTGGACCCCATGAACCGACCCATCAGGCTGCTCCTCGTCGACGACGACCCGCTGGTCCGCAAGGGCCTCGCGCTCATGCTGGGCGGCGCGGACGACATCGAGATCGTCGGCGAGGCGGGCGACGGCTCCGAAGTCGCGGGCCTCGTCGGCGAGGTGCGACCCGACGTCGTCCTGATGGACATCCGCATGCCCCAGATGGACGGCCTGGCCGCGACGGAGGAACTGCGCCGCCGCGCGGACGCCCCCGAGGTCATCGTCCTGACCACGTTCCACGCGGACGAACAGGTGCTGCGCGCACTCCGCGCGGGCGCGGCCGGATTCGTCCTCAAGGACACCGCCCCCGCCGAGATCGTCGCGGCGGTGCGCGCGGTGGCGGCGGGCGAGCCGGTCCTGTCCCCGACGGTGACCCAGCAGCTCATCACCCGTGTCACCGGCATCGACCCCCAACAGGACCGTAAACAGCGGGCGTTGGACCGGCTGGCAACCCTCGCCGACCGTGAACGCGCGGTGGCCGTGGCCGTCGCCCGCGGCGGCTCCAACGCGGACATCGCGTCGGAGCTGTACCTGAGCGTGGCCACGGTGAAGGCCCATGTGTCCCGCATCCTGACGAAGCTGGACCTCAACAACCGGGTGCAGATCGCGTTGTTGGCGCATGATGCGGGGTTGTTGGACGAGACGGACCGGGCCGGGTAGCGGGTGCGCGCCGGCGGGCGCCCCCGGCCCCGGTGGTCAATGTGCCCCAAGGGATCGCCAGTTGGGGAATTCTGCCCCTAGGGTTGTGGGGGAGTTCGGCCGCCCCGCGTGGCCGGGCCACACGGGGACCCGCTCACCAGGAGCCGCTCATGGGGGACGATCTTTCCGCGGTCGAAGGGCCGGACCGACCGGCTGCGTCATGGTTCGCCCTGCCGCTCGTGCTGCCCCACACCACCTCCTACACCCGGCTGGGCGTGCCGCCCGAGGCGACAGCCGAGGAACTCCGCGCCGCGGCCGCCGGGCTCGACAAACGGCTCAAGGACCGTGGAGCCGGGGCGGCGGAGATGGCGGAGGCGCACGCCGTCAATCTGGCGAACGGTGCGGCAAGAACCGCTCACGATGCCGAGCATCCTCCGCTCTCCCTGATGCGGCTCGAACCGACCTGGGAGCCGGTCTTCACGGACCGGGTCACCGGCCTGGCCGTGCTGCGGCGCGAAGTCGAAGCCTTCCTCGAGCACGCCGGTGCACTCGTCCGTCACCCCGTGGACACCACGCGTACGGATTTCACCGGTGACTTCACCCGCACCCGCCTGCTCGACGACCTCGACGGCACGGACGACCTCGACGGCACGGACGACATGGAGACCGCGTGAGCTCTGCAGCCCCCCATGACGACGCACTTCACCGGGTCGTCGGCATCGACCTGGGCACGACGTACTCCGCCGTCGCGGCCTACCGCCCCGATGACTCCGCGCCGGAAATCGTCGCCGACCCGGAGCTGGCAGGGGTCAGGGCCGCCGCCGCTCCGTCCGTGGTCCGTATCGACGCGGTGACCGGACGGTTCATGGTGGGGCACCCCGCGAAGGACGCCATCACCGCCCGGGAGGCGGCCGGCGAGACGATCATCGAGATCAAGCGGGAGATGGGGGAGGTCTTCACCGAGGACTCGCTCGCCCGCTTCGAGGCGGCCGGCACCTACGCCGAGAACGACCCCGTACATGTCCGGCTGCACGGTGAATGGCTCCGGCCGCAGGAGGTCAGTGCGCTGATCCTCATGCACATGAAGCGCATCGCCGAGCGAGGGCTCGGCGGTGAGATCCACGACGCGGTGATCACGGTCCCCGCCTACTTCACCGAGCGCCAGAAGAAGGCAACCGAGGAGGCCGCTCTGCTGGCCGGCCTCCACCCCCGCCAGCTCATCCCCGAGCCCACGGCGGCGGCCATCGCGTACGGCGTGGACCAGGCGAGTGACGAGCGCGAGGTCTTCCTCGTCTTCGACCTGGGCGGCGGCACCTTCGACGTATCGATCATCGAGACCCGGGAGAACCAGATCGAGGTCATCGCCACGGCGGGAGACCAGCGGCTGGGCGGCGGCGACTTCGACGAGGCGGTCGTGGAATGGATCCGTGGCAAGACCGCCAAGGAGCCGGCCACCCCCGACGAGCATCTGCGGTGGCGGGCGGCCGCGGAGGCCGCCAAGCGCGAACTGTCGCTGCGCGGCACGGCGACCGTCGACCTCGCCGACGGAACGGAGCCGTTCGACCTGGACCGAGCCACGTTCGAGTCGCTCATCCAGCCGATCCTCGCCCGCTCGCTCCAGCAGGTCGAGGAGGCGCTGAGGTTCGCCGGCGAGGACAAGGAGGTGCACCGCGACGACGTCAACGCGGTACTTCTCGTGGGCGGCTCCACCCGGATCCCCCGAGTGCGCCAGATGCTTCTGGACTACTTCGACAGGGACGACGCGTTCGTCCGCGCGGACGCCAACCCCGACACCCTGGTGGCCCGGGGGGCCGCGGTCGTCGCCCACCGCTTCGAGCCGTCCGTGGGCTTCGACCTGAGCAGCCGCCCGACCGCCGAGCGGGAGGACGACGGTGACGGGTTCTCCATCACGCTCATCACCGAGCACACGCTGGGAGTCGGCGTCCAGGACGGGCGGTCGGACGCCCTCATCAAGCGCGGCACGAAGATCCCGGCCCGGGAGGTGAAGCGCTACACGAACCCGCCCCAGGCCCGGCACATCGAGGTGAACATCTACCAAGGCGAGGCGCCGGTCGTGTACGAGAACACCCTGGTCGGCACGATCGTCCTGGACGAGATGGAGCCCCAGCCGGAGGGGTATCACCAGTTCGACCTCAGCTTCGCCCTCGACGTCAACGGCCTGCTCCAGGTGAAGGTGATGCACGTCAACGTCAACCGCGAGTACCACGCGACCTTCCAGCAGAGCACCAGCATCGGCAAGGTCGACCGGATGGCCGAGAGCCGCACGCGGCTGCTGCGCCTGTACGGGCCGGAGCCGGACACCGGGAGGCGCTCGCCCGGAGGAGGGGACACCTGGGCCCCGGACCCCGACGGCCCGGCGATCCCGGGCGCCGTTCCGCCGCCGGTGGGCGCTGTGGGGACGGGCTTGCGGGTCGACCCCGACGACGTACCGGCCGAGTTCCGGCGGCTGTTCAGGAAGGTGGGGGACTGGGTCTCCGTCGGCCCGGTGCCCGCGGAGCTCACGGCTGCCCTGAACGAGTTCGAGGCCGCCGTGCGCCTCGGCCTCCCCGTCGCGGAGCTCGAGTCGCTCGCTGACCGCCTCGAGGACGCGTATGACAGCGCCCGCCGGTGAGCCGGTCGGGCTGATCGCTCGGGAACTCGGTGCGGAGTACGCCGGAGTCGGCCTTTGGGGCACGCTCTACCGCGCCCCGGGACGACAGCGGTACTACCGCTTGATCCCGCGCGCGGAGCTCGGTGCGGACCAGCGCGCCCAGCTGCGTCAGCTGCAGGACCGCCCGCGCCGCGCCGCCGTGGCCCCCGTGGTTCCCGGCGGCCGGGACGGTGACCAGCGCGCCTTCAACGGCAGCTGGTACCAAGTCGTTTGCTATGAATCCGCTGCGCAGCGCAGCTTGACCGACGCCCTGACGGATCCGGACCCGGCCCGGCGGGTCGCGGCCGTCGTCGCCGCCCTGCGCACCGCACCGCGCTGGTGGGAGGCCCTCGGGTTCGGCCTGCTTCCGATGCCCGCCGACATCGTGCTCACCGAGGCGGGGCCGGTGCTCCTGCCGCTGCCCTCCTGGGGCGTGCCCTCGCTCACCGAACTCTTCGACCGGCCGGAGCGGGCCACCTACCTCGCTCCGGCCCTGGTGTGCGGACGAACCGAAGCGGGCCGGGCGGAAGACGTGTTCGCCCTCGCGGTCACCGCGCTGCGCTGCTTCGACGCCTTCCCCGAGGACACCTCGGAGCGGATGCTGCACCGCGCCGCGTGCTCCGCGGCCGCCGCCGGGGAGCGGTCCGCGGGCCGCCTGCCGGCGTGGATGCAGTCCATGGAGCCGATCAGGGAAGTCCTCGACGACTTACGGGAGCTGGTCGGCCAAGGTGCCGCGAGACGGGCGTCCGACACCGCCGCGTCGGAGCTCGCCGACCGTCTCTCCCGCGCCCGGGACGCCATGGACCCGCTGGCCGCGATGCGTGCCCTGCGCAGCTCCGGCGAGTTCGGCCAGGCCCTCGACCTGGCCCGCGCCGTACTGGTCGACGAACCCGGCTACGACGTGCTGATGCTCGCCGCGAACATCGCCCACAAGGACCTGCTCAACCCGTTGGAAGCGCTCTCCCTGCTGGACCGCGCCGTGCAGATCGATTCCGCGCGTGCGGAGGCGTACGCGGAGCAGATCTCGGTCATCGGCGACTTCTGGACCGCCGTCCTGGGACTGCTCACCGACGCCATCGACGGTTCCTTCACCCGCCGGCTCGACACGACCGTCCGTACGGCCTTCCACCGGCTGCCCCCGTCCCGGCGGCGTGACCACGCCCACGCCATGGCCGGTCACCTCATCCGGCAGGGCAGGATCGAGGAGGCCAACGCGTTCGCGCACCAGTGGCTGCACGACGGCAGCACGCTGATGTGGTGGCAGTTCGACCTCATGCTCGACTACGCCCTGACCTTCCTGCTGCTCGGCCGCATCAAGCAGGCCGAAATCGTCGCCGCCGAGACCAAGAAGGGCCTGCGGCACGTCCGGGAGAACCGTTCGATGGACCCGGCGAAGGTCCATGAAGCCGGTCTGGGACTCGCCCAGTTGGAGATCCAGCTGCACGCGCTCCGACGCGAGGGAGGACCGGCATGACGACGTCCGTGCTCGTGGTGATCTGCGGGGCCCTTCTGGTGGTGTGCCTGCTGGGCGCCGGCTACTTCCTCGTCGTCGTTCCGCGCCGGTGGAGGGAACCACTGCGCCAGGCCCTCGACCGTCTCGACCGTACGGACCGGGAGGACCTCGAGGCGACCGACCGGCTGCTCAGCCGGGTCATGGACGCGGGACCGCGGGGGCGGGACCTGGCCGACGCGCGCTTCGCGCGGGCATTCGTCCGCGCCCTGCTCGGCGCCCACGACCCCGACCGCTACTGGGGCGCTGCCAGTTCGGTCGAGGCGATCGCCGTGGCCCGCGGCCACGACGGGGACACCGCGTACCTGGCCATGTGGCTCCAGTCCCGCCTGGACCACCACGAACAGGTCATCGAGATCTACCAGGAGCACGCCGAGCTGCTCGCCGGACGACCCGGCAGCCGCCGTATCGCCGCCGCGTCCCATCTCCACCTGGCGGGCGCGCACTGGCGGCGGCGCGAGATGGACGGGGCGCTGCACCACTTCGACCGGGTCCGCGACATGGGCGAACTCACCGACCAGATCCCGAAGGCGGCGCAGAATCTCCATGTGCTCAAGGGCATTCAGTCGACCTTCGACCAACGGGCGGAAGACGCACGGGCCGCCTTCCGCAAGGGACGCGAGCGCGCCGAGCAGCGGGGCACGTCGACCGTGGAAGCGGACCTGGGCCTCCTGGCCTGTGACTGGGCGGAGGGAACGCCGAGGGAGCTCGGCGAGCGCCTGGCAGGGCTGTCCGCCGAACTCGTGCGGCCCGCCGAGGGCGCAGGAGACAGCGAGGCCGAGTACCGCAAGCTGCTGCGTCCGCCGGTGGCATTGCTCCACCTGATCGTCCTCCTGCGGGAATGGAAGGGGCGCCCGCCCGGATCCGGCGGGCCGGACGGCGTCCAACGCCAGGAGCTGGAACGGCGGGTGCGTGCGGTCCGCGCCGCGGACCCCGAGCTGGGTGACAGCCATCTGATCGAAGGGCTGCTGGGCTACTACTTCGCTCTGCACGAGGGTGAGCGCGAGACCGCGCTCACCACCCTGGAGGAGGGGATGGGCACCGCCAAGGGCATCCTCGTGCCCGAGGTGATCGAACTGGTGGAGAAGGAGCGCGAGTTGGGAGGCCAGGGCGGTGCCCTCGCCCGCTTCCTGCACCTGGTGTCCGAGCTGCTCGCCGATCCGGGCGTCGCTGCGCACCACCGGACCGAATACCGCCGCCTGCGGGACCGGTTCGCGCTCTACGCCGACGACGGCGGGGCCGAGGCGGGGCTAGAGCCGCACCGCAGGCCCACGGCGCAGGACCTGGGCCGCCGGATGAGCACCCTGCGCCATCGGATCGAGCGGCTCGTCTACCCCCGCATCCGTGACCTGCCCGATCAGGACCCGGCGGTCCGCGACTTCAGACAGCGGCTCGGCGAGCTCGACGAGGTCGCCACGTCGTACGCCGAGCAGGCCGAGGTCCTGCAACGCACGGAACACAGGATGATCACGGCCACCGGAGAGTTCCTGCTGCCGCAGGAGGAGACGGAGGAGGAAAGTGCCGCAGAACGCACGGAGAATGCGGATCATCCCTAGGCGGCGTCCACGACTCGACCGCGGACCGCTGCTGGATCAGCTGCCCCCGGTCGAGTACCGCCGCAGCGCCGACGAGCAGGAACTCTTCGAGGAGGCTTCCCTCGCCCATGCCCTGCTGCTGATGCTGAAGGTCGACCAGGAGGCCGAGTACCTGCTCTGCCGCGAGGTGGCCGAGCGGGCCATCGGCTCGGTGCCGGGACCGGACGACCTGCCCGGATGACGCCCGCCACGCGCCGCCCCCGCCCTGCCGCATGCCCGCCCTCCCCCTGGAAGGAGCTCCGGTGACCAGCGAGGGCCGCTTCCCCGGATTCCAGACACAGGCCGACCCCGTGCCCATGCTGCGCACGCCGGTCATCTCCTTCGACCTGACCAGACGGCAGCGAGAGCTGCCGGAGAGCGATCCGTCGTGGGACACCACCGGGGGCGCGGCGGATCAGGAAGCCGTCACACCCACGCTGGTGCGGCCACCCACCCTCGTAGAGACGGACGTTGATGCCTCGCTCGACCTGGACGAGAGTGGCGACGATCTTCTTGAGGACGCCCGCGCGAACATCGCCGAGGGCAACTACGCGCTGGCAGCCGCACAGTTGGAGGAGTTCCTCGACACGTGCCCCGATCATCCGGAGGCCCGATACCTGCTGGCGTACTGCCACTACTGCCTGGGCGGTGCCGGGCAGATGGAGGCGCTGCGGATCTTGCGTCCGCTGCGTGACGAGCCACTGGACGGAGCGCTGCGCGCGAGTGTCGACGAGCTCCGGAGCGAGCTGCGGCGCGTGCTCACGCCCGCCGAGCTGCACGCCTTTGCCGCGGCCGAGCGGAGCGACCCGCGTGCGGCGGCCGGCCGGATACGCGCCTACATCGAGCTCGCCCCCGAGGAGCCGGCGCCTCCCTATCTCCTCGCGGAGTCCCTGGCGCGGATGGGAGAGCTCGAACAGGCGTTGAGCGTGGCCGAGTCGGGTGCGCAGGAGACCGAGGGGGACCGCTCGGCGCTGCGCGCGTTCGCCCGCGAGCTGCGCTTGAGGGTGATGCGCCCGCTCGTGGCGGAGGCCGTCGCCGCGCTGCGTCACGGGGGCTATGCGCGGGCCCGGCGCAGCCTGCGCAGCCTGGACCCCAGATGGCGCGAGACGGACGTCCTGCGGGACTTCGATGCCTTCCTCACCCGGCTGCTGAACAGTCGGCACGACGTGAACAGACCACTGCCCGCACCGCGTGTGCCCGAGGAACGGGCGGAGGATCTGTACTCGCTGATCGCCGAGGACGACGGGCGGCAGGCTGCCGAGTTGCTCGGTGACGGCCAGTTGGCGGCCGCCGAGCAGCGCCTGGCCAGGGCTCTGCACCTCGTGCCTCGCTTCGCGTGGCTCAACTTCCTTTATGCGTACAGCCTTTACCTGCAGGGCCACGAGCCGGACCGGGCCGTGGCCGCTGCGGAGATCGCCGTGCGGGATCCGTCCCTCACCCAGGCGAGCGATCTGTTGCAGGCCGTCCGTGAGATGCGTGAGGCGCTCGCCATCAACCCGCTGGTGGCGGAGTACGTCGAGGCGCTTGAGGCGGTGCGCGGAGAGATCACGTCCGAACAGATCGGCACACTCGAAGAGAGACTGAAGCGGCTGCGCACGCGCCTGGCCCGGCTGCGGCAGCAGAGCCTCTCGCGGCGCGGCGCCGAGGTCTTGGACCAGCTGGCCGTGGCCATCGACCGACAGCTGGCGGCGGTGGCGGACGCCACAGCCGTACGTGATCTCTACGACCGGTACGACGCGCTCATGCGCCCTCATCAGTCCGGACTACGGACCCTCAGCGACGCCACCGTCCTTGCGCAGGGCCTCAACGCGCTGGCCACGACGGCCGGAGCGACGCGTCGACGGCTCACCGGCCCGGAGGCGGCCAAGCCACTGGACGCACTCGTCAAGCACGTCTCCCGCCGCCTGGAGGAGATCAAGAAGGTCCGTGCCTCGCTGGAGGTCGGTGCACTCGTCCAGCGTTTCAACCGGGCAGCCGAGCGGCAGCAGACCCTCCACGCGGGGCAGCGCGACGCTCTCCACGACCTTCTCAGGAACGCCCCCGACGCTCTCGACGACCTTCTCAGGAACGCCCCCGACGCTCTCCAGAACCTGTATTCCCCGCATGAGGTCAGCCAGGAGTTCGCGGAGATCGCCCGCACGGCGCAGCGACTGAAGCAGACCGTCAAGGGCCGGCGGGAGCAACAGCTGCTCCGGCAGATGCTCCAGGCCATCGACCGTTTCCAGCGTTGAGGGGAGAGCGATGGCCGTGCCTGAAGCCGACGCCGAGTGGGACGTCTTCATCAGCTACGCGCGCGAGGAGTACCAACAAGCCAGAGATCTCGCCGATGCCCTGGAACAGTGCACCACCGCGGCGGGCAACCGTCCGCGGATCTTCCTTGACGTCTCCCGGAACGGGACCCCGGTGGGCACCGACTGGCGCGAGTATCTGGAAGGCACCCTGTCGCGCTGCCGGTTCATCGTCGCCCTGTACTCACAGCGCTACTTCTCCAAGGACATCTGCCAGTGGGAGCTGCACCGCGCCCTTGAACTCAACGCCCCGGGCGGCAACCGCCTCATCCCGGTGCTGACCGAGGCGGCGGCCAAGGAGGCGATCCCCTGGGTCGCGAACAAGATCCACTGGCTCTCCGTGACCCGGCCGACCTGGTTCCAGGAGCTGCGTGAGGCGCTCGGCCTGCGTGCGGCCACGGCCCGCAAGCGGCTGCGGTTCGAGACGGCCGTTCCCGACATCGTGGTCAACCACACCCTGCCCGCGATCCGGGTGTCGATCGCCGGACCCGACGGCGCCCCGGTCGTGGGGGAGGGCGAGTTCGTCACCATCACCCCCCAGCCACCGGACCCCGGCCTGAGCGGCACCACCACCGTTCGTGCCGCGCAAGGGGAGGCGGTCTTCGCCGACCTTTCCTTCCGCGCACCCCTGGAGTCGGTCCGGTTGGCGGCCCAGGCTCCGGGATGCGACTCCGACACGACTCCGCCGATCCAGGTGCGCCCGCCGACCCCACGCCCCGCCGCCACCGAGCACGAGCGCACGGCGGTGCGCACCAGCGGCCGTCCCGTCTTCTTTCCCGACGGCCACACGCTGGCCATCCACGACGGCGACCTGCTGACGGTGCACGGCCCCGGACGCGCGCCGCAGCCAGGCTCCGGCCGGCTCCGCTCCCGCCTGCGGCTCTGGGCACGGGGCTCACGGTCCCTGGCAGCCGCCGACTGGACGGGGCGGGTGGTCCTGCTGGCCCCCGACGGCAGCGTACGGACGGCCGATCTGGAGCCGCCGGACGCGACGGGGCTGACGGTCCCGGGCGCGATGGCGTTCGACGGAGACACCCTGCACGTCGGCATGTGGAACGGCACGATCTGGTCCCTGTCGCGTTCCGTCGAGCAACCCACCGTGCTCGCCCGCCACCCTGCGGGCGTACAGCTCCTGGCAGTTGACGGCGGACGGCTCCTGGTCGGTGGCCTCGACGGAACGCTGGCCGTGTACGAGAACGGCCTCCTCCAGGCGGAACACCCACTGGAGCCGCTGCTGCTCGGCATGGTCTGCGGGCCGGGCTATGTGCTGGTCATCGGCGAACACCGCGTGCACCGCCTCGACCTGACGACCGGGCGGCCCTTGGGAGTCGCGCTGCCCGTCGCGCCCCTCACCGAGACGCTGCCCGGCACGGAGCTGTCGGTGGCCCTGGGGGCGGAGGGCCGCGGGATCTGTTTCGACGCCGAACTCGGCGTGCACATCGGCTTTCACACCGTCCCCGGCGCCCGGCCGGTGTGCGCGGCCGCGGACGGACGTCTGGTGGTCCTCGAATGCCCTGACGGCTCGCACGTCCTGATGCGCGAGGGCCGGATCAGCATCACCTCGGCGCATCCGCTCGCGGTCTCCCCGGACGGACGGCTCGTCGCCTTCTCGGACGGCAAGCGGATCGTCCTGCTCCCGCCCGAGGAACTGCACAAGTCGGCGGCCCCGCCCGCAGAGGAAGACGGCTCACCGTGACGGATCCCGTCCGCTTGGAGACCCGGCCCGAAGTGCTACGGCGCCGCGCCGACGCCCTGTGGGAACGCCATGAGCAGGGCGTCCCCCTCACGGAGGGCGAGCTGGACGCCCTGGCGGAGGCCCACTTCCGGCTGGGCGTGCAGCCGGACCTGGATCCCGTCGCCGCGCTGACCCTGCTGGCCCGTGCTCAGCGTGCCGACCCCGCCAACCCCAAGCACGCGTACCACATCGGCAGGATCTACCTCGAGCGTGGGCGGCTCGAACTCGCCCTGGAGTGGCTGACGACCGCCGCGGACCTGGCCCCCGCCAACCACCGGGTCTGGGCCCACATCTACCTCGTTCACCAGGGCCTGCACGAGCGCCGAGCCGGTGACTCCGGCTACTCCGGGGAGCTCCAGGAGCGCGCCGAATCGATCGCCGAGGCCGTCCGGGAGGGCCGGGACGACCTGAAACCGGAACCGGAGCTGGAACGGGTGTCCGCCCAGGACCCGCCCTCGGAGCCGCCGTTGCCGCTGCTGCGCCCCGGCGAGTGCCGCTGGTCGGGCATCCGTGACCTGGCCGTCGAGTCCCGCCTGCGCGGCAGGACGACCGAGCGGACGCGGGACGCGCTCGCTGCGGAACTGGAGCGGATCGCCGGCCTGGCCGCCGAACGCCCGGGCGGGATCGCCTCGTTCACCGTGCTGGCGGTGCAGTGGATGGTCTGCGGCTATCCTCCCGCGACCGCACGCAGGCTGGCTCGCGTCCTGCCACCGCGGGACGGCCCCGACCGGAACCTGCTCGACCTGGTCTGCGAGCTGTTCGAGGCGGACGAGGCCGGGCTGCCGGCACGCCTGGCCGGCTGCCTCGACGAGGGCCTACTCCCTGACGTGCTCATCGCCCTCATCCACCAACGGCGGCTGATGCGACGCCCGTTGCACCTCGCGGACCTGGGCGCGTACACGGCGGCGCGGCAGTTCACCGGGGGAGAGCCGGAGGTCCATCTCGCCTCGATGCGGAGGGCCGTGCGGGCCCTCTCGGCCGAGCCCGCCGCGGCCTTGGCCGATGTGGCTGCTCCCGAGGAGGACGCCCCCGAAGCGCCGAGCGGACCTGACGAACGCCTTGAGGCATTCGAGCGCGTGGCTGCCCGGATCTCCGGGGCGATCAAGGATGCCTATGACCTGACCAAGGAGCTCGGGCGCACCGACGTGAGCAGCGCCGAGAGCCACGGCCGAGTCGGCGCCGACCACGCAGTGCTGACCGAGGCCGTGCGCCGCATCGCAGAGGTCAAGGCCATCCGGCTCAAGGAGTTCCAGACCTTCATCTCGAACGTGCCCGCCGGACTGCGCATGCCGAGAGAGGAGTTCATGGGGAGAGTGGCCGAGTGCGAGAGCCAACTCCAAACGCCGCTGGGCACGGTGAAGAACCTCCTCCACAAGAAGATCGCCAAGCGGCTGAGCACGCACCGCCCGGAGCTCCCGGCCGCGGAGCCGGCGCGGACGTCACCTTCGGAGCGGGCCCTCGCCCTCCAGGCGGCCGTGGCTGCGACAGCGCCTGATCCGAGCCCTCCGGCAGCCGTCACGCTCCCCGAGCCGACCCCTCCCGAAGGCACCCCCGCCGACCAGGTCTCCGCCGCGGTGGCAGAGGTGCGACTCGCTCTGGACCGTAACGTCGACGCGGCCTGGGAGACTCTGCGCGCCTACCCGCCCCGCCTCCAGCGACGTACTGCGCTGGTCCTTCTGCGCTCCTATCTGAACGGCCATGTCGCCGAGACCCGGCACCGGATGGGGCAGCGCACAGTGGCACGGCGGCACTGGCAGTCGATGCTGGCCGAGAGCCCGATGCAGCCCGCCGTCCTGCACAACCTCGCGGTGGCCCATACGTCCGCGGGCGACACGGCCCCCGCCGCCCAGGCGTGGGGCCGCTATCTGGAGGCGCTGTACGCGCAGTCGGTGCTCGCGGGTGCCCCCGGGCGCGGTGCCGCGTTCCGCGCAGACGTGCACCGCACCCTGGCGGGCTCGTTCGGCACCGCCACGTTGTGCGGACGCAGGGCCGACGGCGACCGGTCCGAGCTGCGGCTCCGGGGCTTCCCTGCCGAGTTGGCCAGCCCCGCGAAGGTGACCCTGGCGCTCGCCCACCTGCGGCTCGCGGACCTCAACCAGGCGCTGTCGTACCGCAGTCCGGTGCTTCGGCTCGGCGTCCCCCGCTCCGTCGGACAGGAGCGGCTGGACGAAGCCCGCGATGCCAGGCTGGAGTTCGTCACGACCGCCTGCGCGGTGCTTCCGGCCAGGGTGCGCGGACCCTTCGAGGAGCTGTGCCGCACCGCGATCCACGAGGCACACGAAGACGCGTCCCGGACCAGTGGGCGCACCCGCAAGGCCACCGACGAGGCCGAGGAGGAGGCCCACATGGCGTGGGGCCGTGAACGCATCCTCTGGAAAGTGAGCATCGCCCAGGAGCTGGCCGCCGATGCCGACTGGCCGGTGACCGAGGCCTCCGGCGACATCATCGCCGGACTGCGCCTCCTGGACGGCCTGCGCCTCGACTCGCAGGACCAGACCCTGTTGCGTACGGCCCGCCAACTGGGCGTCCAGGAGGACCCGTTCCTCTTCTTGGAGCGCCACAACAATCTCTCGGACCATGCCTGCAAGGTCGCCCTCGAGCGGATCTTCCACGCCGCGCAGCAACCTCCCGGCTCCTCCGCCGACTTCCCCGAGCGGTTCCGGCGCATCGGCCGCTCCTGGTGGCGCAACACCGTTCCCCACCGCTACCTGGAGCTCCTCGACGACCCTCAGCCGGTCTACCACTCCTCGGTCGAGAAGGCCCTCGCCGTACTGTCCGAGGACCGGGACAGGTTGAACGCCGACCAGATCCGCGCAGTCGAGGCCGCCGTTCCGATCATGGAACGGTGGACCGGCAGACTCCCCGGAGCCACCGGCCCCGGCCGGGTGCTGGCCAACCTGTTGTACCTCCTGGGCAGGGAGGACAAGGCCAGGCAGCTGTTCGAGGCCACCAATGCCGCGGCCTTCGCGGGCGGCGCGGTCTCCCTTGAACAGGTGACCGACGAGATCCGGCTTGAGATGTTCAGCGACGCCGTCGCCCACTTGCGGAAATATGCGGCCGGTGGACGGCACGGAGAGCGGGTGCGCACCCTCACGGCCGAGGCATACCGTCGCTGGATCCACTCCGCCCGGCGCCGAGGCCGCTCCGCACGACGCGGCCCCGACTCGGCAGGGCTGCTCCCGGCCGTCGAGGACATCCGGTCCGACCTCGCGCGCTGGAGCGAGCCCGAGGCCGTCCTCGCCTCCCGCACCCTCGTGGTCGAGGCCACTCTCGTCGAACACGAACTGCGGCCGGGAGACGCACAGGACAAGCAACGTGCGGACGGTTTGCGCCAGTTGTGGGAGGGCGACGAGGAGAACTCCTTCGCCCGTTACGAGCTCGTGCTCGCCCTCTACCGGTGCGCCCTCGGCCTCCGTCTGGACGTGCGCCGTGCGACCGGATCGGACCGTGCCGCCCTCCGTGCCGAATTCATCACCGTACGCACTGAATGCGCCACCCATGCCACCGGGCTCGTGGAGACCTCCGACGCCGATGCCCTCCACGAACACGCGCTGTGGGACGACAAGCGGCGAGACAAGATCGAGTCGATCCTCGAGCGGCTGGGCGAGCGGCGGAGATAGCTCTGTGCACAGGCGCTAAAGGCACCCCTCGGGCAGGCGGGCGCCACCGGCGCACACGTGCCTCAGGGCCGCGGCGAAGGAATGGCAGTCGAAGAGGGCTGAATGCTCCTGCCCGGAGGCGGGTCCGGGCAGATCGAGCACCCTCCACAGGCGGCCCACATTGACCGTCGCCGTCGTCGGTGCCAGGGCATTGAGCCAGGGCCGGATATTCACGAAGGCGGCGTCCAGGTAGCTGCTCTTGAGGTCTTCGCCGCGCGCTCGGACCCAGCCCACGTTCTCCCCGAGAACCACCATGTCATTGCCGTACGAGAGCACGGTCTGGCCCTCGCAGAACTCCAGGAAGTCGCCCAGGGCTTCGGCCGGAGCGATTCCTTCCCGGTCGACTGTCTCCTGGTCGATGCCGGTGAGTTCGGTGAAGTACGCGGACAGGTGTGGATTCACCACGGGGCGGAGCAGCGCTTCGAACTCCTCCACGACAGTGAAGTCCTCGCTCAGCCGCAGGGCGCCGATCTGCACGATCTCGCGCAGCTGCCCCGGCTCGCCCCAGTCCCGCTCAAGTGCTCCCGGCCACGACGTGAATTCCAGGTCGAACACGACGAAGGTAGACATCTCCGCATCCTCTCAATCCCTTCAACCGCAGCCGGTCCAGGCTCTGCCGGTACGCGGGGCAGCGGCACCCGGACTGCCGCGACCGACCTGTGGCTAGGGTCCCTCCACATGAGCACAACACCGTCCGGCATGCGCCCCGTACGCCACATGCGCCGCGTCAGCCTCCGCGCCGCCCTCGCCCTGGGAGCCGCCTGCACGGCCGCGGCCTTCGGGGCCGGGTTCACCCTGGCCGCCGACGATGAGGGTCCGGCCGAGAGCCCGCACGGCGCCGGAGCCGTCGAGCGCGACGGGAGCGGCTACCGCGACGGCGCGGGGCCCGACTGGCTGCCCGCAGTGTGCAAGGGCGCCTCGGCGGCCATGGGCGACTACAACGTGCTGCGGGAGGACGCCATTTCCCTGGGCTGCCAGTACCTGCGCGACGGCAAGGGCGACGTCGGGACCGTCGTACGCGAGCTGCGCCGCGCCGCGAAGAACCTGGAAGGCGCCCCTCGGTGACCCCTGCAGATCACCGCTCTCACGGATTCACCGATCTCACCGATCTCGCGGATTCTTCCGCGTTCGCCGAGGTCCCCTAACCCCCGTGAACCTCCTCCATCCGCACCACCCTCCGCTCCGCCCGCGACAGCTCGCACGCCTCCGCGATCCGTAGCGCGTGCAGTGCCTCGCGGCCGTCGCAGGGGTTGGCGCGGACGCCGCGTACGACGTCCACGAAGGCGGCCAGCTCGGCCTCGTACGCGGGGGCGAAGCGTTCGAGGAAGCCGGGCCAGGGCTTGTCGGGGGCGGGCGGGCCCTCCGATTCGGTGGAGGTGAGGGGGGTGCGGGCGTCGAGGCCGACCGCCAACTGGTCGCTCTCGCCCGCGAGTTCCATGCGGACGTCGTAGCCCGCGCCGTTGCACCGGGTCGCCGTCGCCGTGGCGAGGGTGCCGTCGTCCAGGGTGAGGACGGCCGCCGCCGTGTCGACGTCGCCCGCCTCGCGGAACATCGCAGGACCCGCGTCCGAGCCCGTCGCGTACACCTCCGTCACCTCGCGCCCCGTCACCCACCGCAGGATGTCGAAGTCGTGGACCAGGCAGTCCCGGTAGAGGCCACCGGACAGGGGGAGGTAGGCGGCGGGCGGCGGGGCCGGGTCGGACGTCATGGCCCGGACGGTGTGGAGCCGGCCGAGCCGCCCGGCCCGTACGGCCTCCCGTGCCGCCGCGTACCCGGCGTCGAAGCGCCGCTGGAAACCGAGTTGCAGCACCGTGCCCGCCGCTTCGACCTCGTGGAGCGCCGCGAGCGTGCCCGGCAGGTCGAGCGCGATGGGCTTCTCGCAGAACACGGGCAGTCCGGCACGCGCGGCCCGGCCGATCAGCTCGGCGTGCGCGGAGGTGGCTGCCGTGACGACGACGGCTTCCATGCCCGCCGAGGCGGTGAAGAGGTCGTCCACGGAGGCAGTGCCCGCCGCCGGTCCGCCGAGCCCCTCCGCCAGCTCCACCGCCCGTGCAGCGTCCGCGTCCGCCACGACCAGGCTCTCCACCTCCGGATGCCGGGCGAGGACCCTCGCGTGGAATGTGCCGATCCGTCCCGTTCCGATCAGTCCGATGCGCATGAGTCCACCCTCGCCAGGACCCTCGCGTCCTGTCAATCCTTTGTCCGGACAACAGAACTTCCGAACTTCCCGTCATCATCTCCTGGGGCTACGCTCGCTCCGTGCCCAAATCAGCCGCGCGACCCGTCGTGGATCCCACCGCCGCCCTGCAGCTCGGCGTCGACCGCACCAGCCCGGTCCCGCTCTACTTCCAGCTCGCGCAGCAGCTGGAGGCGGCGATCGAGCGCGGCGCGCTGACCCCGGGCAGCCTGCTCGGGAACGAGATCGAGCTGGCGGGGCGGCTCGGTCTGTCCCGGCCGACCGTCCGGCAGGCCATCCAGTCCCTCGTCGACAAGGGCCTCCTGGTGCGCCGCCGGGGCGTCGGCACCCAGGTCGTGCACAGCCAGGTCAAGCGCCCGCTGGAGCTCAGCAGCCTGTACGACGACCTGGAGGCGGCGGGCCAGCGCCCCCAGACCCGGGTCCTGTACAACGCGGTCGAGCCCGCCGGGCCCGAGGTCGCCGCCGCCCTCGGTGTCGCGGAGGGCAGTGACGTGCACGTGGTGGAGCGGCTGCGGCTCGCGCACGGTGAGCCCATGGCGTATCTGCGCAATCAGATTCCGGCGGGCCTCATGTCCCTGGAGACCGAGCGCCTCGAGGCCACGGGGCTGTACCGGCTCATGCGCGCCGCGGGCATCACCCTGCACAGCGCGCGCCAGTCCGTCGGCGCCCGCGCCGCCACCGCCGAGGAGGGCGAGCGCCTCGGCGAACCTGAAGGCGCCCCGCTGCTCACCATGACCCGCACGACCTTCGACGACACCGGCCGCGCCGTCGAGTTCGGCTCCCACACCTACCGGGCCTCGCGCTATTCGTTCGAGTTCCAGCTCCTCGTACGGCCGTAGGGGCGTAGGGCCCTGCCCGGAAGCCCGGAAGCCCGGAAGCCCGGAAGCCGGGAGATCCACGGCCCTACTCGGTGTGCAGGATCCGGAAGCGGCCCGGTTCCGCCGGGTCCCGGTCGACGACCTGGATCGGCGTCCGGTCCCATTGCCACACGCTGATGCCCGGCGTACGGGAGAACTGGATCTTCCCGCGCGTGCCCTCGACCGCGACGCCGGACCAGGAGGCGGCCGTGCGCGCCCTTTCGCGCGCCCGGTCCGCACCGCCGGAACGCAGTGCGTCGGCGAGTACGAGCGCCGTGTCGTAGCCCTCGAAGGCGACGAAGGAGGGCGCCTGGGCCAGCCGCTCGCGCAGCGCCGTCTCGACGCGTGCGCCCAGCGGGCCGAGGGCTTCGGGCAGGTAGCGCAGGAACGGGACCCCCGCGCCGTCGGCGCCCAGCAGCGTCTCCCACTCGGCGAACTCCGGCTGCCCGGCCGGGGCGCCGATCAATATCTCGCCCAGGCGCCGGTCGCCGCGCACGGACCGGACGATCGGCACGGCCGGTTCCGGGTGGCCGACCAGGAGGAGCAGGGCGGTTGCGCCGCTGTCGACGAGGGCGTCGCACACCACAGTTGAGGTGAGTGCGCCCGCGTCGAGTTCGATGTCGATGACTGTGGCGTCGCGCGCGGCGAGGTGGTCCCGGAGGATACGGGTCCCGGCGGCCCAGTAGACGCTCGGCTGCGCTGCCACGGCTGTGCGGCGGTGGCCCGCCCCGAGGAGGAAGTCCGCGTAGATCCGCCAGCCGCGGGACTGCGGTGGGGCGAGGCGCGCGACCCGGTCCGTCGGCTGTTCGGTGAGCGTGTCGAGCACCGCTGACGAGCACAGGAACGGCAGACCGAGCGCGTCGGCCCGCGCGGCGGCGGCGCGCGCGACGACGCTGTGGTACTCCCCGGCCACGGCGGCCACGCCCAGACCGGCCAGTTCGTCGACGGCCGCCGCGGCCCGCTGCGGATCAGCCGCGGTGTCCCGGACCAGCAACTCGAGCGGCCGCCCGTCGACCCCGCCGCCGTCATTGACGTCACGAACGCCCAACTCGAGCCCGGCGAGCAGGTGTTGGCCCGCCTCGGCCCAGCCGGGGCGGGTCAGCGGAACGAGGGCGCCGATCTGGAGGGGGATCATGCCGGTCATTGCATCCGGCGCCCGCGCCGCCGGGCAACCGAATATCCTCTGGCCGCACCCGCGAGTCGTCAGAATGTTATGACAAAGTCATTGACGGTGCCGCGCATCCCCCGCTAGAACTCCGACAGCCGTAATCCGGCAGCCGCAACCCTGCGGCGCGAGAAGGGGGCCCATCATGCGCATACGTCGGCACGCCCGCACCACGGCCGTGCTCCTCGCGGCCGTAGCGCTCGCCGCCGCCGGTTGCAGCAGTTCCGGCGGCAAGGACAGCGAGGACGACGGGGGCGGGGATGCGGGTGGGGGCAAGGGAGTCTCCACGCCGCGGCTCAAGATCGCGATGGTGACCCATGCCGGCGAGGGCGACAGCTTCTGGGACATCGTGCGCAAGGGGGCCCAGCAGGCTGCCGGGAAAGACAACGTGCAGTTCCTGTACGCCAACGACAAGGAGGCGAAGGGGCAGGCCCAGGCCCTCCAGTCGTACGTGGACAAGAAGGTCGACGGGATCATCGTCACGCTCGCCAAGCCCGAGGCGATGAAGGAGCCCCTCGCCAACGCCAAGAAGGCGGGCATCCCGGTCATCACCATCAACTCCGGTGGGGAGTTCTCGGCGCGGAACGGGGCGCTCAGCCACATCGGGCAGGACGAGTCCGTCGCCGGTGAGGCCGTGGGACGGCAGCTCAATGAGGAGAAGCGCAAGAAGGCGATCTGCGTCATCCACGAGCAGGGCAACGTCTCTCTTGAGGCGCGCTGTGCGGGGGTGAAGAAGACCTTCGACGGGACCATCGAGAATCTGAATGTCGAAGGGACGAACGCCCCCGCCTCCCAGTCCTCCATCAGCGCCAAGCTCCAGGCCACCAAGGACATCGACGCCGTGGTGACGCTCGGTGCTCCCGTCGCCGAGTACGCGCTCAAGGCCAAGCAGGAGACCGGCAGCACGGCGCAGCTCGCCACCTTCGACCTGAACCGTGAGGTCCTGAACAACCTCAAGAGCAAGAAGTTCGCGTTCGCCGTCGACCAGCAGCCCTATCTCCAGGGCTACGAGGCCGTCGACCTGCTGTGGCTGTACAAGTGGAACAGCAATGTGCTCGGCGGCGGCAAGCAGGTCCTCACCGGGCCCGAGATCGTCTCCGCCGACGACACCGAGCGGCTCCAGCGCCTGGAGAAGTACACCGCGCGCGGTACCCGGTGACCACATCGACGATCGTCGTGGTCGATACTTGGGCGGCCGGTGCCGTAGATCCGCGCCGGCCGCACCGAGGAGCAGAGCAAGAAGGGCACGGCGTCGTGGCAAGGGTTCAGACAGGGGTACGCGCGCTGGGCGCCGTGCTGGCAGCGGTGCTCGGGGTGACCTCGCTGGCGGGGTGCAGCAGCACCGGGGGCAAGCGCGCGGAGGACGCGCGCAAGGCGGGGCTCGCCAACGGCCGGGCCGCCGTCGACACGCCCCGCTGGAAGGTCGCGATGGTCACCCACGCGGGCAAGGGCGACAGCTTCTGGGACATCGTCCGCAACGGCGCCCAGCAGGCCGCCGACAAGGACAACATCCAGTTCCTGTACACCAATGACGACCAGGCCCAGCAGCAGGCCCAGCTGGTGGACTCGTACATCGACAAGGACGTCGACGGGATCATCGTCAGCCTGGCCAAGCCCGCCGCGATGAAGGACGCCCTGGCCCGCGCCAAGAAGAAGGGCATCCCGGTCATCACGGTGAACTCCGGCTCCGAGGAGTCCAAGGACTTCGGCGCCCTCACCCACATCGGCCAGGACGAGACGATCGCGGGCGAGGCCGTCGGCGAGGAGCTCAACAAGCGCGGCAAGAAGAAGGCCATCTGCGTCCTGCACGAGCAGGGCAACGTCGGGCACGAGCAGCGCTGCGCGGGCGCCAAGAAGACCTTCGACGGGAAGATGGAGAACCTCTACGTGACCGGCACCAACATGCCGGACGTACAGGCGTCCATCGAGTCCAAGCTGCAGGCCGACTCGTCCGTCGACGCGGTCGTCACGCTCGGCGCGCCCTTCGCCGACACCGCGGTCAAGGCCAAGGAGGGCGCGGGCAGTGACGCCGAGATCGACACCTTCGACCTGAACGAGAAGGTCGCGGCGGGCCTCAAGTCCGACGCCCTCGGCTTCGCCGTCGACCAGCAGCCCTACCTCCAGGGGTACGAGGCCGTGGACCTGATGTGGCTGTACAAGTACAACGCCGACGTCCTCGGTGGCGGCAAGCCGGTCCTCACCGGCCCGCAGATCATCACCAAGGACCAGGCGGCCGAGCTGGAGGACTACGCGAAGCGAGGGACGCGATGACGGCACCGGCACCGGCTCCCGTATCGAAGTCGAAGCAGCCCGAGGCCGGCGACGAGCGGCTGATCAGGCGTTCGCCGCTGAAGAAGGTGCTGGGCCGTCCCGAGCTCGGCTCGGTCGTCGGCGCGGTCGCGGTGTTCCTGTTCTTCTCCGTCGTCGCCGACAGCTTCCTGGAGGCACCGAGCCTCGCCACGGTCCTGTACGCGGCGTCGACGCTCGGCATCATGGCGGTGCCGGTCGCGCTGCTGATGATCGGCGGTGAGTTCGACCTGTCGGCGGGCGTCCTGGTCACCTCGTCCGCGCTGATCTCGTCGATGTTCAGCTACCAGATGACCGCCAACGTCTGGGTGGGCGTCGGCGTCTCGCTCCTGGTCACCCTGGGGATCGGCGTCTTCAACGGCGTCATGCTGACCCGCACCGACATGCCGAGCTTCATCGTCACGCTCGGCACGTTCCTGATGCTGACGGGCATGAACCTCGGCTTCACGAAGCTGATCCAGGACGGCGTCCAGACCAAGTCGATCTCCGACATGGAGGGCTTCTCCTCCGCGAAGTCCTTCTTCGCCTCGACGCTCACCATCGGCGGCGTCGACTACAAGATCACCATCGTGTGGTGGCTCGCCCTCGTCGCGGTCGCCACCTGGATCCTGCTGCGCACCCGCGTCGGCAACTGGATCTTCGCGGTCGGCGGCAACGAGGACGCGGCCCGTGCCATCGGCGTCCCGGTCAACAAGACCAAGATCGGCCTCTACATGGGCGTCGGTCTCGGCGCCTGGATCTCGGGCCAGCACCTCCTCTTCTCGTACGACACCGTGCAGTCCGGCGAGGGCGTCGGCAACGAGCTGATCTACATCGTCGCGGCCGTCATCGGCGGCTGTCTGATCACCGGCGGCTATGGCTCGGCGGTCGGTGCGGCCGTCGGCGCCCTGATCTTCGGCATGGTCAGCAAGGGCATCGTGTTCGCCGAGTGGGACTCGGACTGGTTCAAGTTCTTCCTCGGCGTGATGCTGCTCCTGGCCACCCTGCTCAACCACTGGGTCCGCAAGCGCGCGGAGGCGACGAAATGACGACCGACGACAAGAAGGCCGACGGCGCCGAGTCCACGGAGCCCACAGAGCCCGCGCAGCCGGACCAGCCGGACCAGCCGGAGGAGGCGGACCAGCCGGACCAGCCGGAGGAGGCGGACCGCACCCCCCTCGTCGAGCTCGACGACGTCAGTAAGTACTACGGCAACATCCGTGCCCTGGAAGGCGTCTCCCTCCAGGTCCACGCGGGCGAGATCTCCTGCGTCCTGGGCGACAACGGAGCGGGCAAGTCGACCCTCATCAAGATCATCGCGGGTCTGCACCAGCACGACTCCGGCACCTTCCGGATCGAGGGCGAGAAGACCCGCCTCGCCAACCCGCGCGACGCCCTGGACCGCGGCATCGCCACGGTCTACCAGGACCTGGCCGTCGTCCCGCTGATGCCGGTCTGGCGCAACTTCTTCCTCGGCTCCGAGCCGACGAAGGGCGCGGGCCCGTTCAAGCGCATGGACATCGACTTCATGCGCCGCACGACCCACGCCGAGCTGCTGCGCATGGGCATCGACCTGCGCGACGTGGACCAGCCGATCGGCACGCTCTCCGGCGGTGAGCGCCAGTGCGTGGCGATCGCGCGCGCCGTCTACTTCGGCGCCAAGGTCCTCGTGCTCGACGAGCCGACCGCGGCGCTCGGCGTCAAGCAGTCCGGCGTCGTCCTCAAGTACGTGGCGGCGGCGCGGGACGCGGGCCTCGGCGTCGTGCTGATCACCCACAACCCGCACCACGCCTATCTGGTCGGTGACCGCTTCGTGCTGCTCAAGCGCGGCACGATGTTCGGCAGCCACACGCGCGACGAGATCACCCTGGACGAGCTCACCCGTCAGATGGCGGGCGGCAGCGAACTGGACGACCTCCGTCACGAGCTGGAGCGGGCGCCGGAGCCCACGCATGTGGGCGGGCACGCGGCGGACGGGACCGAGAAGTAGCCGACGGCCCCGAGGAACCGCGGTGGTCGCGGCTTCTCGGGGCCCCTCCAGCTGCGGGACCAGTCGGGGACGTGCACCACGGTCCGGTCACTGGCGGCCGGCCTCCTCGTAAAGGGAAGACGTCCCTGCTGTGGCCGCCTGCGGCCTCCTGCAGCCTCGTGCGGCCTCGTGCGGCCTCGTGAAACAGCCTTCACCTGCGGGACCCCCGTTGCCCAGTACGCACAAAAGGGGGGGGGTATGCGGGGCCCGGCCCCGCGCGGGGCGCTCGCCGGTCCCCGTTGTGCGCGCCCCCGCGCGGGTGAGGCAGAATCGCCGCAATGAGCACCTACCGCGATCTGGCCCACCGCGGCTCCGCACGTGCCACCGTCCTGCGGACCGTGGGCACGCGCGAACGCCGCTCCCATCTGACGGCGCCACGCGTGCCCACCGTCGGCATCGACATCGGCGGTACGAAGGTGATGGCGGGCGTCGTCGACGCCGACGGGCACATCCTGGAGACCCTCCGCACGGAGACCCCGGACAAGTCGAAGAGCCCCAAGGTCGTCGAGGACACCATCGTCGAGCTGGTCCTCGACCTCTCTGACCGGCACGACGTGCACGCGGTCGGCATCGGCGCGGCCGGCTGGGTGGACGCGGAGCGCAACCGCGTGCTCTTCGCCCCGCACCTGTCGTGGCGCAACGAGCCGCTCCGCGACCGCATCTCCGGCCGCCTCGCCGTCCCCGTCATGGTGGACAACGACGCGAACACGGCCGCCTGGGCCGAGTGGCGCTTCGGCGCGGGCCGTGGCGAGGACCACCTGGTCATGATCACGCTCGGTACCGGGATCGGCGGCGCGATCCTCGAGGACGGCCAGGTCAAGCGCGGGAAATTCGGGGTGGCCGGGGAATTCGGCCATATGCAGGTGGTCCCGGGCGGCCACCGCTGCCCGTGCGGCAACCGCGGCTGCTGGGAGCAGTACAGCTCGGGCAACGCCCTGGTCCGCGAGGCGCGCGAGCTCGCCGCGGCGGACTCCCCGGTCGCGTACAACATCATCGAGCGCGTGCAGGGCAACGTCCCCGACATCACGGGCCCGCTCATCACCGAGCTGGCCCGCGAGGGCGACGCGATGTGTGTGGAGCTGCTCCAGGACATCGGCCAGTGGCTGGGCGTCGGCATCGCGAACCTCGCGGCGGCCCTGGACCCTTCCTGCTTCGTGATCGGCGGGGGCGTGTCGGCGGCCGACGACCTCCTCATCGGCCCGGCCCGGGACGCCTTCCGCCGCCACCTCACCGGCCGCGGCTACCGCCCCGAGGCGCGCATCGCCCGCGCCCAGCTCGGCCCGGAAGCGGGTATGGTCGGCGCCGCCGACCTGGCCCGACTCGTCGCCCGTCGCTTCCGCCGCGCCAACCGCCGGCGCGTGGAGCGCTACGAACGCTACGAGCGGTACGCCGAAGCACTCCGCGCCAACCGCACCACTCAGGGAACCCAGTAACCATGACCGTGCCCCGCCAGCCCTCGTCGCCGGACTCCCCGGGCGAAGGCCAGCGCCCCCCTGAGGACCGCCGCCACATGATCCGCCGCCGGTGGATCACGGCGACGATCATCGTCCTGCTGATCGGCGTCCCCGCCGGCTACCTGGTGATCTCCGCGAACCAGTCCCGCGACAGCGGCCGCGACAAGGAGGCCAAGTACTCCGCCACGGGCCTCACCGCGGGCTGGCCCTCCAGGGTCCAGCGCCGCCTGTACGACGTGTGGATCCCGCCGTGGTCGGCCGAGGTCGCCTACTACGAGACGAACAACTGGCGCACCAGCCGCCTGTACGTGCAGTTCCTCACGAGCAACGAGGGCCTGGACAAGTTCCTCAAGGAGACCGGCACCAGCGAGGACAAGCTGAAGAAGGACGACTTCACCATCAGCAAGCGCGACCAGAAGGTCGTCGGCTGGGACTTCTCGGGCCCCGGCCCCTGGTACGGCACCACGCACGAACAGAAGGACCCCGTCCCCACCCTGGACATCGTGGTGAACCGCTCCAACCCGCAGCACCCGATGGTGTACATCGTGTCGACGACGACTCCGTGAACGACGGCTCCGTGAACGCGCCATGTCCGGTGTGAACGCCGTATTGCAGTACGGGAGTTGACCTGGGCCGGGGCGCTGTGGCGTTCCTAGACTCGCGGCGTGCCGAGAACAGACGTACAGCAGCATCAGCAGCAGGATCAGACTCAGGATCAGGATCAGTCCGACGCGCCTGGCGGCTCCTCCCGAAGGGACGTGCTGCGGCTGGCCGCGGCGGCGGGCGCGGTGGCGGGGGCGGCGGTGACGCTGCCCACGGCGCTGGGCGCGGCTCCGGCTGCCGCAGCAGGAGCAGCAGCCCCAGCCGCCGCAGCAGGAGTAGCAGAAGCAGCAGGAGCAGCAGGACCGGGCATCATCAAGCCGCTCCCCTCGGACCGCTTCACGGTCCGGGGAACGAACGCCGAGACGAAGTTCGAGTCCCTGGCGGGCACGGGCCGCCTGACCCCGGTCTCGCACTTCTTCGTCCGCAACCACACCACGACTCCCGTCCTGGACGCCGAGACGTGGCGGCTCACGGTGTGGGGCGACGGACTGACGTCCGGCCCGAGGGAGTTCACCCTCGCCGACCTCAAGCGGCTCCCGTCGGTGACGCGTGCGGCCGTCGTGGAGTGCGCGGGCAACGCGCGCAGCTTCTTCGCGACGCAGCAGGGCGAGGAGGTGGCGGGAACGGCGTGGACCCTCGGCGCGATCGGCGCGGCCCGCTGGCGCGGCGCACGTCTGGCCGACGTCCTGCGCCTGGCCGGCGTGTCCAGGCGGGCGGTGGACCTCCTCCCGCGCGGCCTGGACGCCGACTACGTCACCGCGGACGGCGCCAACCTCGGCCGGGTCCGCCGCCCGCTCCCGCTGGCCAAGGCCATGGACGACGTGATCGTGGCGTACGAGATGAACGGCGCCCCGCTGCCGCCGGACCACGGCCACCCGGTCCGCCTGATCGTCCCATCCTGGATCGGCATAGCGTCGATCAAGTGGCTGGGCGACATAGAGGTGTCCACGGCGCCCCTGTCCTCCCCCTGGAACACGGATTTCTACCGCCTCTTCGGCGACGCCTACCCGGCGGAGGGGAGCGCCCCGCTCACCCGCCAGACCCTCAAGTCGGCCTTCGAACTCCCCTGGAACGCGGAGCTGCGGGCGGGCACGACACACCGCCTCACGGGCCGCTCCTGGTCGGGCGCGGCCCCCATCGCCCGAGTGGACGTGAGCACGGACTCCGGTGCGACGTGGCGCCGGGCCCGCCTCCACGACACGCCGCGCTCCGCCAACTGGACGCGCTGGTCGGCGAGTTGGCGCCCAGGGGCGGGGGCTTCGGGTCCCACCCGCCTGCTGGCCCGCGCGACGGACGCCAGGGGGCGCAGGCAGCCGCTCACGACGGTGCACAACACGCAGGGGTATCTGTTCGACGCGGTGGTGCGGCATGAGGTGCGGGTGGTGTGAGGGGAGGCGGTTGCTCGGCGGCGCGGTTGCTCAGCCGCTCTCTGCCGCTCTCTGTCGCTCTCAGCTGCTCAGGCGGCCCACCCCTCGTAGGCAGCCGCCGCCACGGCGAGGTCTTCCCAGGCCATCCCCGCGGACTTGAACAACCGCGGCCGCCCGTGCGGGACTTCGACCTCACCACGCACCAGAGCGTCCAACGTCTTCACGTGCGCGGCGTCAAAGGCCCCCGCACCCACGGCCAGCACGATGTCACCGCACTCCCGCATCGCGACGGCATGCGACTCCGCGACCACCAACGCCCGCCCCACCAGGTGTTCATCCACTTCACGGGCGTCCGGTTCGTGGGAGCCGACCGCGGCGACGGTGGCGTGGTCGGGCAGCAGGGAACTGTCGAAGAGGGGTGCGCGGGCCGTGGTGCAGCAGCAGACCACGTCGGCGTGGGCGACGTCCGCCGGGGACGCGGGGGAGGCCGCCAGGCCCGCGGCCCGGCACCGCTCGACGAAGGCGTCCACGCGGGCGGTGTTCCGCCCGACCACGTCCACGCGCTCCACGCTCGGCCGCACGGCCCGTACGGCCTCGACATGCCCCCACGCCTGCGGCCCCGTGCCGAAGACGAGGAGGCGGCGGGCGTCGGGGACGGCGAGGTGTCCGATCGCCGCGCCGGACACGGCAGGGGTGCGCAGCGAGGTCAGGGCGATGGCGTCGAGCAGGGCGAGGGGCGTGTGGGTCACGCCGTCGAGGAGGACGTACAGGCCCTGGATGCGGGGGAGTTGGCGCCCGGGGTTGCCTGGGGTGACGCTGGCGACCTTCACGCCCGTGTACGAGGCGGTGGACGACGGCATCAGCAGGAGCTGCCCACCGGGCACGTCGACGACACCGCGCGCGGGCTCCGCCTCCGGATCGAGGCCGCCCTTGAGGACGGCTTCCACCGCTTCGATCGCCGAGGACATGGGGGCGAGACGGGTCAGCGTCTCGGCGTCGAGATAGGGGACAGGGGCGGGAGTGGGGGCGGTGGGCTGCTGCTGGTTCATGTTCATGCGGCTTGCCTCTTCGTGGCGGTTGTGGTCAGAAACCCGATCCTGGTACATGCGCAGGCAGGTTGCGGCTGACGCGGACACGGCAAGCTGGTCACGCACGACGGGCGGAAGGCAGCC
The DNA here is from genome assembly GCF_042740175.1 of Streptomyces sp. NPDC059009. Taxonomy (NCBI): domain Bacteria; kingdom Bacillati; phylum Actinomycetota; class Actinomycetes; order Kitasatosporales; family Streptomycetaceae; genus Streptomyces; species Streptomyces sp. NPDC059009. The sequence goes on along the minus strand of NZ_JBHYJB010000001.1, from coordinate 336,854 downwards.
GCGGTCGAGCTGGGCCCGGCCGTAGTGGGCCCAGCTGTCCTCATTGGTGGACGAGTCGCTCAACTCCCCCTCTCTTCCTGCGAGATCGGCTGCGTGACCTGGTACCGGTGCACGCCCGGCAAGTCCGGCAGCACCCCCGGCCACACCGTGTCGAGCACATGCGCGCTCGGTGTGAACAGGGACTGGCCGAGGAGGGGAAGGTCGCGCACCTCGTGCCACTCCCAGCGCCGGATCAAGTCCGGCTCCCTGACCCGGGGTTCGCCGGAGAAGGCGGTGACGTGCACGGCGGCGGTCACCCGGGGAATGCCGTGGACGGAGTCCATGAGGATGCCGAGCACCCGCGCGTCCTCGGCCCCGGCCCGCAGACCGGTCTCTTCCTCCAGCTCCCTGACCGCCGTCACCGCGAACGCCTCGTCCGCATCGTTCTTCCCGCCGGGCAGCTCCCACACGTCACGGGCGACCGACCAGCCCAGCAGCACCCGCCCCGCCGCGTCCGTGACGACGACGCCAGCCCCGGTGAGCGCGTGCGGGGTGGGCCGTCCCTTGCTGGAGTAGGTGACCGCCGCGGGCGAGGGGCCGCGCAGCAGCAGGAGCGCGAGGCCGTCGGCGTCGTGCCGCTCCACCGTCTCCCAGCCGGTGGCCAGCGCGGTGATCTCCGCCTCGTCGAGCGCGATGTCCCGCCGGTGCTCGGGCACGGAGTCGGCGACCGGAGTGAGGACGCAGACGGTGCCGCCCGGCTTCAGCAGCTCGCGCAGGCGGTGCATGAGGCGGACGCGGTCATGGAGGAAGGCGTACGAGAGCCGGAAGGTGATCAGGTCGTACGAGGTGTGGGGGAGGACCGCGAGGTCGTCGCGCTCGATGTCGTGGTGCAGGAAGCGAAGGGCGCCGCGGGCGGCGTCGGCGTCACCCGCGGCGATCTCGGTGTCGGTGTCGGTGTCGGTGTCGCTCTCGGTCGCGGAGCCGTCGCCCGCACTGGCCTTCGCCGTACCGGCCCCCGCTGCACTCGCCCCCGCCCTACCGGCCCCCGCCGCGGCGGCCTCGATCGCCGACTCCGCGTAGTCCACCGCATCGACCGCATACCCCAAGTCCCGGAGGAAGACGGCCAGTTCGCCGAGCCCGCAGCCGACGTCGAGAGCGGTAGCCGCACCGCTGCCGTCCGGGTGCCGGGCCGGGTGCCCGTCCGGGCGCACCGTCCGGGCCAGCAGGGCGCGTTCGGACGCGACGAGCGGGCGGAAGCCCTTGCCGCTGCTGTAGTGCTCGTGCCACTCGTGCTGCTGTGTGTATCCCAACGGGACGGTTCCTTTCACGACACGCCCTCCTCGTCGCAGGAGGGCCAGTTCAGCGCCAGATACGAGGGTCCCTCGGTGATCCGGTCCTCGCCGAGGGGGTCGTTGTAGTGCACGAGACCGCGGAACTCCTGGTGGGACGCGTCGACGTGGACGCCGGTCTCCTCGCGGGCCTCCCTTCGGGCCGCCTGGTCCAGGGGCTCTCCTGGTTCCAAGTGGCCGCCCACGAGGGTGAGTTGCAGCGGGGCGACGGGGGATGTGGCGGTCCTGCGGACGCACAGGGCGAAGCCGTTCGGGCGGAGCAGGACCTGGACCACGTCCGCGATCAGCCGGTACCGGCAGGGGGCGTGGGGTGGAGGCCGGGACTCGTCGCTCACGCGAAGACCCCTCTCATGAGCCGCTCGGCCCTGCCGTGCCCCGCTCGAAGTCGACGAGCGCGCACCGCCGCCCGTCCCGCAGGAAGGCTGCTCCTGGGGGTGCGTGAGGGGGACAAGTGTGGGTCTGGGGCACTCGACTGGGGAATTGCGGCCGCCTCGTTCTCCTCGGTCTCCCCGGCCCCTCAGTCGCCCCAACGCCCCCGCTGAGCCGACTCCACCACATGCCGCTTCAGCAGCCCGTCGAAACCGGCCGCCCGGATCCGGCGCACCAGCTCCACGGGGGACGCCCCGAGCGTGGCCGCGGTGTTCTCCAAGTTCCAGTCGTGCCGCGACAGTTGGGAGAGCAGGTGGCCGCGGCGGATCTGGTTCTCGCCGAGGCGGATCGTCTTCAGGTACGCGACCCGGCCCTTGAGATCGGTGATCGCCTCGCCGATGTGCTGCTCGCGCTGCCGCTCGAAGGGCGGCAGGAACCGCACGAGCCGGTACCCGCCCATGCGCCGCAGCTGACGGAACTCGTACGCCTCGTCGAGCAGTCCGTTCGCCATCTGCGTGTCATGCGCCTCGGCCCAGGCGTGCTCCTGCCCGCGGGCGGCCGCGCGCAGGTCCGCGAGCGACCGGATCCGCCCTTCATCGGTGATCCTCGCGGTGAACTCGGGCACCGGCTGCCCGTAGTACGCGTGCTGGTACACCAGCTCCCCGTACATGTCCTGCAGCAGCGAGGCGTGCAGGGCGCGGTAGTCGTCGGGGTGCGGCACCACGAACGCGGCGGCGAGCGCGTCGGCGGCGTACACCATGACGCCGCACTGCCCCGGGTGGATCTCGAAGATCCGCAGGGCGTCGTCGAGGCCCTCGACGGCCGCGCCCGCGTACGCCATCTCGGCGCGCGGCGACAGACCCCGGCGCAGCGCCCGCTGCGACCACTCGTCCCACAGGACGGAGGGGCCGCCGAAGTGGAGGGCGAGGTAGCCGTCCATGGCCAGGTGGAGCGGGAGGAAGCGGAGGCGCTGGGCGCCGGCGCGCTGGACCAGGCGGCGCAGCGGGACGGCGTGCACGGGCTCGTCGTCGGGGGTGTCGTAGTCCCGGCACAGCTGGGTGCCGTACGCCGCCTGCCACCGGCCGTCGCGCGCCCAGTCGGCCACGAAGCCGTGCGGGACGTACGAGGTGTAGACGGTCCCGCGGCCCGCCTCCACGGCGAGGAGCGCGTCCTCGAACAGCTCGCGGCGCAGCCGCAGATCGGTGATCGGCTCCTCGCGGACCAGCGGCACCAGGCGGATGCCGCCCCACACCTGGGCGGGGCGGGTGGCGAGTCCGGTGAGGTCGAGCCGGTTCATGACGTGGTCTTCTCTGCGGAGGAGGTGCTGACGGTCCGTGCGTCGGCGCTCTGCGTGCTGTTGGTCTCTGTGTCGGTGGTCTGGGCGTGGTCGGCGCCGGTGAAGGCGGCCACGCGGTCGTCCATGTAGGCCCGCAGCTCCGCGAACCCCGTCCGCCCCTCCGCGAACTGCGCGAGCTCCACGAGCGCGGGCAGGTCCTCCGCGTCCCGGACCCCGGCCGTGGGCACGCTCGGGGCGAGACGGCGCACGTCGAAGTCGGCAGCGTCGTATACGGGGTTGAGGTGGACGACGCTGGTACGGCGGTCGGGGTCGAGCCGCGTGCGCCACACCCTCAGCACTTCACCGGCCAGGCCGGGCGGCGCGTTGTCCCAGCCGTCCGAGACGATCACCAGGCGGTCGGGGGAGTGGTCGAGGGCGTCCAGGACGCGCATGCCGAGCGGGGTCGGCCCGTACGGGTAGGCGAGCAGCGGGTCGGTGCGGCCCGAGGCCCACAACGGCACGTATTCCGTTGCCAGTTCATCCCGCTCATCCCGTTCGGCCAGTTCGGCGAGCAGGAAGTGGCAGGCGAGGGCGACGGCCAGCGGGCGGCGGCGCTTCTGCCCGGAGCCCGAGGCCGAGAAGCTGTCGTCGAGGACCGCCGCGACCCGCCCCCATGTCCCGGCGTACGGCCCGGCGACGCGGCGTGCGGCAGCCCGCAGAGCGTCCGTGAGCTCCCCGCGTCGCGCGGCCCGAGTGTCCAGGTCCAGCGACAGGACGTACGAGGCGAGCCGGGTCAGCGGCATGGCGCCCAGGTCCACGGCCACCTCGGCCTTGTGGGCCTGCGCCGAACCCTGCAGCCGCAGCCGCTCAAGGCGGGTCATCCGCGGCGCGATCCGCTCCAGGAACACCTTGCGCGGGATGCCGTGCCTGGTGGCGAACCCTTCGGCGACCGTGAACGGCAGCTGGTAGAGGGCGCCCTGCTCGTAGTGGGCGCGGCGGAAGGTGTCGAGGAGCGGGTGGTCGTAGCGGACGCGGGCGTGCGGCGCGAAGAGGAAGTCGCCGAGTTCGGCGGGGTGCCCGCTGTCGGCGGAGCCCGTATCACCGCTGCCCTTGCTGTCTCCGTCGCGGTCGCGGTCGAAGGGCAGATGCACATGCCGGGCCACGGCCTTGAATCCGCTCCGGTACTTCACGGCGTCGAAGCCCGCATCGGGCCGTGCCGCGATCCAGTCGCGCATGATCGCGCGGGTGCGTCGGTTGTTGACGCCCGCCCGGCGCACCGCGCCGAAGAGCCGGTACACGCGCTGCGGCGGCAGAGCGGCGAGCCGGGCGGCGATGAGCCGCCCCTCGGCGGGACGCTGCCCGGCGCCGACCTCGCTCGCGGTGACCAGGAGCCGCTCGACGATCCGGGCGGCGTTGTGGTCGTTGATGTCGAGGGCGAGGGTCGCGGCGTACAGCTCGCGGTAGTTGACGCGCACGTACTCGTGCAGGAAGTCCAGGGACATGTGCTGCTCGGCCGCGTCCGAGCGGAACTCGCGCTGGCCGCTCGAGGTGATGGCCGCGTTCACGAACTGCAGCACGTCCTCGGCGGCGATCAGGTCGGCGTGCGTCTCCATGGTGTCCCCGTCGGTGAGTGGGCGCCGGCCGGGGAATGGGGGCACGAACTGCGAATGCATTGCTGTACAGGCAAGAGTCGGAAGTCGCACCGAAGTCCCGCGGCCGGCCCCTCGAACGTAACACTCGGGCAGGAGCGACCCATCATGGTTTTCCCCGGCGGGGAGGGAGACGTTCCCCGAGTGCGAATGCGAGCACAGCGGCAATCGCAAACACCGAGAACGATCAACAGCAAGCAGACCGGCCCTGAGCGCCCCGACCTTGAGGCGCCCCCTCCCGCGAGGCGGCGAAGCGGCGCGGCGGCGAGGCGATGAAGCAGCGAGGGAGAGAACAGCGTCCTCTTCTTCGCTTTTCGAACATACGGCAGCATGGCCAGGACGTGAAGAAAGCAATCTCTCAGAAAGAAAGGCGGACGCACCAGCCCGTGCAGACGGTCCGAGTCACGGCAGCACGATGCCCCCTCACCAGATGGAGAGGGGGCATCAGAACGGCGCTCGTCTACTAGGACTTGGCCTTCTCGTAAGCCTCACGGATCGACGCGGGGACTCGGCCGCGGTCATTGACCTCGAAGCCGTTGTCCTTCGCCCAGGCGCGGATCGCCGCAGTGTCGGAGCTGTTACTGCCCGTCGCGGACTGGCGCTTCGCCCCCTGGCCCTTCGTACGCCCGGTCTTACGGGCGGCCTTGATAAAGGGTCCGAACGCGCCGAGCATCTGCTCGTAGCTGTCCGGTCCGAGGTCGATCTCGTAGGCCACGCCGTCGACAGAAAACGTGTGCGTTGCGGCCTCTTCGGACTCCTCACCGGTGAGGTCGTCGATGTAGAGGGTAACGATTTTTTGCGCCACGGTGCTTCCCTGTGTTTGCTGCGGCTGAGGGGAAGTCCCATCTAACCACGGAGTGGGAATTCATACCATCGCCCCGGCAGAACAGCCTTAACCGGCACAGGTGTTGCGTTTCTTCAGGCCCACCGCATTTACCAGGCAGGCCAATCCACGCAGCCCCGGTCGAACCAGTCCGTGAACGACATGGGGCGCCCCTTCAGCGGGCTTCGTGGTCCGGGAAGGGCAGGGAACGTGCCGCGCAGTCGATCGTCATGCGAGTTCGAGTGGGCAATGCGCTGAACTCTGCTCCTTCTGCCCGGATTTGCTCCAGTGCCTGGCGGGGAATCAGGGGCAGGTGATGACCTGGCCCGCCCAGGACAGGCCGCCGCCGAAGGCGAGGAGCAGTACCGGGGCGCCTGCGGGGACCGTGCGGCGTTCGGTCAGTTTGGACAGGGCCAGCGGGACCGACGCGGCGGATGTGTTGCCGGAGTCGACGACGTCGGTGGCGACGACCGTGTCGGCAGGGAGGTCCAGCGCGCGGGTGATGGCCTCGATGATCCGCAGATTGGCCTGGTGGGTGACGACGCCCGCGAGGTCGGTGAGGGCGATTCCGGCCCGGTCGCAGGCGTCGCGCGCTATGGCGGGCAGCGCGGTGGTGGCCCAGCGGAAGACGGTCTGGCCGTCCTGCGCGAAGTGCGGGTGCCAGTCGTCGAGCAGGCGCACGGCGCTGCCCCGAGTGGGGTCCGAACCCCAGGCCACCGGGCCGATGCCCGCCGTCTCATGGGCGCTGACGACGGCCGCGCCCGCACCGTCGCCGAGGAGGACGCAGGTGCTGCGGTCGGTGTAGTCGGTGACGTCGGACATCTTCTCGGCGCCGATGACGAGGGCGTGCCGGGCGGCCCCGGCCCGTACGGCGTGGTCGGCGCCCGCGAGCGCGGTGGTGAACCCGGCGCAGCCGTTGTTGAGGTCGTAGGCGACGGCGGCCGGGATGCCGAGGCGGCCCGCGACCTGGGCGGCGGTGGAGGGGCAGCGGTCGATGGCGGTGCAGGTCGCGACCGTGACCATGCCGATGTCGGACGGCCGGAGGCCGGAGGCGGAGAGGGCCTTGCCCGCGGCGGCGGCCGCCATGTCGGTCACCGACTCGTCGGGGGCGGCGATGCGGCGGGTGGCGATCCCGGTCCTGCGGCGGATCCACTCGTCGCTGGTGTCGACCATGCCGGCCAGGTCGTCATTGGTGAGGACGCGGGTGGGCTGGTAGTGGCCCAGGGCGGCGATGCGGGATCCGGACATGAGGCACTCCTGAGAGAGGCGAAGCGAAGGGTCTGGCTTGCGACGCCCGGAATATAGCAACCGATCGGTCGGAAGTTAAATGGGGGGCCGTTGGCTACGATGGGCGACATGAGTCCCCGCAAGTCCGTCGCAGAGGCCCGCAGGACGCGGGAGCGCATCGTGGACCGCGCCATCTCGCTCGCCTCGGTCGACGGACTCGAGGGCCTGACCATCGGGCGGCTCGCCACCGACCTCGGCATGAGCAAGGCCGGGATCCTCGGGCACTTCGGCACCAAGGAAGCCCTTCAACTCGCCGCCCTCGAGGGGGCGTCCGCGATCTTCTCCAGGGTGGTGTGGGAGGGCGCGCAGCATGAACGGCCCGGTCTGCTGCGGCTGCGCGCGGTCTGCGAGGCATGGTTCTCGTATCTGGAGGCGGAGCGCGAAGTCTTCCCCGGTGGCTGCCTGTTCACGACGGCGGCCGTCGAGTTCGACGCCCGGCACGGGGTGCTGCGGGACGCGGTGGCGCGCCTCGTCAGGCTCTGGCGGCGGCGCCTGACGGGCGAGGTGCGCACCGCTGTCGCGGCGGGGGAGCTGCCTGCGGGGACCGAGCCGGAGCAGATCGCGTACGAGATCGTCGGCGTCTATCTGGCCCTGAACCAGGAGATCCAGCTTCTGGGCGCCCCCGACGTGGCCGCGGTGCGCACGCGCCGGGCCCTTGACCGGCTGCTCGCGAACCCCTGAGGTGCGTGCGGTGGGTGCATGAGGTCATACGGACTTCATGATCAGGATTCGCTTCCGGAAAATTCATCTCATCGTTGAGCAAATCGGTCACTAGATCGGGGCAATTCTCAGCGATGCCCGACCCCTGGCCTCTCTAGCGTCTGGTTGTACGCGAGTGCGTGACCGAACCAGAAAGGTCCCCATGTCCCTCCCGGATACCGACGTCCGCCCGGACGCCGAGTTCGACTCCCTGATCGCCGGCCCTCTGCCTACCGCTTCTCCCACCCCTTCCGTCTCTCCCGCCCGACCGCCCCTGCCCGAGCCGCAGTCCGAGGCCGAACTCCTGGTCGTCGAGCGGACCCCCACCGAGCTCCCGGCCACCGAGATGTCGCCCGACGACGCCTGCCGCAGGGTGCGCGACGAGCTGATGCTGGACGGCAACGCACGCCTGAACCTCGCCACGTTCGTCACCACGTGGATGGAGCCGCAGGCCCGGCAGCTCATGCAGGAGACGGCCGAGAAGAACCTCGCGGACCGGGCCGAGTACCCGCGGATCACGGCCATGGAAGAGCGGTGCGTACGGATGCTGGGGCGGCTCTGGCACGCCCCGCGCCCCGAGCTCGTGCGGGGCTGCTCCACCACCGGGTCCAGCGAGGCGGCCATGCTCGGCGGGCTCGCCCTCAAGCGCCGCTGGCAGGCGCGCCGCCGCGCGGCGGGCAAGGACACGGCCCGGCCGAACATCGTGATGGGCGCGAACGTCCAGGTCTGCTGGAAGAAGTTCGCCAACTACTTCGAGGTCGAGCCCCGTTGCGTCCCGATGGAGCCCGGCCGCCACCACCTGACCGCCGACGGCCTCACCGCCTACTGCGACGACAACACCATCGGCGTCGTCGCCGTGCTCGGGTCGACGTTCGACGGCTCCTACGAGCCGGTCGCCGAGATCTGCGCGGTCCTCGACGGGCACCAGTCCGCCACCGGAACGGACATCCCCGTCCACGTGGACGGGGCCTCGGGCGCCCTGGTCGCGCCGTTCCTCGACCCGGACCTGCGCTGGGACTTCCAGCTCCCGCGCGTCGCGTCCATCAACACCTCGGGGCACAAGTACGGCCATGTCTTCCCCGGTATCGGCTGGGCCCTGTGGCGCGACGGCGCCGCGCTCCCGGACGACCTCGTCCTCAACGTCGACTATCTGGGCGGCAGTTCGCCCACCTTCTCGCTCAACTTCTCCCGGCCCGGGTCGCACGTCGTCGCGCAGTACTACAGCTTTCTGCGGTACGGCTTCGCGGGCCTGCGGCGCCTCGCGGCCGAGAGCCGCCGCACCGCCCGCTCCCTCGCCCTGGAGATCGAACGCCTCGGCCCGTACGAGCTGATCACCGACGGCTCCGAACTCCCCGCCCTGGCGTTCCGACTCGCCCCCGCCGGCCCCGCCGCTCCCGGCGCCGGCGACTTCACGGTCTTCGACGTCTCGGACGCCATGCGCGCCCGGGGCTGGCAGCTCCCCGCCTACGCCTTCCCCGCGAACTGCGAGCACATCGCCGTGCTGCGCCTGGTCCTGCGTACGGGCTTCACCCCGGACCTCGCCCGCCTCTTCATCAACGACCTGAGGCGCACCACGGAAGCCCTCATGGCGCGCGGCACAGCCTGGTGACGCTCGCTTCCGCGAGGGAATCCGCCAGCTCCGCGAGACCGGAAATACCCCCGTCCCCGTCCCCGTCCCCGTATCCGTCTCTGTCTCCGCTCCGGCCGAGCGTGTGCAGCGCCAGCACCTGCCCCCGGATCACGGACTTGACGTCGCCGACGCCCACCTGAACACCGGCGTCCCGCAGTTCGCCGAGGAGCCGCTCGCCCCGCAGGGCCGCGGCTTCCGGTGAGCTGTCGCCGGAGGGGACTTCGGCCCGCTTCCTGCACACGATGATGGAGTCCAGGTTCGACGGTTCCTTGCCGCCCTTCGTGACGCTGGTGCTCATCTCGCCCTTGATCGGCTGGATGGCCGTGACGGCGAGACCGGCGTCGGCGAGGGCCTCCACGATGCTCACCCAGCCGGAGAGCCGCGCCTGGTGATATGTGAAGGCCAGCAACCCGCCCGGTTTCAGGACCCGTTCGCATTCCTTCCAGACCCGCGAGATCGCGTCCCTGAACTGCGGCGGGTCGGCGCTCTGCACTTCCTCCGTGTTTCTGGTCGTCCCTTCGGCGGGGTAGCCGGGGAAGGGCTTCATGCCGGTGAGCCAGGCGTGGAAGAAGTCGGCGAGTTCCGAGTAGTGGACGTTGTCCATGTAGGGGGGGTCGGTGATGACGAGGTCGACGGATTCGGAAGGGATGTCCGTCCGGGATGAATCGCCGTTTCGGATGTAGACGTCGTGGCCTTTTGTGAGCCCGCTCTCGGGCCAGCCGTCCACGAGTTGCCCGTCGAACGGAACCGACAACCCCGTCGCTCTCTGCACGCGCCCGTCGACCAGCACTTGGTCGAAGGGGGTGCTCTTGTAGTCGTGGGCGCGGAGGACGCGGCTACGGAACAACGTGGAGAAGGAGCCGGACGAGGCGGGCGTTCCCCACGGGTGGGCTTCCAGCGGTGTGCGTTCGGGCTTCAGGATGTGATGGCTGAACATGTGCCGGACGGCTCCTGTTCCTTCGCCCTTGAAGGAACAGAACATGTTGTTGAATTCGAGGGTCCCGGAGAACAGGGCGACCAGCGCCTCCCGCTCGGCCTCGCCCACGTCCAGGTCACGGATCGCGGCGCCGAGGAGCCCCAGCGAGTAGAGCTGCCGGTCGTTGAAGAACTGGCGCCACTCGGTGAACCCCCACCGCATGGCCTGGCGCGTGTTCTCCCCGAGGTCGAGCCGGCCGGTCGGCAGCACCAGTTCCTGCTCGGCGGTGGCGAGGAGGTCCGCGCACTCCGCGTACAGGGCCCTGTCGAACGCGTCGACGGGCTCGTACCGCTTCTTGCCGTCGTTGCCCAGAACGAGTTTCGCGAACATCTCCCGCTCGGGAACTCTCCCCTTCAGGGCATCGAGCACCTTGGACGTATGGCCTCCGGGGCAGGTGACCTGACTGCGGCTGACGGCGCCTTCCTTGCCGAAGCGATGCCCATTGCGGCACGTCGCCGCATCGAAGTCATAGCGGCCGGTCTGTACATCCAGGCATTCAGGGCAGACCAGTTGGGCTTCGGGAACTCGCTTCGGGTAGGCGTGCTGCGAGTACACATGACTGGAAAAGAGGCGGATCCTGGCGTCGCATTGCGGGCAGTGTGCCGCCGTGACCCAGAAGTAGTAGAGGACCGTCTCTCCGCTTTCGGTGCGGTGGACGCGGTCGATCTCGTCCCGGCACCTGGTCTCGACGGCCTTGAAGGCGCCCCGCAATTCAGCGGGATCCCACCGCTGCACGGCCTGACGCTGAACGAGCGTCGCGACCGGATTGATGTCCGAACCGATCGCCGATGCGCCCATTTTCACCGCTTCGACAACGGTCGTGCCGGACCCCGCGAAGGGGTCGAAGACGACCACACCGGGAAGGGTGACGGCACTGCTGTAGGTACGCAGAGCATCGCCCTCCGCCTCGGTGACGGCGGCGGCGAGAATGCCGCGAAAGACACTGCCCAGGCGCTTGGCCCACCACTTGTGCGTACTGGTCGCGGGGCGGTGGACTTCCTTGCGCCACGACTCGTTCTCAGCAATCTTGCTGAGTTCCACCGCAGGGAAGGAGGACTCAAGTGCGGACGAGGCCGGAACGCGCGAGTGAGACTGGGACTCCGTATCGAAGAGGGCCAGGTCGTCGGCGCTCGGGTTATTCATCGATCTCATCCGGTTGAGTACTTGCGAGGGGTTCGCCTGGCGGGCTTCATGACAACTGCGCCAGCTGGATCTCCTGCTGCCCTGTACGCCACAAAGCTGCGTGCGGTCCCGGCTGTTGGATTCTCTACGAGTTCCGTGCGCAGCGTGTTGTCGTCGAAGTCGAAGGTGTATTTCGCCGCGATTCTATCAGCATCGGTCCGCACCAGACGGCCGACCGACTGCAGGGCGTCGAGCTCGTCGAGCTCCTCATTCTCGGGCGCGATCAGCGTGCAGTTTCCGACCAGACCGTCCGCCAGCGCATAGGGAGTTGGCGCGACGTACATCTTGCGGTCGCGCACCAATATGTCTCCGTAGGAGCCGAAGTCGCGAAAGCTGTCGTTCTTGTGCTCGTAGTCGTGGTGGGCATTCAAGAAATCGCCATGACAGACGACGAGATCGAGAACGGGGAATTCATCTCCCTCGGGCCTCTTGGGATATCTGCCGAAGACGTAGTAGATGGACCGTCCGTCGTGCACACCCGTCGCGAGCTGGCTGTTGCAGTCGAAATCGGCCTGTCGGCCCGGATCTTCGAGCCCCTTCACCTCGTAACCCTCGAGGTGATCGGTGACGACGTAGTCCGGATACTTGTTCCTCTTCGTCTCTTCCCAGCCGAAGCCCGTCTGGTCGAGACGATCGCCCACCCAGTCCTGAAAGTGGAACTCCTTGTCCCGCCTGCTTCTGCGGTGGATCAACTCCCCGCGCCGCATGGCCTCGAAGCAGGAGAGGAACAAGGAGGTCACGGTCACCGCTGTCACGATTCATCCCTTTTGCGGCCGGTGCTGCTGCTGTCGACTGGTGTGCCGGGAACACTAGCCGGGCCGATACGTCTCGACCTTGCGCCGGTCTCGACTCGGCGCCGGCTCTGGCCGACTCGGTCTGTTTAGGGGTCGGTTCTCCGGATAGTCGGGTGGGGCCGCCGGACAGGACGGACGGTGCAGCCCTGCACCGCCTGACCGGGAGCGGCTGATGGGCGGAGGTACCGCCATGAGCGAGAACATGTGGAACTACCCGGCCGGCGCCGGCCACACGCCGACCTGTGATCTGACGGGGTACAGGGTGGAGGCGACCGACGGGCACATCGGCAAGGTCGACAAGTATTCCAACGCTGTCGGTTCGCAGTACATCGTGGTGGACACGGGCATGTGGATCTTCGGCAAGGAGGTCCTGCTGCCTGCGGGCACCATCGTGAGCATCGATGTCGAGGCAGAGACGATCCACGTGGCGCGGACCAAGGCCGAGATCAAGGGCGCGCCGGAGTTCGACAAGGAAAAGCACCTCGGTGACCCCGGCTATCACGAGCAGCTCGGCTCGCATTACGGCACACCGGGTACGCCGGGCACACCGGGTACGCCGGGCGCACCGGGTACGCCGGGTACGCCGGGCACTCCTGGTGCTCCGGGCTCGCCCGGCCGTCCCATGATCTGACGGCCGGCCGTGTGAGGGCAGAGGGAGGGGCGGGGCCGGGCCGTGGCCACTGCGGCCCGGCCCCGTCGTATGCCCGCAGGCCGGTCGTGGCCCGCCCCCCGACAAATGGCCGCGTCGGGCAAGGAGCCGCAGGATGGACTAAGTGCCGGTTTATCCCGTATGCCCGTAAACCCGTACGTCCGTATGCGAGAAAACACCCATCGAAAGGTGTGCGCAGCCCATGAATGACATCACAGGTGAAGCGACCACCACGGACGCCGGAGTTCCGGTCGAAAGCGATGAGCACTCGCTCACGGTCGGTGCCGGCGGGCCGATCCTGCTGCAGGACTCCTATCTGATCGAGCAGATGGCGCAGTTCAACCGGGAACGGATTCCCGAACGGCAGCCGCACGCCAAAGGCAGCGGCGCTTTCGGTCACTTCGAGGTCACGGGCGACGTCCGTGCCTACACGAAGGCCGCGCTCTTCCAGCCGGGCACCCGGACCGAGCTGGTGACTCGGTTCTCCACCGTCGCCGGGGAGCGCGGCAGCCCGGACACCTGGCGTGACCCACGCGGTTTCGCGGTGAAGTTCTACACCGCCGAGGGCAATTACGACATGGTCGGGAACAACACCCCGGTCTTCTTCGTGAAGGACCCGATGAAGTTCCAGCACTTCATCCGGTCCCAGAAGCGCCGGGCGGACAACAACCTCCGCGATCACGACATGCAGTGGGACTTCTGGACCCTCTCGCCCGAATCCGCGCACCAGGTCACGTGGTTGATGGGGGACCGCGGCATTCCGCGTACCTGGCGCCACATGAATGGCTACACCTCGCACACCTACATGTGGATCAATGCCGAGGGCGAGCGGTTCTGGGTGAAGTACCACTTCAAGACCGACCAGGGCATCGAGTACTTCACCCAGCACGAGGGCGACCAGATGTGCGCGGCGGACACCGACTTCCACACCCGGGATCTCTTCGAGCACATCCGCGACGGCGACTTCCCCAGCTGGACGCTGTTCGCGCAGCTCATGCCGTACGGCGATGCCGCCACCTACCGCTTCAACCCGTTCGACCTGACCAAGGTGTGGCCGCACGCCGACTACCCGCTCGTCGAGGTCGGCAGGATGACCCTGGACCGCAACCCGACGGACCACCACGCCGAGATCGAGCAGGCGGCGTTCCAGCCGAACAACCTGGTTCCTGGCATCGGTCCGAGCCCCGACCGGATGCTGCTGGCGCGGCTGTTCTCCTACGCCGACGCGCACCGCCACCGCATCGGCGGCAACTACCAGCAGCTGCCGGTCAACGCCCCCGTCGCGCCCGTGCGCACCTACTCCAAAGACGGCGCCATGGCCTACCGCAAGACCAAGGACCCGGTGTACGCGCCGAACTCCAAGGGCGGCCCGGCGGCCGACACGGATCGCCACGGCACCCCGCCCAGTTGGTACGCCGACGGCGACATCACCCGCACCGCCTACGTCGAGCACGCCGAGGACGACGACTGGGGGCAGCCGGGCACCCTGGTGCGTGAGGTCCTCGACGACGCCGCCCGCGACCGTCTCGTGGACAACGTCGTCGGGCACCTGCTCGACGGGGTGAGCGAACCGGTGCTGGTGAGGGCCTTCGCGTACTGGTCGAACATCGACAAGACCATCGGTGAGCGCATCGAGCGGGGGGTGCGGGCCAAGGCGTGATCCCTGCTCGGCAAGGGGGCGTCGGGGTTCGGACCGGGGTCGGTCCGGGGTCGGGCGGGGATCGGTCCGGGGTCGGTCAGGCCGGCCCGGTCTCCCTTGCGGGCGGCGGTGGCAGCTCCGTCGCCGCGAGCACCCCGCCCCGCAGGCTGCCGAGCCACAGCCGTCCCCCGGCGTGGTACGCGCTGGTCGCGATGCGGAAGCCCCGGGGCCGCCGCCGGACGTCGTGGACCGTGCGGCCGTCCGGGGCGAGGGCGAGTGCGCGGACCGAAGGGCGCGGGCCCGGCAGCAGACGCGGCGGCAGCGCCGCGAGCGTCCGGCGCAGGGCCGCCGGGCCCCTGTGCAGCAGTTCGACCAGCGGGTCGCGCGGTCCGGCGAGCGCGACCCAGATCAGGCCGTCGTCCGCGACCGTGAGGTTGTCGGGGAAGCCGGGCAGCGCATCGGCCAGGACGTCGTGCTCCCCGGCCCGCTCACCGTCGAGCCGGACGCGGACGAGGCGGTACGCGCCGGTCTCGGCGACCACCGCGTACGACTCGTCCGCGGTGAGGACCACGCCGTTGGCGAACTGGAGGCCGTCGAGGAGGACTTCGGCGGAACCGTCGGGGGAGAGGCGGATCAGCCGGCCGGTGCCGATGTGCTCCAGCAGGTCGCGCTTCCAGTCCGGCAGGCCGTGGCGGGCACTGGCATCGGTCACGTACACGGTCCCGTCCCGGGCCTCCACCACGTTGCTGCACAGGCCCAGCGGGACGCCCTGCGCGGCGGTGAGCAGGACGCGTACCGTCCGCGTGGCGAGGTCGACCGCCAGCAGCCCGCGCTCGGCGTCGCACACGAGCAGCGTGCCGTCGGACCGCAGCGTCAGGCCCAGCGGGCGTCCGCCGGTGTGGGCCACCTCGCGCACCCGGCCGGTGGCGGGGTCGACGCACAGGATGCGCCCGTCCGCCACACCGGTCAGGAGCCCGCCCCTGCCGTCACCGGTGACGTGTTCGGGCCCTTCCCCGCCGAGAGGCAGCAGCCGCAAGTCGGCGGACCTGCTGCTCCTTCGGGTCATCGGCACTCCTGCCGGTCGTCGGCGGCACGCTCGCGGCGGGCCCGTATGCAGCGGGTCATCTGCTCAGCGTAGGGGGGAGGGCGACGCACAGTCAGACCCTGGCGGCGATCGCACCGAGGCAACCGGCCGACAGCGGCGGCTGCTTGGGGAGGAGCGGCGGTCGGCCGTCAGCGCGGAGTGAGCCGGAACTGGCTCTCGCGTTCCTGGTCCCCGGACACCGACCCCGTGTCCTCGACGGAGAAGGCATGCGTGAGCGCCGCGCGGACGGTCGTCACGTCATGGGGCGCGCCCTGCGCGGTCAGGGACACCGGGCCGTCGAGACCGCCCGTCCGCGTCGCCCCCGGCCCGGACGCCGCGTCCGCGCCTGCCGGCCGTGCTCGCACACGCGATCCCGTGTCAGCCGTACATCGCCACCTGATACAGCGCCTCCAGCGCGGCGTCGACGGGATGGGGCTGGGGCCTGCCCGTGGAGTCGAGGGTGTGCCAGCGCTGGAGGTTCACGGCGACGGCCAGTTGGCGCCCGCCGTCGGCGCGGGTCATGGCCAGGGTGCCGGCGCCCCAGGTCGTGCCGCCGTGGCCCCAGAAGGCGGGCCGGCCGGGCGACTTCATCGGGTACAGGCCGAGGCCGTACTCGATGAGCTTGCCCTCCTGGGAGACGACCGGGACGGTGTGTTGCATCTGGGCGAGGGACGACGGGCTGACGATCTCGCCGGCCAGCAGCATGCCGAAGAAGCGGTTGAGGTCCGCGACGGTCGATATCAGCGAGGCCGCCGGTCCCACGAAGGACATGTCGTAGACGCTGAAGTCGCGCGGCGGGTCGATCATCCCGAACCACGACTCGTAGATCTGTGAGTGCGGTCCGTCGATGTGCGGTCCGGTGGGGAGTTCGGTGTCGCGGAGCCCGGCGCGCTCGATGATGTTCTCGGTGATGCACTGCTCGGCCGTCGTGCCGGTCACCTCTCCCAGGAGTTCGGCCAGGAGCAGGTAGTTGGTGTTGGAGTACACCCCGGGAGTGCTGCCCGGGGCGCCGGCGGGAGGTGCGTCGACGCCCATCGCGGTCAGCTCGGTGCGGTCGAACCGAGTGAACCGGCTGTCGTCCAGGCTCTGCGGCCCGGTCTTCGCGGGTACCGGGAACCCCTTGAGGGAGGGGTAGGCGTACGGGAGGTACTCGGCGAGGCCGCTGGTGTGGTTGATCAGCATCCGGACCGTGATCGCGTCGCCGCGGGGTCCGGGGACCAGCTTGGGAAGGTATGTGCCGATCGGCGCGTCCAGATCGATCCGGCCGCGCTCGGCCTGCTGCAGCACCGCGGCGACGGTGAAGGGCTTGGTGACGCTGCCGACGCGGTGGCGCATGTCGGCGGTGACGGGGCGGCCGGTGGTGACGTCGGCGACGCCCGCGGCGCCGCGCCAGACCTGGTCGCCGTCGCGCACCTCGGCGAACAGGCCGGGCATGCCGGCCTGGTGGACGTTCTCCAGGGCGGCGTTCAGCTGTGCGGGATCCAACTCGCTGCTCACTGCAGGGCTCACGGCAGGCGTCCTCTCGTAGTCCCGGGGCGGGCCCCCGGCACGCACTGATGCCCCGATTATGCACGCAGTGCGTGCAACGGCAAGTGCATAGGTTAGGCTGAGGGCCGGAGAGAGGAGCGAAATGGCAGGTCGCAGGCGCTGGTCGACCGAAGAGATCCTGGATGCGGCGGCGGAGCTGCTGCGCACGAGCGACGCCGAGTCGTTCAGCGTGCGCAAGCTCGCCGCGACGCTCGGGACGGACTCCTCCAGCCTCTACCGGCACTTCCGCAGCAAGACGGAGCTGCTGCGGGCGGTCGCGGACCGGGTCCTTGTGGCCGCCATGGACGGCTACCGCCCCGAGGGTGACTGGAAGCAGCGCATCACCGCCCTCGCGCTGCGGGTGCGCGAGGCGTTCGGGCAGCAGCCCCAACTCGCCGCGGCCTGGGGGCGCTACGCGTCGGGCGGCGCCGGTTCCCGGCTGGTCATGGAGGAAGTCCTGCAGGCGCTACGGGAGTCGGGGCTGCCCGACGAGGAGATCCCGGCGCGCTACCACCGACTCGTCGTGCTCATCGCCTCGTTGATCGCCTCCGAGGCCGGGGTCAGCATCATGACCGCCGAGGAGTACGAACAGGGCATGGAGCTGTTCCGCGTCGCCGTACTGGGCGCCGACCCCGAACGCTTCCCCGCCCTGGCCCACTTCGCCCGCGACGTCCGCCCTCTCGGGGCGGACCGACAGGCCGCGTTCGAGGAGATCCTCGCCGCTCAACTCGCCCAGATCGAGGCCGAGATCGGTCCCAGGTAGCCGACCGGCTCGCGGCGCCGACCGGACCGCGGGACGGGTTCAGTGGGTGACGGCTTCCCCGAGAGCCGGAGCAAGGCAGGCATCCGCATCGACGTCCTCGCCGGACGGCGGCGCAGCGGCAATGACGGTGTCCAGCGTGGTGCGCGCGGTTACGAGATCCGCTATCGCGCGGTCGATGCGCTCTCGCTCCCGGTGCAGATCGGGGAGCATCCCGGAGCAGGCAGGCATCAGCACCTGGCCGTCGTTGACCGTGCAGGGCAGCAGCTCGGCGATGGTGCGGGTGCTGAGGCCGGCGGCCAGGAGGGTACGGATGCTCTGCACCGTACGGACGTCCCCTTCCTCGTACTCGCGGTATCCGCTGGGCCGCCGTCGCGGTGCCAGCAGGCCCTGTTCCTCGTAGTAGCGCAGCAGCCGCTGGCTGACGCCGGTCCTGCGGGAAAAGGCTCCTATGCGCACGTGACCGCCCTCACACAGTGACTCGTTGACTCTCACACCGATGTGAAACCCTAACGTGCCGCTCATGACAACGCAGAGCTCAAATTCCCACCTCAGCACGCCCGTTACCGTCGTCGGCCTGGGCCCCATGGGCATGGCGCTCGCCGAGACACTCCTCGGCAAAGGACACCCCCTGACGGTCTGGAACCGGACTCCGGGGAAGGCCGACGGCCTGGTCGCCAAGGGGGCCCACCGCGCGGCGACCCTCGCCGAGGCGGTGTCCGCGAGCCCGGTCACGGTGATGTGCCTCAAGGACTACGACGCCATGTACCGGATCTTCGACCCGGTCGCTGACACCCTGGCGCACCGCACCCTGGTCAACCTCAACTCCGGTACGCCGAAGGAGGCTCACGCGGCGGTCAGCTGGGCCGAGGCCCACGACCTCGCGTACCTCGACGGGGCGATCATGGTGCCGCCGCCACTCGTCGGGCATCCCGAATCCGTCTTCCTGTACAGCGGTTCGCGGGAAGTCTTCGACAAGCACCGGGCGGCGCTGGCGAGTCTGGGCGACCCCCGCTTCCTCGGCGCCGACCCCGGCCTCGCGGTCCTCCACAACACGGCACTGCTCGAAATGATGTACGCGACCATGAACGGCTGGCTCCATGCGACGGCCCTGGTCGGCTCGGCGAACGTCTCGGCGGTGGACTTCGCCGAGATCGCCCTCGGCTGGTTCATGCCCGCAGTCGTGAACCCCACGACGCTCCTCGCCCAGGCGCCCGACCTGGACCGGGCCCACTATCCCGGCGACCTCGGCACCCTGGACATGAACCTGAACGCGCTGGAACACATCGCCCGCACCAGCCAGGAACAGGGCGTCCACTCCGACCAGCCCCGGCAGATGAAGGAGCTCGCCGAGCAGGCGCGCGCCGCCGGTCACGGCGACCAGAACTACCTGTCCGTCTTCGAGGTCTTCAAGAAGGCGACGCAGGGCAGGTGATTCCCGTACGGTTTCGGGCTTGCCCCTGCGGGCACTCGTCCGGCGGCTGACGTGCGGATTCCCCGGCTCCGGGGCATGACACGTGGCTGCTGAGGCGGAGGACAGCGTGACTGACGGCAGGCCGGAGACACCGGCCCATGGCGACGAGCCGAACACCGCACCGATACCGCGGGACTTGCCGGACCAGCAGGCCCTGCCCGACGAGGACCCCTGGGACCGCGCCTCCCTGCGGCTCGCGGCGAGCAATGCGGCCCGCAGCCTCTGGGGGTACGTCGAGAGCGACGGCCTGACCGTCGTGCTCCGCACCTCCGAGACGGGCGCGCCCCGGCCGGCCGTTGCCCCGTCGCCGGCCTGACGGACGGGGGCGGGCCCTCCCTCATGTGCACAGGCATGAGCGCAGGCTCACGGTCACGGGCCGGTTCGGGCCGCGGCTGCGGCGCGGTGCTGGTGGCGGCCTCCGCCGGAGGCGTGCAGAGCCTGGGGGTGCTGCTGGGCGGTCTTGAGGGGACGCTGCCGGTTCCCGTACTGGTGGCCCAGCACCTGAGGCGCGCACGCGAGACCCGGATCGTCACCGTCCTGTCGCGCTCCACCCCGCTCCCCGTCAAGCTGGCCCAGGAGGGAGAAGACCCTCAGGCGGGCACCGTGTACATCGCGCCGCCGGACCGGCACCTGTGTGTGAACGCGGGCGGGGTGCTGGGCCTGAGCGCGGCGGGCCCGGTCAACTTCGCGCGGCCGGCGGCCGACCCGCTCTTCGAGTCGGCCGCGCGGGCGCACGGGCCACGGATCATCGCCTGCGTGCTCACCGGCGCCGACAGCGACGGAGCCCGGGGCGTGCGCTCGGTCAAGGCGCAGGGCGGCATCGTCATCGCGCAGGACCCGATGTCGGCGGTCTTCCAGGGCATGCCCAAGGCCGCCGTCGAGACCGGCAACTGCGACTTCGTCCTTCCTCTCGGCGACATCGCCCCGGTGATCGGGCGGGTTCTGCGCCGAGGTTGGCCGGAGAGTTGATGGCGGGACCAGGGTCAGGGCCGGATCACCGTGTCCCACGTCCTCGCCATGGCCACAGCACCCTGCCGATCGAGGCGAGCGCGCGCAGCGGGGGCTTGCGGGCAGCTACGCGTGCGAATGCCTCGAACTCCGAGGCGAAATGGGGGTCTTGGCACAGAGCCTGCTCGATCCGGCTCAGCGCCCGACGCTCCGGGGAGTCAAGTGGCCGCGCATTCACCATGCCGATCCAGGCAGATGGCCGGACGGCCGCTTCAGTCGGACGGCAGCGCTTCAACGAGGGCGCCCCGGGCGTCATGATGTCGCGGGCGGTGGTCATGGGGTGTCTCCCTGCTGACGAGCGTGGTGAGGCGTGCCCTTGCCGGGTGCCCGGGACCGTTCCGGTCACACACGGTCCGGTCGCAGGGGTGCGCGGGCGCGAAGGTGCTTCTGCTGGAACTACGTTCGGCCGAGGGCTGGGTAGCCCCCGCGGCCTGGCGAAACATGGAGGTCGGCGCCGGGGGGGCAACGGCGCGGAGACCTCAACTCGCAGGAGAAGCAACCAACATGAGCAGCCTTCCCACCCTCGCGCTCGGCACCACCGGCATGGACATCACCCGCGTCGGCTTCGGCTCCTGGGCGGTCGCCGGTTCCGGCTGGCGCTTCAGCTGGGGCGCCACCGACGACGCCGAGTCCGTCGCCGCGATCCGCCACGCCGTCACCTCCGGCGTCAACTGGATCGACACCGCCGCCGTCTACGGGCTCGGGCACTCCGAGGAACTCGTGGGCAAGGCCGTCGCCGACCTCCCCGAGGCGGACCGCCCGTACCTCTTCACCAAGGCCGGCCTGGTCTGGGACCCGCGTAATCCGGCCGCCGCGCCCCGGCGGATCATGAAGCCCGCGAGCGTACGCCGCGAGGTCGAGGACTCGCTGCGGCGGCTTGGCGTCGATCACATCGACCTGTACCAGGTGCACTATCCCGACACCGGTGAATCGTTGGAGTACGCCGGTGGCGGCTTCGGCGCCGTGTCGCCCAACGCCACGCCGCTGGAGGAGTACTGGCAGGTGATGGCCGATCTGAAGGCCGAGGGCAAGGTGCGCGCGATCGGTCTGTCCAACCACTCGGCGGACGAGCTGGAGCGCGCCGAGGCCGTCGCCCACGTGGACGTCATCCAGCCGCCCTTCTCGGCGATCAACCGCTCCGCGGCCGCCGAGATCGCCTGGGCCAAGGCCCATGACACCGGCGTCATCGTCTACTCCCCGATGCAGTCGGGCCTGTTGACCGGCGCCTTCACCAAGGAGCGGGCCGCCGCGCTCACCGCCGACGACTGGCGCTCGGGCCACGCCGACTTCACCACCGGCCTCGACGCCAATCTCGCCCTGGCCGAGGCCCTGCGTCCCGTCGCCGCCCGCCACCGGGTGTCCGTCGCCGAGGTGGCCATCGCCTGGGCCCTGGCCTGGCCCGGTCTGACCGGTGCCATCGTCGGCGCCCGCAGCCCGCGGCAGGTCGACGGCTGGGTCGACGCCGGGTCGCTCGCCCTCACCGAGGCCGACCTGGCGGAGATCGCCGGGGCCATCGTGCGCACCGGCGCGGGCGCGGGCCCGGCTCGTCCGTAGCGCCGTGGACGTCATGTCCACGGCGGCACCGCACCCCGACCTACGGCAGCCGGTCGGTGCCGCCGTCGGGGGCGGCGTGGGCCAGGCCCGTCCGGTAGGCGATGACGACGAGTTGGGCCCGGTCGCGGGCCTCCAGCTTCGTCATGGCGCGCTGCACATGGGCGCGGACGGTGAAGGGACTGAGGTACATCCGCTCGGCGATCTCCTGGTTGGAGAGGCCGGTCGCGACCAGGGCCACCATCTCGCGTTCGCGCGGGGTGAGTAAGGCGAGCTGTCCGGGGTCCTGCTGCGCGGCCGGGTCCGGGGTGGCGAGGAAGCGGGTGACCAGGGAGCGGGTCGCGGCGGGGGAGAGGAGGGTGTCGCCGTCTGCGATCGTCCGCACGGCGTGCAGCAGGTCCTCGGCCCCGATGCCCTTGCCGATGAAGCCCCCGGCTCCCGCGCGCAGCGCCTGGGCGACGTACTCGTCCGTCTCGTACGTGGTGAGGATCAGGATGCGGCTGGCCCGCAGCTCCGGGTCCGCGCAGATCTCCGTCGTGGCGGTGAGACCGTCCACCTCGGGCATACGGATGTCCATGATCACCACGTCCGGGCGCAGCTCCCGGGTGAGCCGCACCGCCTCCCTGCCGTCGCCGGCCTCACCGACCACAGTGATGTCGTCGGCGGAGTCGAGGAGCATGCGGAAGGCGCTGCGCAGCAGGGCCTGGTCGTCGGCGAGCAGCACGCGGAGCGTCACGACGCATCCCCGGCCTCTCCGTCGCCCGTTCCTCCATTGCGTGACGCGCCGTCAGTCATCTTTCCCTCAAGGGGTGTTGCCCGGTCGTCAGCCCTGCGCGCCGCGTCCTTGGCGGGCGGCAGCGGCAGTTGGGTGGAGACGAGGAAGCCGCCCTCGGGGCGCCTGCCCGCGGAGAGGTGTCCTCCGATCGCGGTGGCCCGTTCCCGCATCCCGATCAGACCGTAACCGGGCGCACGGTCTCCGTGGCCGCTCTCCGTGGCCGCGGCCGGCACCGTGCGGGCGCTCCCTCCGTCGTCGGCGATGGTGAGGGTGACGCGGTCGCGGTCCCAGTCGATGCGGACCTGGGCGGTGCCGCTGGCGGCGTGCTTGGTCACGTTGGTCAGGGCCTCCTGGACGATGCGGTACGCGGTGAGGTCCACGCCCGGCGGCAGCGGCCTGGCCGTGCCCTCCTGGTGCACCGAGACCTCCAGGCCCGCGCGGCGGAAGGACGCGAGGAGCGTGGGCAGTTGGGCGAGACCGGGGGCCGGTTCGGCGGGCCCGGCCGCGTCGCCGTCGTCGGTCTGGCGCAGCAGGCCGACCGTGGCCCGCAGGTCGTCGAGTGCGTCGCCGGTGGTCTCGACGAGTTCCTTCAAGCTCTTGCGGGTCTGTTCGGGGCGGGTGTCGAAGAGGTGGGCGGCGACGGTGGCCTGCGCGTTGGCCAGGGTGATCTGGTGGGCCACGAGGTCGTGCAGTTCGCGGGCGATGCGCACCCGTTCCTCGGCCACTCTCCGGCGGGCCTCGCTGTCCCGGCTCTCCTCGGCCCGCAGCGCCCGCTCCTCCACGGCGGCCAGGTAGGCCCGCCGGTTCTGCACCGAGCGACCGAGCACGCCGGCCACCAGCGGGAACGCCGCCACCGCCCCGACCCTGCTCGCGTCCTTCCACGAGAGGGCCCCGAACAGGGGGGTGGCGGCGAGGAGCAGCGCCGCGGAGATGAGCAACACCGCGATCGCCGCGCGCCGTTCGTTGCGCACGGTGCGCGCGTAGGAGTACGCGGTGATCACGGCGGGGGCCACGATGAGCGGGCTCAGCAGGAGGCCCAGGGGCGGCACCAGCATGCCGCTCGCGGTGGTGACCGCCATGACGGCCAGGGGCGCCCGGTGCCGTAGCGGCAGCACGGCACTGGACACCACGGCGAGGACGTAGGCGGCGACGGACGGCGGTGAGAGCGGGCCGTCGTCGTCGCGCAGCACGCCGCCGAGCAGGCAGAGCGCGAACGCCGTCGCCGTGACCGCTGCCTCCCGCCACCACCTGCCGCGTGGTCGCGGGCCGCCGACCCCTGTGTCCGTCATGGCCGCCCTCAGTGCCGGTGCCGGCCGACGGGGAGCGGCGGGGGCGGAGGCGGCACGGCCGCGTCCGGCGCGGCCGCGGGGGCCGGGACGTGCCTGGTCAGCTTCTCGCCCTCGATGTCCACGTTCGGCAGCACACGGCTCAGGATACGAGGCAGCCACCAGGCCCGGTGGCCGAGCAGGGCGAGGACGGCGGGCACGATCGCCATCCGGACCACGAAGGCGTCGAAGGCGACGGCGGCGGCGAGGCCGACGCCCATCGTCTGGATGGTCGGGCTGCTCATGCCGATGAACCCGGCGAACACGCTGACCATGATGATCGCCGCCGCGGCCACCACGCGTCCGCTGTGCCGGAATCCGCCCACGATGGCCTCGCCGGGGGCCGCGCCGTGGACGTATGCCTCCCGCATCCGGGAGAGGAGGAAGACCTCATAGTCCATGGCGAGGCCGAACACGATGCCGATGATGAGGATCGGCATCAGCGACATGACCGGTCCGGTCTGCTCGATGCCGATCAGGTCCGCCCCCCAGCCCCACTGGAAGACGGCGACGAGGACGCCGAAGGCGGCACCCACCGACAGCAGGAAGCCGAGCGCTGCCTTGACCGGTACCAGGATCGAGCGGAAGACCACCATCAGCAGGAGCACGGCCAGGCCGATGACGACGGCCAGATAGGGGAGGAGGGCGTCGGACATGGCTTCGGAGATGTCGATGTTCATCGCGGTGGTGCCGGTCACCAGGATGCCGGCGCCGGTGTCGGCCTCGACGCCGGAGACCGCGCCCCGGATCGCGTGCACCAGGTCCTTGGTCTCGCCGCTGTTCGGCGCGGTCTTCGGGACGGCGGTGAGGACGGCCGTGTCCTTGTCCTTGCTGAGGACCGGGTCACCGACCGACGCGACCCCGTACACTCCTCGTACGGTCGTGACGACCTGGTCCGTGGTGGCCCGGGTGGCACCGGACTTCGAGGTGTCCACGACGACGGTCAACGGGCCGTTGAAGCCGGGGCCGAAGCCGTCCGACAGCAGGTCGTAGGCGCGGCGCTCGGTGGTCTTGACCGACTTGGACTCGTCCCCGGGCAGCCCGAGTTCGAGGCTCAGCGCGGGCAGGGCGACGGTGCCGAGACCGAGTCCGGCGACCAGCAGGACGGGCACGGGGCGGCGCAGCACGAACCGCGCCCAGCGGGTGCCGAGCCCCACCTTGCGGGCCGTGGGCCCCGAGTGCTCGCTTCCGGGCCGGGTGGCCTTGCGGGTGGCGCGGGACAGCACCCGGCGGCCGAAGAAGCCGAACAGCGCGGGGACCAGCGTGAGCGCGACGAGTACGGCGAGGGCCACGGAGCCCGCGCCGCCCATGCCCATCTTGGTGAGTTCGGGGATGCCGACGACTCCGAGGCCGACCAGGGCGATGAAGACGGTCGCACCGGCGAAGACGACGGCGGATCCGGCGGTGCCCACCGCCCGGCCCGCGGCCTCCTCCGGCTCGCGGCCCTGGGCGCGCTCGTCGCGGA
This sequence comes from Streptomyces sp. NPDC059009, assembly GCF_042740175.1. Lineage (NCBI taxonomy): Bacteria > Bacillati > Actinomycetota > Actinomycetes > Kitasatosporales > Streptomycetaceae > Streptomyces > Streptomyces sp. NPDC059009. Next base: position 311,584 of record NZ_JBHYJB010000001.1, on the reverse strand, counting down.
AGCGGGAGGTGATGAAGAGGGCGTAGTCGATGCCGACCGCGAGGCCCAGCATCAGCGACAGGATGGCGACGGTGGACGTCAGACCCAGCGGCACGGTGAGCGCGGAGACCAGGCCGAAGGCGATGGCCACCCCCACGAAGGCGGTCAGCAGCGACAGCCCGGCCGCGACCAGCGAGCCGAGGGCGAGGACGAGCACCACGGCCGCCACCGCCACGCCGATGATCTCCGTCGTACCGCCCGGCTCCTCCTCCGAGTCCAGGGCCGAGCCGCCGGTCTCCACGGTCAGCCCCGCGTCGCGGGCCTGGCCCGCGGCGTCCTCGAGAGCGCTCTTCGTCGACGCGGTCAGGTCGGCGGTGTCCGCGCTGTAGGTGACCGTGGCGTAGGCGATGGTGCCGTCCTTGCTGACGGCGCCGGTCTCATAGGGGTCGGTGACCGAGGCGACCTGCTCGCCCTTGTCCAGGGAGCCGAGCGTGTCCTCGACGGCCGCCTTGTGTTCCCTGGCCGTCACCCGCTGCCCGTCCGGGGCCTGGAACACCAGACGGGCCTCGGCGCCTTGGGAGTTGCTCTCGGGGAAGCGCTCGTCCAGCAGGTCGAACGCCTTCTGCGACTCGGTGCCGGGCATGGAGAGGTCCTCGTCCTCCCCCTCCGGCGCCACGGCGGCGGCAGCGACGGCCAGCACCAGGCCACCCAGCCACAGGCCGAGCACGAGCCGGCGCCGCCGGAAGGCCCACCGTCCGATCCGGTAAAGAAATGTCGCCACCTGTCGATCACTCCAGACGCCGCTAGGCAAGGGGAAGGCGCGCTGCGCGTGTGCGCGATGTCCGTTACGCGCTGCGCGGATGCGCGGATGCGCGGTTCTTACGCGCCTCCCACACTTCCCTCCGGCGTCCCTGCCGGGCATCGTCCGCCGTCGCCGTCTTCCCCTGGTGCGCCCGGACCAGCCGTGCAGGGGTCCTGGTGCGTACGCACTACACGAGGCGTGACCGCCTGACGAGGAGGTCGGTGACCAGGGCGAGGGGAGGCCAGTCCAGGCGGCCGTGGCGGGCGACGGCGTAGGAGCGCAGTGCCACGTCGGGGGCGGTGAGCGGGAGGAGCCGCACCGCGGGGAACGTGCCGGACCCGAGGGGGAGCAGGCCCACCCCGAGCCCGGCGGTGATCATGCTCTGTACGAGGTCGAGGCTGTCGGCCTGGTGGGTGATGCGGGGGGTGAAGCCCGCCATGGAGGCGAGGGTGCGGATGACGGTCTCGTCCGCGGTGTTGCGGGAGTTGACGATCCAGTCGTGCTCGGCGAACCGGGCGAAGACCTCCAGCGTCGTCCCCTCCCGGACGTCGGCCTGCGCGGGGACGCCCAGGCCCCAGGGGGCGGTCCACAGGGCGGTGGCGCTCACCGCGGGGTCCTCGGCCGCGGGGGCCAGGTTGTAGTCGTAGGTCAGGGCCAGGTCCGTCGCGTCCTCGGCCAGGAGTTGCAGGGCCTCGGCGGGTTCGTGTTCGCGGACCAGGATGCGCAGGCGGGGGTGGCTCGGGGCCAGGGCGGTGACGATGGGCAGCAGGTGGGTGCGGATGGCGGTGGCGAAGCCCGCGACGCGCAGGGTGCCGTTGGGCTCGCCTTCCGGGGCGAGGTCGAGGCGCGCCGTCTCGACGGCGGAGAGGATCGTCACCGCGTGCTCGGCGAGGCGGCGGCCCGCGGGCGTCAGCCGGACCAGGCGCCCGTGCGGCTCGGTCAGCGCGGTGCCCATGTCGTCCGCCAGGGCGGCGATCTGCTGCGAGACCGTCGAGGTGGTCGTGCTCAGCAGGTCGGCCACCGCGCGCATGGACCCCAGACGGGACAGCTCCACCAGCATCTGCAGTCGTCGGGTCTCCATCCCTTCATTGTCCATGTTTCACGAACGGACCATCCATGATCGGCACGTGGACATGAACGGTCGGCGGCCCGTCTACTGGCCCCCATGAGTTCGCCGCACCACCGCGCCGCACGGCTGCGCCTCCCCATGACCACCGCCGGGACCGGCGGAATCGTGATGGCCGTGGCCTCCATGTCCACCATCCAGCTCGGCCTCGCGCTCTCGGTCCCGCTGGTCGACCGGCTCGGAGCGCTGGGCACGACAGGGCTGCGGCTCGCGTGGGCGGGCGTGCTCCTGCTGGTCCTGGTGCGGCCCCGCCTGCGCCACTTCACCGGCCGTGACCTGCTGGCGTGCACCCTGCTCGGCTCGGTCAGCGCGGGGATGATGGTGTTCTTCATGCTGGCCGTGACGCGGCTGCCGCTCGGCACGGCCAGCGCGCTGGAGTTCCTCGGCCCGCTCGCCGTATCCCTCTGCGGCCCGGGCCGCGGCCGCAAGCGCTGGACCGTCATGGCCGCCCTCGGCGTCGCGGCGCTGACCGAGCCCTGGCACGGCGGCATCGACGCCGCGGGCGCGGGCTTCGCGCTGGCCGCCGCGGCCTGCTGGGCGGCCTACATCCTGCTGACCCAGCGCGTGGGCGACTCCGTGACGGGGCTGGGCGGGCTGGCCGTCTCCATGCCCGTCGCCGGACTCATCGGTCTCCTCGTCGCGGCGCCCTCCGACCTGGAACGCGTCACGTGGCCGCTGCTCGCGGCCATGCTGGGGCTGGCCGCCCTGAGCGCCGTGCTGCCCTTCGTCCTTGAGTTCCTCGCGCTGCGCCGCCTCACGGCCTCCGCCTTCGGGACTCTGATGAGCCTGGAGCCGGCCATCGCGCTGCTCGCCGGGCTGCTCGTGCTCGGTCAGACACCCGGCCTCGCGCCTGCGGTGGGGGTCGCCTTCGTGGTGATGGCGGGGGTCGGGGCGACCCGGGCCGGGGCCCGCACCGCCCCGGCACCGCAGGGACCTCCAGCAGCCCAGGGATCTCCGGCCGCCCAGGGATCTCCAGCACCCCAGAGTCCTCCAGCACTCCAGGGCCCTTCAGCGCCCCGGCCGTCTCTTGAGCCCCACCTCATGGGTGATCCAGGTCACTCCGCGCAGCACTCGACGCGCATATGAGACATCAATGTGTCATTCTTTACGCATGCGTCTCACGTCACCCGTCCTCGACCCCGCGCCCACGCGCCGCCCCACCGTCAACCGCTGGCTCGTGCTCGCGGTGCTCTCCGGCAGCCTGCTGCTCATCGCCATGGACACCACGATCCTGAACGTGGCGTTCCCCTCCCTCGTGGGCGATCTGCAGCCGGGCGCCGTCGAGCAGCTGTGGATCATCGACATCTACGCGCTCGCGCTCTCCGGGCTCCTCGTGACCGCCGGAGCGCTCGGGGACCGCTGGGGACGCAAGCGGCTGCTGCTCACCGGGTTCGCGATCTTCGCGTTCGCGTCGCTGCTCGCGGTGTTCGCCACCGCGGCCTGGCAGGTCATCGCGGCGCGGGCGCTCCTCGGCGTGGGCGGCGCGACGATCATGCCGTCGACGCTGTCGATCCTGCGCGACGTGTTCACCGACGCCCGGGAGCGCGCCTTCGCGTACGCGGTGTGGGCGGCCGTCTTCGGCGGCGGCATGGCGCTCGGCCCGGTGGTCGGCGGACTGCTCGTGCAGGACTACGGCTGGCACGCGGCGTTCCTGCTCAACATTCCCGTGGCCGCGCTGATCATCGCGCTCGGCGCCCGCATCCTGCCCGAGTCGCGCGCGCCGCGCACCGGGAGCTGGGACTGGTGGGGCGTCGGCCAGTCCGTCGTCGGCATGCTCGCCCTCGCGGGCGGCATCAAGCAGCTCGGCAAGAGCGGCCTCACGGACCCGCTGCCGTGGGCGCTGCTCGCGCTCGCGGCGGTGGCCCTGACCGTCTTCGTGCGCCGTCAACTCCGGCTCGAACAGCCGCTGTTGCAGGTCCGTCTCTTCACCCGGCGGCCCTTCAGCATCGCCGCGGCGGCGATCTTCCTCGGCATGGTCGGGATGGGCGCGGTGCTCTTCCTCGTCACGCAGTGGTTCCAGTACGGGCAGGGCTACTCGCCGCTGGAGGCGGGTGTCCGGCTGCTGCCCGCGCCGCTCGGCCTGATCGTCACGTCGATGCTGACGCCGTCGCTGATGCAGCGCTTCCCGATCCGGCACGTGATGGGTGCGGGCCTGGTGACGATGGCCGCGGGCCTCGCGCTCCCCTGGGTGTTCCAGAACGTCGGCTCCGGCGCCGTCGGCTATCCGGAGCTCGCCGTCTCTCTGGGCGTCCTGGGCCTGGGAGTCGGCGTCGCGACCACGGTCGCGTCCGTCACGCTGATGGCGGCCACCCCGGCGTCGGACGTCGGCGGCGCGGCCGCGATCGAGGAGACCTGCTACGAGCTGGGTGCGGCGATGGGCGTGGCGATCCTGGGCAGCCTCGCGACGGCGCTGTACCGAAGTGAGCTGCCCCAGCTGGGAGTTGACGCCTCCATCGCCGACAAGGTGCACGCGTCGGTGGGCGAGGCGGCCCATGTCGCCGAGTCCGTCGGCGGCGCGACCGGGCGCGCGCTGCTCGACGCCGCGTCGGGCGCGTACACGCACGCGCTGGGACCGACGCTCCTGGTCGGTGCGGCGCTCAGCGTCGCCGCGGCGGTGGCGGCTTGGGCGTGGGTGCCGCGCGGGCTGCGGCCTACTGAGGAGACGGTGCACTGAGGCGCTGAGGCGCTGGGGTGCGGGAGGGGACGGGTGCCGTCCCCTCCCCCCTCGGCTCACCAGCTCTTGCCGGCCTGCTCCCGGGTCGAGCGGTTGATGCGGTTGAAGAAGTTGGTCATCGCGACCTCCAGGACGATCGCGCCCAGTTGCTCCTGGGTGAAGTGCCCGGTGGCGGCGTCCCAGACCTCGTCGGTCACGCCCGGCGCGCCGTCCTGGATCCGGGTGGCGGCCTCGGTCAGCTCCAGGGCCGCCCGCTCCTCCTCGGTGAAGAAGGGCGTCTCGCGCCACGCGACCACGTTGTGCAGCCGCTCGTCGGTCTCACCCGTCTTCCTTGCCGACTCGACCGAGGCGAAGACGCACGGGCTGCAGCCGTTGATCTGGCTGGCCCGCAGGTGGATCAGCGACAGCAGGCGCTGGTCGACGCCCCCGGCGTGAATCGCCTTGTGGAGGTGCTGGATCGCGGTCACCAGGTCGGGGCTGGGGGCGCCCTTCATACGTGCCATACGTGCTTCCATCGGTCCTGCTCCTTCATCGGTTACCTGTGCCCCTCCGGGCCCGTCATCCCCATGACGGAGCGAAGCCGAGGAAGGTAACCACATGTCCGACACCAGTCCCATGGAGCTCACGGCCTCGTTGGCCGAAGCCTTCGAGTCCCAGCGCGACCGGCTGCGCGCGGTCGCGCACCGCATGCTCGGATCGCACGCCGACGCCGAAGACGTGGTCCAGGAGGCGTGGCTGCGGCTCTCCCGCCAGGACGCGGACACCATCCAGAACCTCTCCGGCTGGCTGACCACGGTCGTCGGCCGGCTCAGCCTCGACGTCCTGCGCTCACGCCAGGCCCGCCCCGAGTCGCCCTACCCCGAGTCGCCCTACGAGGACCCGCCGCCCGCGTACGTGGTGACGGCCGACGACGGCTCCGCCCCCGAGGACGGCGCGATACTCGCCGACTCGGTCGGCCTCGCGCTCCTCGTCGTCCTCGAATCGCTCCGGCCCGGCGAACGGCTGGCGTTCGTGCTGCACGACCTGTTCGCGGTGCCCTTCGACGAGATCGGCCAGATCCTCGGCAAGTCCACCGCCGCCACCAAGATGCTCGCCAGCCGCGCCCGCCGGAAGGTGCGCGCGACCGAACGGCCCGCAGCGGCCGGACGCGAGCAGCGAGAGGTGGTCCAGGCGTTCCTGGCGGCCGCCCGCGACGGGGACTTCGAGGAGTTGCTGCGCCTGCTCGACCCCGAGGTGCGGCGGACCGTCCACACCCCGAACGGCGTGGTCGTCACCCTCGGCGCCACCGAGGTCGCCGCCGGTGCGCGGCTGTCGGCGGGTGCGGCGACGCGGGGGCGGGCGGTGCTCGTCGACGGCCTGCCCGGAGTTCTCTCCCGGCACGAGGACGGCACTCCGCTCGCGGTCGTCGCGTTCACCGTCGTCGACGCCCGGATCACCGACATCACCGCCGTGGTCGACCCGGCCGAGCTGGCGCTCATGGTGCTTCCGGCACCATGACCACCTTGCCGAACTTCCCCGGCCCGGCCAGCCGGGCGTACGCGTCACGGTGCCGGTCAAGAGGGAAGGCGGCGTCGACAGGGACCCGTATCCGCCCCTCGGCCAGGAGCGGGAGGACGTGCGTGCGGACCGTGGCCGCGAGGAGGGCCTTCTCGGCGGGGGAGCGGCCACGGATGGTGGTGCCGATCAACTGGGCGCGCGCCACCATCAGATCGAACATGCGCAAGGGGGCCACCGTGCCGCCCTGGACCCCCACGACGAGGATCTTCCCCCGCGTACGCAACAGCTCGACCCGCCGTAAGCAGTCCTCCCCGCCGACCAGTTCGACGACGATGTCGTACGGGGCCCGGGTCCCCTCCTGGCCGGGCAGCACGACGTCCACGCTGCCGCCGCTCCCGCTCCCGCTCCCGTTCCCGTTCCCGTTCCCGCTCCCGTTCCCGTTCCCGTTCCCGTTCCCGTTCCCGTTCCCGCCGGGCACAAGTCCCCTTACCCGGTCGTGCAGTTCGGCCCGCCGCACACTCGCCACCACATGGGCGCCTGAAGCGGCGGCCACCTGCACCATGGCCGTACCGACCCCGCCCGCGGCCCCGGTGACCAGGACCCGGTCGCCCGCGCGCACCCCGGCCTGGACCACCAGGGCGTCCCAGGCGGTGCTGAACGCCTCCGGGAAACCCGCCGCCTCCGGCCAGGGCAGCTCCGCGGGCACCGGCAGCAGCAACTCGCCCGGCACCACGATCCGTTCGGCGTGCCCTCCGCCTCCCACGAGGGCCATGACCCGGTTGCCGACGCCCACTTCCGTGACGCCCGCGCCGACCTGCTCGACCTCACCGGCGACTTCGAGTCCGGGGATGTCGGCGGGCCAGCCCGGTGGCGCCGGGTAGTCGCCCCGGGCCTGCTGGAGATCGGCCGCGTTGAGCCCCGCGGCGCGCACCCGCACCACCACCAGTCCGGGCCCGGCGACTGGGTCGGGGCGCTGCGCGAGCCGGAATGTACCGCTGTCGTCGATCACAACTGCCTGCATGATCGCGCCCCTACCCGGACCGGCCACCGCTGACCCCGACCGCTTCGCCACCGACGCGGTCGGTGCGGCGGTGCGGTCGGGGTCAGCGGTGCGGCTACCTCAGGTGCCGGGTGAAGAACTGGGCCGCGGCGTCCCCCGCGAACTGCGGGACACCGGCGTGCCCGCCCATATTGGCGTTCAGCGTCTTCTCTTTGCTGCCGAAGGCGTCGAACAGGTCCAGGGCGGCCTGCCGGTGGCCCCCTTCGTCGTCCCACTGCAGCAGGACGTGCAGCGGAATGGTGACCTGGCGGGCCTCCTCGTAGATGGCGCGGGGCACGAAGCTCCCGGCGAACAGGACGGCTGCCGAGATGCGCGGCTCGACCACCGCGAGCCGGGTCCCGATGGAGATCACTCCCCCCGAGTACCCGACCGGGCCGCCGAGCTCGGGCAGCGCGAGGAGGGCATCCAGGGCGGTCTGCCATTCCGGGACCACCTGGTCGACCATCGGCAGGACGAGCCGGTCGATGATCTCGTCGCTGACGGGTTCACCGGCCTCCATGGCCCGGCGCAGGTCGGCACGGGCCTGCTCGGCTTCGGGCCAACGGGGCCGGTCACCGCTTCCAGGGAGCTCGATGGTGGCCGCGGCGAAGCCGTCCGCCGCGGCGTGCCGGGCCCGCGCCACCAGCCGGGGGTACATCTTGTCCAGTCCGAGCGGGGGGTGGCCGAGCAGGATCAGCGGCGCCGGTGCGGCTGCGGACGCGGTTGCGGGTGTCCACAGGATGCCGGGGATCTCGCCGAGGGGGCCGGGAGCGCCGAGGGTGAATGCGCGCTCGAGGACGCCGTCGTCGAGACGCTGTTCAGAGGTGAAGTGCTCAGGAGTGAGGTGCATGGTCGTGCCTTTCGGGAGAGCTGTGAAACGGCGCTCCCGGACGACCTGCCTATCGTCGTCCGACCGTGACCCCGGAGGAGAGCACCCACGTCGATACGTTCACGGGTACCACCTCCTCTTTCTCTCGCACGGCCTCCGGGAAAGTAGCAGCGCCTGATGTGGTTCGCCAAACGGATTTCTGCGACCGAAAGCCTGACGGAAGGTGTCAAGTAATCCCGTCAGCATGACTCCAGACCAACAGCACCGGCCAGGCCAAGGAGCATGCCCATGAATCGTCATGACGTCGTAGCTGCCGCAGCCACTCCAGCTACCGCCTCCGTCAGACCCGACGCATCGGCGTATGCCTCGCTGCGCCGGATCCTGGCCCTGGACGCGGGCGGAACGCTCGCCTTCGGACTGGCCTACGTCGTCGCGGCAGGTCCTCTCGCCGGTCTCCTGGGCGTGAGCGACGCACTGCTGCTCACCTCCGGTGCCCTGATGCTCGCCATCGGTGCGGGCGCCGCGGCGCTGGCCCGCTGTCCTCAACCCCCGCGTGCGGCAGTGAAGTTGTTCGTCGCGGTCGGCATCGCGTGGGCGGCCGTCAGTGCTGCTTCTCTCGCCTTTGACTGGTGGGATCCCAATGGCCTCGGCGTCGCCTGGACCGTCGTGCAGACGATCCCCGTCGCCGTGTTCGCCGTCCTGCAGATCACCTGGCTGCGTGCCTCATGAGCAAGGACATATCCGGCGCGTCAGGCGAGTCCGGCGCGCCCGTCACGTTCATCAACGTCTTCGACATCGCCGCCGACCAGCTCGACGCGTTCATCGTCCAGTGGGAGCGGCGCGCCGCGCTCATGAGCGCCAAGCCCGGCTTCCTCGACTCCCGGCTGCACCGGGCCCGTTCCTCGCAGACTCGGTTCCAGCTCGTCAACGTCTCCCACTGGGAAAGCCAAGAGGCGTGGGAGGCCGGCACGGCGGACAGTGAATTCCGGGCACGCACGCACGCCGCGCGCACCGACCCGCACACGCCCGTCACCTCGAGCCCGGGCCTGTACGACATCGCCGCCGAGTTCATCGCGGGGGCCGCCGAGGTCATCGCGGGGGCTGAAGAGCCGCCGGTGGCCCGTCACCGGTGATGGGCCCGAGCGCCCCGGTCAGCGCACCGATCGCGATGTCGCGCAGCCGGGTGCGGGTGTAGCCGCGCGGGTGGTGGGTGAGCCAGTCCACACACAGCGCGCGTACGAAGACCAGCCAGCTCATCACCGCGGCCGACGCCATCTCCCGCCGGGCGGCGTCCAGTTGCCCGGCGTCGAGGCCGATGGCGACGAGGACGCGGCGGCGCAGTTCGTCGAGCTCGTCGTTGATGATGCCCTGGATGACCTGGTCGCCCGCCAGGCCCCGGTTCGCGGCGAGGACGGTGTGGCGGTTGGCGGCGAAGTAGTCGATGTGGGCGTCGAGCCCGGCCTTGAGCCACTGGGACGGGGGCGTGCCGGGGTCGAGCTCGGTCGCGGCGAGCAGCCGGCCCGCGGCCTGTCGGTAGACCGCGGCGAACAGCTCGCGCTTGCCGGGGAAGTGCCGGTAGAGCAGGGCGCGCGAGACACCGGCCCGTACGGCGACCTCCTCCATGAGGACGTCGTCGTACGGCTTCTCGGCGAACAACTCCGCGCCCACGTCGAGGAGTTGATGCGCCCGGGCGTCGGGGGAGAGGCGGCGGCGAGCTGGGGTCACGCATCCCAAAGTACTTGACGCGTGTCTACTTACCGCCCTACCGTCACGTTAGTAGACACAGATCTACTAACGTGATGTGACGGAGGGCCCCGGACGTGACCAGACTCAGACTCCTCACCGTGCTCTGCTGGGCCATGGGCGTCACCTGTGCCGCCATCGGGATCTACCACCTCGTCCTCGGGATCGCCTCGGTGCCGGGCGAGACCTCGGCCGGTGCCACGGTGGACAGCCGGGAGCGGTTCTACAACGCGATCTTCCTCGGGTACGGCCTGGCCTGGATCTGGGTGGTCAGGCAGGCCCCGATCCGGGCGCAGCTCGTGCGCGGGCTCGCCGCGATCATGCTGATCGGCGGCCTGGGCCGCCTGCTGTCCGCCGCCGTCCACGGCTGGCCGCACTGGTTCCAGATCCCGCTGACGGTCATCGAACTCGTCCTGCCGCCGCTGTACTTCTGGCTCGCCGACGCCGATGAGACCGTTCCGCCCACGGCGACTCCTGATCGGGCCGGCGACCTCGCTTGACCTTGACACGGTGACAAGGTCTTCACTGCCTCCCAAGGAGGTGGTCCCGATGACCATGACGGGAAGCCAGAGCACGGATGCGGCCGTGCGCGCCCTCCAGGGCCTGGAGGGCGGTGATGCGTCCGTACGCCTGCGAGCCGCTCTGGCGGTCGGCACGGCACCCGACCCGCGCTTCGTCGACAAGCTCGTCGAGCGCTGCGCGATCGAGCCCGAGTTCTTCGTCCGCGACATGCTGACCTGGGCACTCACCCGCCACCCGGTGTCCATGACGCTCCCCGCGCTGCTCCGCGAACTCCGTTCGGAGGGTCCGCAGGCACGCAGCCAGGCGCTGCACACGCTGTCCAAGATCGGGGACCGGAAGGCGTGGCCGTCCCTCACGCGGAGCCTGCTGTCCGACGCCGACGACGAGGTGGCGCGGAGCGCCTGGCGCGCCGCGGTCGTGCTCGTCCCGGAAGGCGAGGAGCCCGCCCTGGCCGAGGTGCTCACGTCGCAGCTCGGACGTGGCGGGCGGGAGACGCAGCTGAGTCTGAGCCGAGCCCTGGTCGCACTGGGTGAGGCAGCCGTCCCGGCGCTGTCGTCGGCTCTGCATGCCGCGCCGACGACGGCCGCTGACCCGGGCGTACGTGTGCACGCGCTGGCCACCCGACGGCTGCTGCGCGACCCGGACGCCGGATTCGAATCGGCGATCGAGGAGGCCAAGCGCGTCATGGCCCTCGCCGGAGCCCCGGGAGGGACAGTCGAACCCTCGGGAGGGGCAGTCGAACCCTCGGGAGGGGCAGCCGAGCCCCTGGCAGGGACAACCGGAACCCCCGGACGGACACTGGACTCGTGCTGATCGGTGAGGTGGCGAGACGGTCCGGGGTCAGTGCCCGCATGCTCCGGCACTACGAATCGATCGGCCTGGTGCGGCCCTCGGGCCGTACGGGCTCCGGTTATCGGGAGTACGCGCCGGGGGACATCCGGCGGATCTTCCACATCGAGAGCCTGCGGTCGCTGGGCCTGTCGCTGCGTGAGATCGGGCGCGCGCTGGACGATCCCGACTTCACGCCCGCGGAGCTCGTCGGCGACATCATCCGTCAGACGCGCGACCGCATCGCGGCCGAGACCGAGCTGCTCACGCGGCTGCGCAGGATCGACGCCGCGGACCCCGCCGACTGGGAGGACGTCCTCCAGGTCGTCGCGCTCCTCCAGGCGCTGAGGTCGCCGAGCGCCGACGCCCGTCAGCGCGCGGCCCTCTCTTCGGCCTCTTCCGCCGACGGGGTTCCGGTGCCGGTGGAGGCCCTGGTCGAGGCGCTGTTGAGCGAGACGGACACCAATGTCGCCGGTGCCCTCCGATGGGCTCTGGCGCGAGCGGGCGACGGCGACGGCGGCCCGGCACTGCTGGCGGAGGGCCTCCGCTCACCCGTGGCCGCGGTGCGGAAACGCGCCGTCCAGTCCCTCGCCGTGCTGCCCGGCGACGAGGCGACCGCGCACGTGCGGGACGCGCTCACGGACCCCGACGCCGCGGTCCGCGGGTGTGCGGCGCTGGCGCTCGGGACACGGGGAGCGGCCGATGTGGCCCCGACGCTCATCGACATGATCGTGGAGGGCAGGAACGACACCGACGCGGCCGACGCACTGAGCGAGCTGGCCACCGACACCGCGACGGCCGACCGGATCGCGGCCGGACTCGTCGACCGCCTCGCCCACGGCATGCACGCGGAAGCCCCCGCACGCGGACGGCTGACCCAAGCACTGGCGGGCATCCCGGGGGCGACGGCGGCCCGTGCCCTCGTAGAACTCTCGGATGACGAGGACCGCGCCGTAGCACTGACCGCCGCATACCTCCTCCACCGCCGCGACGCCCAGGTCCGCGACACCCAACTCCCCTGACGGCACGCTGAGTTGTGACACGACGTGCGTGAGAGTCGTGAAGAGTTCACGCACGATTCTTGGGACTTGGTCACAGGAGCGGAAAACTCGGAGGGCTCACTCGGCGCTTTCGAACAGGTCGGGGCGCCGACCCATGCGAGGGGAGACCGATCAACCATGTTCAGTCTGTTACGGAGCAGGGCGCGGACGGTGGCGCTCGCGCTCTCGGCCGTCGCGGCCCTTGCCTTCGGCGCGACCGCGACCAGCGGCGCGACCGCGGCCCCCGCCCCCGAGAAGGCGGCCCCCGCCCCCGCTCCCGCGAAGCAGGGGCCGACCTCGGTGGCGTACGTCGAGGTGAACGACAACAGCATGCTCAACGTCGGCAAGTACACCCTCGCCAACGGCGGCGGCAACGTCTTCGACGTCGCCGTGATCTTCGCGGCGAACATCAACTACGACACGAGCAAGAAGTCGGCGTACCTGTACTTCAACGAGAACGTGCAGCGCGTCCTCGACAACGCCGCCACGCAGATACGGCCGTTGCAGCAGAAGGGCATCAAGGTCGTCCTCTCGGTGCTCGGCAACCACCAGGGCGCGGGCTTCGCCAACTTCCCGTCCCAGCAGGCGGCTTCGGCGTTCGCGAAGCAACTCTCGGACACCGTGACCAAGTACGGGCTCGACGGCATCGACTTCGACGACGAGTACGCCGAGTACGGCAACAACGGCACCGGCCAGCCCAACGACAGCTCGTTCGTGCACCTGGTGACGGCGCTGCGCGCGAACATGCCGGGCAAGATCATCAGCCTCTACAACATCGGCCCGGCCGCCTCGCGCCTCTCCTACGGCGGCGTCGACGTCTCGTCCAAGTTCGACTACGCCTGGAACCCGTACTACGGCACCTGGCAGGTCCCCGGCATCGACCTGCCCAAGTCGAAGCTGTCGCCGGCGGCCGTCGAGATCGGCCGGACCTCGCAGAGCACGGCCGCCGACCTCGCCCGCCGCACCGTGAGCGAGGGCTACGGCGTCTATCTGACGTACAACCTCGACGGCGCCGACCGCAGTGCCGATGTCTCCGCGTTCACCAGGGAGTTGTACGGCAGTGACGCCGTCTACAAGCCGTAGCTCCCGCGGAGCGGCTTTCCGTATCCCGTAAGCCCGGGACCCGTGCAGGCCGCGCCTTCGACAACGATGTCGGGGGCGCGGTCCGCCCCCCTCCGTGGTCCGCCTCCCTCCGCGGCCCCCTCCCCGGCCACCTCGAAGGGCCCCGTCCCCCCCCGCCTCAGCTCACCCGCGTGACCACACCCCCATGGAACACATCGATCGCCGAGTCGACGCTGCGGATGAAGCCGGACGCCGCGTTGCCGCGCGTGCTGCCCAGCGTCCGCGAGAGCGACAGCCGGAAGCCCGTGATGTCGCGGGGCAGGCCGTTCCCCGGGCCCGGCAGCAGGTCGGCCGGTTCGGGGCGGAGCTTGTCCAACGTGGCGCGCGGGCCCGGGAGTTCACCGCGCAGCAGGGTCTGCACATGCAGATCGGCCGGTGCGTCGGCCAGCTGCCTCATCAGGCGCTTCACCCAGGCCAGGGGGTAGCCCTGGTCGGGCGCGGGCACCTCCATCGACGTACGGAGGCGGCTCAGGCGGAGATCGGCCGTGAGGTGCAGGGTGCCGGGCGCGCCGTCGATCCTGATCGCGGCGTGCAGCCGGCCGTCCTCGCAGAGTTCCTTGGCGTGGGCTGTGCGGCGCGACCGCGGATCCGTGCCGCGGCCGGCGCGCTGGACCGGCGTGACCTTCCTGCCGAGTTCGCCGCCGAGCCGCAGGCACACCTGCCGGATCAGCCGCTCCCAGCTCTCCACCACGCGCACCGCGCGCGGATCGCCCGGCACGAGTGTCTCGTCGTCGATCCCGTTGCGTACGCGGACCCAGTCGGGGCCCATGTTCTGGAAGCCGTGGCAGCCGGAGTTCTCGTGCTGGAGGTAGTGGAGGAGTTCCTCCAGCAGCCAGGCGTGCGGCTCCTGGCGTACGCCTTCGTGGTGGAGCAGCACCTGGGCCCGGTGCGTCACCTCGGCCCAGGAGAGGTGCCAGAGGGCGACCTTGTGCTTGCGCCGGGCGTCGGCTCTGACCTCCACGAGCGGGATCCCGTCCAGGGCCACGTCGTTGGTGAGCGTGATGACCGCCTCGTAGCCGCGCCGGGCGGCGATGTCGAGATAGTCCTGCACCTGCTCGGCCTTGAGGGGGTTGCCGTTGGTCTTGGTCTCGATCAGGGCGGTCCACAGCTTGCCCGCGCGTTCGACGCGGATGACGCCGTCGGGGCGGCGCGGACGGTCCGCGTTCGGCAGGGGCACCTCCGTGAACACCTCCATGCGGCCGGCCGGTGCGCCGTACGCGGCCGTGAGCCTGCGGCCGAACTCCGGTACCTGTGCCATCACCGACAAGAGGATGGACGTCGCCCGTGCCTCGCGGTCCCGGTCGCTCTTGAGCGAGGAGAGGGGAAAGAGGCGGGCCGCCTTCCACTCGTCGTTCTCCGCGAGGGAGGGCCTGGCGGCGGCCCGGGGCAGCACCCGTACCGCCCTCTTCGTGGTGGTGCGCGGACGACGGGAGCCGGCGGGTGCGGGGGCCGGGCCGATGCCGGGTGCGGGGCCGGGGCCCGGTGCGGATACGGGCGGTGCTTCCTGCGCCGTGAGCGGGACCTGACCCGCGCGACCTGCGACTGGTGTCCGGTCCGCGACCGGTGTCCGGTCCGTGACCGGTGCCTGGTCCGTGACCGGTGCCTGGTCCACGGCCCCCGGAGCCGGCAGGCCCGCTCGGGGAACGTCCGTCCCGGTTGAGGCGGCCCCCTCCTGACCGTCGTCCTCGTCGATCTCGATGCCGTAGTCCGTGGCCAGTCCGGCCAGCCCCGTCTCGTAACCCTGCCCGACCGCGCGGAACTTCCACTCGCCCGCCCGCCGGTAGATCTCGCCGAAGACGAAGGCGCTCTCCACCGTCGCCCCGGTGATGGTGAAGCCCAGGACGTCCTCGCCCGTACGGCTGGTGAGCGTGAGGCGGAGGTCCTCCAGTGCGCCGAAGCCGGCCCGCTGGTAACGGCTGGCGGCGATGACCGCGCACCGCACCGCCTGGGGGAGGGCCGACAGGTCGAGCCTGATCCTGTCCTCGCTGCCGTTGGCGGTGGGCGTCTGGCCGAGCAGCTGGACCGATCCGTCGGGCGCGACCGGGTGGTTGTAGAAGTAGAAGTCCTCGTTCCCGCCCACTCTCCCGTTCTCCCGGAGCAGGAGGACGGACACGTCGGCGTCCTCCTCGCCGCTCGCGCTGCTCCACCCGAGGCGCACGATGAGGGAGCCGCCCTCGTCGGCGAGCGCGGGAAGTGCGGTGTTCTCACCCTTGGCCAGTTCGCGCACGCGAGCCCCCCTGCGGTGGGAAGGACGTGCGGGCGAAGGCCGAACGGCCCTCCAGGCGAAAGAAGTTGAATGTCCCTTGTACAGAGGAGCTTGAGCCGACATCGGTGGTCCTGACAAGGGTCTGGACCCGCGTTCTGCCTGCATGTCGCGGGTATATGCCCAACGTGTAACCGCTGTCCGCCACTTGACCCCCGACCGATCGCAAGGCGGCACCGTGGCGATCACATGCGATCCGATGCGCAAAGGTACCGACGCGGGCGCGAGCGCCTGGATATATGTGGGTAGTCCGCCACGACGGTGAACAAGGTGAACAAGGCGAACGAGGTGAACGAGGGGAAAGAGGATGCCCAAGGGTTCGTCCACCGTCTGGCTCTGGCTCACCGCACTCATCGGTGCGGGCCTGGCCGCCCTCGACCTGGCCATGGGCCCGGCCACCAGCCTGATCGGACTGCTGCTCGTCTGCCCGATGGTGGCCTCCGCGCAGCAGGGCGGCCGGGTGACCGCCACCGTCTCCGCCGCCACCCTCGCGCTCGCCGTGGGCGTCAGTGCCGCCGAGCACGACCTGGGCCGGGGCGACACCCCGGTGCGGCTGCTGATCCTGGCCGTCGCCTCCGCGTACGCGACCGGGGTCGCCCGTCGGTCCACCCGTCACCAGCGGCAGTTGAAGAGGATCGCGGCCGTGGCCGAGCGCGCCATCATCCGGCCCACCGACTTCCGTATCGCCGGCCTCGAAGTCAGCGCCCGCTACCGCTCGGCGGCCCCGCAGGCACACATCGGCGGTGACCTGTACGCCTTCGCGAACACCCCGATGGGGCTGCGGCTGCTGATCGGCGACGTACGGGGCAAGGGCCTGTCCACCGTCCATCTGTCCGCCGCGGCCATCGGCCACTTCCGCGACGCCGCCTACACCCAGCCCGATCTGCTCGACGTCGTACGGGAGTTGGACGGCCGCCTCGCCGGGGACCTGGGGCCGGAGGACTTCATCACCGTGCTGATCGCCGAGGTCGCCCCCGACCACGTCCGCCTCGTCAACTGCGGTCACCACCCGCCCCTGCTCGTGCCGGGCACCGGCGCCCCCACCCTGCTGGTGCCACCCCTGTCGGCCACCCCCATCGGCCTGGGCCCCGCCCCCGTCGTCCACGAGGCGCCCCTGACGGACGGGGACCGGCTGCTCTTCTACACCGACGGCCTGGCCGAGGCCCGCGACCGGACCGGCGCCATGCCCGACCTCCGGAAGGTCGCGCGCCTCTGCGCCGCAGCGGACCTGGAGGACGCCCTCGACACCGTCCTGGACGCGGTGGACCGGCACACCGGCCACACCACGGCGGCCGACGACATCGCCCTGATCCTCCTCGAGGCGGCCCCCGCCCCCACACAGCAGCCGGCACCCGTACCCCGCCAGGAGCAGGGCGCGGCAGACCCGGAAGCCCCGTCCGCCGTGGGGCAGTGAGGTGCCCCTTCGGCCCCCTCTGACTCCCGCGTCAGCTCCGCCCGCTAGCGTGGAACGGTGAGTGAGACGAAGACCCCTGCCCTCCAGTACCGCTTCGACGGCCCGGAAGACGCCCCTGTTCTGATCCTGGGGCCCTCCCTCGGCACCACGTGGCACATGTGGGACCGGCAGGTGCCCGAGCTCAGCAAACAGTGGCGGGTGTTCCGCTTCGACCTGCCCGGACACGGGGGTGCCCCGGCGCACCCGGCGGGGTCGGTCGCGGAGCTCGCCACGCGGCTGCTCGGCACGCTCGACGAGCTCGGCGTGCAGCGCTTCGGGTACGCGGGCTGCGCCCTGGGCGGCGCCATCGGCGCGGAGCTCGCCCTGCGCCACCCGCAGCGCGTCGCCTCGCTCGGGCTGATCTCCGCCTCGCCGCGGTTCGGCTCGGCCGACGAGTTCCGCCAGCGCGGCGTGATAGTCCGCAGCAACGGCCTCGACCCGATCGCCCGCACCTCGCCCGAGCGCTGGTTCACGCCCGGCTTCGCCGCCGCGCAGCCCGCGATCACCGACTGGGCCGTGCAGATGGTCAGGACCACCGACCCCGGCTGCTACATCGCCGCCTGCGAGGCCCTCGCGGCCTTTGATGTGCGGGCCGAGCTCGGCCGGATCGGCGTGCCGACCCTCGTCCTGGTCGGTTCCGAGGACCAGGTGACCGGGCCCGGTGAGGCCCGCACGCTCGTCGCCGGGATACCCGATGCCCGCCTCGCCGTCGTGCCGGGCGCCTCGCACCTCGCCCCGGTCGAGCAGCCCGCCGCCGTCACGGACCTTCTCGTACGTCACTTCAGCACCGCCTGGCAGCCCGCCGTCGACCCGACGACCGGCCAGCACGCGATCATGGCGCCCCCGGTCAAGCCGGTCCTGCCGCCCCCGCCCGTCGCCCCGGTCGCGGAGATCGCGCCCCTCGAACAGCCCGAGCAGGTCGTGGGCTCCGGCCGCCCCGACCCGTACGAGCCGGGCCTCAAGGTCCGCCGCGAGGTCCTCGGGGACGCGCACGTGGACCGGGCCCTCGCCGGCACCGACGAATTCTCCGGCGACTTCCAGGAGTTCATCACCCGCTATGCCTGGGGCGAGATCTGGACCCGCCCGGGCCTGGACCGCCGCGCCCGCAGCTGCGTCACGCTCACCGCCCTGATCGCGGGCGGCCACCAGGACGAGCTCGCCTTCCACACGCGCGCGGCCCTGCGCAACGGCCTCACCCCCGACGAGATCAAGGAAGTGCTCCTGCAGACCGCCGTGTACTGCGGGGTCCCGGCCGCCAATGCGGCCTTCAAGATCGCTCAGTCCGTCATCCGCGAGGAAACGACGCCCCAGGAGTAGCAGGATGGAGGCATGGCCACTTCTCCTGCACCCATGAAGCTGACGAAGAAGTCCCACGCGTGCGTGCGTCTCGAAAAGGACGGGCGGACCCTCGTCATCGACCCCGGCACCTTCAGTGAGGAGGACGCCGCGGTCGGTGCCGACGCCATCCTGGTCACGCACGAGCACATCGACCACTTCAACGAGGACCGGCTGCGGGCGGGCCTGGAGGCCAACCCCGGCGCCGAGATCTGGACCCTCCGTTCCGTCGCGGACCAGATCTCGGCAGCCTTCCCCGGCCGCGTCCACACGGTCGGCCACGGCGACACCTTCGAGGCCGCGGGCTTCGACGTCCAGGTCCACGGCGAGCTGCACGCGGTCATCCACCCCGACATCCCGCGCATCACGAATGTCGGCTACCTGATCGACGGCGGCGCGGTCTTCCACCCCGGCGACGCCCTCACCGTCCCCGACCACGCCGTGGAGACCCTGATGCTCCCCGTCATGGCCCCCTGGAACAAGATCGCCGAGGTCATCGACTACGTACGGGAGGTCAAGCCGGCCCGCGCGTACGACATCCACGACGCCCTCCTCACCGACCTGGCCCGCCCCATCTACGACAGCCAGATCGGCGCCCTGGGCGGCACCGAGCACCTGCGCCTGACGCCGGGGGAGTCCGCCACCCTGTGAGCGGTGGTTGTCAGTGGGGGCCGGTAGGTTGTGAGACATGCGCATCGCCACTTGGAACGTGAACTCGATCACCGCCCGCCTCCCCCGCCTCCTGGCCTGGCTGGAGAACAGCGGCACGGACGTGCTGTGCATCCAGGAGACCAAGTGCGCCGCGGAGCAGTTCCCGGCGGACGAGCTGCGCGAGCTCGGCTACGAGTCGGCGGTGAACGCGACGGGTCGGTGGAACGGGGTGGCGCTGGTCTCCCGCGTCGGCCTCGACGACGTCGTCAAGGGTCTCCCCGGCGACCCCGGTTACGACGGCGCCGAGGAGCCCCGCGCGGTCTCCGCGACGTGCGGCCCGGTCCGCGTCTGGTCGGTCTACGTGCCGAACGGCCGCGAGGTGGACCACGCTCACTACGCCTACAAGCTCCAGTGGTTCGAGGCCCTGAAGGCCGCGGTCGCCGGGGACGCGGCGGGCTCCCGCCCCTTCGCGGTGATGGGTGACTACAACGTCGCGCCGACGGACGACGACGTCTGGGACATCTCCGTCTTCGAGGGCGCCACGCACGTCACCCCCGCCGAGCGCGCGGCCCTCGCGTCCCTGCGCGAAGCGGGCCTCCAGGACGTCGTCCCGCGCCCCCTGAAGTACGACCACCCCTTCACGTACTGGGACTACCGCGCCCTCGGCTTCCCGAAGAACAAGGGCATGCGCATCGA
Organism: Streptomyces sp. NPDC059009; assembly: GCF_042740175.1. Classification (NCBI taxonomy): domain Bacteria; kingdom Bacillati; phylum Actinomycetota; class Actinomycetes; order Kitasatosporales; family Streptomycetaceae; genus Streptomyces; species Streptomyces sp. NPDC059009. The sequence goes on along the minus strand of NZ_JBHYJB010000001.1, from coordinate 291,985 downwards.
CCTCGTGTACGGGAACGAGAGCTTCGCGAAGGCGGTGACGGACGCGTACGTGGACCGCGAGGAGCGCAAGGGCAAGGGCGCGTCGGACCATGCGCCGGTTGTGGTGGACCTGGACGTCTAGGGCTCGTCGACCGGGCGGTGGGCACCGGTTGCCGGAAGCCGGAAGCCGGAAGCCGGAAGCCGGAAGCCGGCCGGTGGTCGGTGGCCGGTGGATCACCGCGAGCCCCTCGCCGGGGGCGCGTCCGCCACGATGTCGACCTGACGCCGTCTTCTCAGCACCGCGTCCGCTTGCCACGATCGCGAGATGCGCGACGTGAGCGAGAGCTCTGCCCAGGATCCCGTGGTGCGGGTGAGCACCGACGGCATCCCGCACCAGGAGAGGTTCTCCTGGTGGACCGAGATGGTCGACCGCGAGGTCATGCCGGTGACGACCCGCTGCGAGCACGCCCCGCGATTCCGCGGCTGGGCGAGGACCGTGACGGTGCCGCGGACTCCGGTGACGACCTTCACGTTCTCGCCGATGAGGGCGCGCCGCTCGGGACGCCAGGTCAGCCGCCAGGATCCCGAGGACTTCTACCTGATGCTCGCGCGGGAGAACCCGATCCGCCTCGAGCAACATCAAAACGTCGCGTGCCTCGATGCCGGTGACATGGTCCTGTTCTCCTCGTCGTACCCGTTGAGCTGCAAGTTCCATGACCTCGGCAGGCAGTCGAAGCTGACGATGATGCGGCTGCCCCGCGCCGCCCTGCCGCTGCCGGGCGGCCGGGCGGACCGGCTGCTCGCGGAGCCGCTGCGGCCCGCCCGTTCGGGGCCCGTGGCGCTCCTTGGGCCGTATCTCGCGGGCCTTGAGGACGCCGCGCGTGCCAGCAGTCCCCAGGAACTGGCGCGCCTCGGAGCCATCGGGCTCGATCTGGTGGCCACGGCGCTCGCCGGGCGCCTCGGCGCGGAGGACAGCCTGCCGCCCGAGACCCGGCGCGCCGCTCTGCTGTTCCGCATCAACGCTTTCATCGACCAGCACCTCGGCGACCCCGAGCTGCGCCCGGCGGCCATCGCGGCCCACCACCACATCTCGGTACGCACCCTGCACCAGCTGTTCCGCGACGAGCCGGAGACCGTGGCCGCCACCGTCCGTCGCCGTCGCCTGGAGCACTGCCACGCGGACCTGACCGATCCCCGCCTGGCGCGGTGCGCGATCGGCGAGATCGCCGTGCGATGGGGGTTCCGGCACGCCGGGGACCTCAGCCGTGCCTTCCGCGACGCCTACGGGGCAGCCCCGAGCGAGGTCCGGGCGCGTGCACGCGATGCCAAGAATGTCTGCGCTCCCTGCTGATGACCGCACGGGTCCGGAGGGACCACAGTGGGAGGGCACCACTCCGGGTGACCATCAGGGGGGAGCCACCGGGTGCTGCGACGGTGGCGGCGGTGCCGATGGGTATCCCGCCGCCACCGGAACCCGTTCGGCGGCTACGGTGCTCACACCGGGGCGTCGGTGGGCCGTGCGGGGCGCCCGACTTCCGTACGGGCAGGGGGACATGGAGAATCTCACGGGCGATGACCCGAGAGCCGTCGGCGGCTACCGGCTCCTGGGGCGTCTCGGGCAGGGCGGAATGGGCCGTGTCTACCTGGCGCAGGCGGCGGAGGCAGGCGGCGGCCACCTCGCGCTCAAGGTCATCCACCCCGCGTACGCACAGGACGAGGAGTTCCGGCGCCGCTTCCGCCGCGAGGTGCGCGCCGCCGCCCGCGTCAGGGCGCCCGGCGTGGCACGCGTCCTCGACGCCGATGCCGACGCGCAACTCCCGTGGCTGGCAACGGAGTTCATCCCCGGCCTCTCCCTCGCCGAGGCGATCGCCGAGCACGGCAGCCTGCCCGTCCCGGCGTGCCGCCGCCTTGCGGGGCACCTCGTGGCCGCGCTCCGCTCCGTCCACGGAGAGGGACTGGTCCACCGGGACCTGAAGCCGTCCAATGTGCTGCTCGGCGCGGACGGCGCCCGCCTCATCGACTTCGGGATCGCCCGCGCGGTCGACGACAGCGCCATCACGCACACCGGCCAGATCCCCGGCACGCCCGGCTACATCGCCCCCGAGGTGCTGCGCGGCGCGGACGCGGACGCCCGGTCGGACGTGTTCGCGCTCGGCGCGGTCCTCGCGTTCGCCGCCCGGGGCAGCCACCCCTACGGGACGGGTCCGGCCGCCGTGGTCCTGGCCCGTCCGCTGGCCGTGGACCCGGACCTGTCGGGGATCGCGGACGATGCGTTCGCGGACGTCCTGCGCCGCTGCCTGGCCATGGACCCGGCGGACCGCCCCACCCTGGACGGCCTCGCACGTGCCGCTGCCGCCGAGGGGCGCGCGCCCACCGGGTTCTGGGTCCCGGCGACGCTGCTCGACGTCATCGGGCAGCGGTCGTTGCTCGCGGAGACGCTGACGGCGCGAGGGCCCGGCCGGGCGCCTGGTGTGGGACGGGCGCCCGCCCCGCACCGGCCGACGGAGTACCCGGCGCCGGGACCGCACGACGCGCCGACTGTCGGTGCGACCGTCGAGCCCGCGCCGGCGGGCGAGGCAGGCACATCAACACCCCCTGACCACAAGGGACTTACGGAGGGACGTACGGAGGGACGTACGGAGAAGCGGTCGCCCACCAAGGCGGCTCCCAAGCCGCCACCACCACCTCGCCGCCTCCCCGGCCGACGCACCGTCGTGCGGGCCGCCCTGGCCGTGGGGGCCGTCGTCGGGGGCGGCATCGTCATCGACGGACTGCGGGACACCGGCCGCAAGAGCCGCGAGCAGGACGAGAAGCGGCAGGCGGAGCAGGACAAGGAAGGGGCGCGGGCCCAAGAGATCGCCCGCCGCCACAAGGCAGCGGTGAAGGCCGCCGCCGTACCCCTCTCGTCGCGCCTCGTATGGGACCAGAAGGCCGAAGGCGGACTCTCGGCCCCTTCCCTGTCGGGCTCCGAGCTGTATGTCAGGGACACAAGTGGCAGCCTGCGGGCCCTCAAGGCGCGCTCCGGAGCGGTTCGTTGGTCGAAGCGGGTCGGCTCGACCCACATCCAGTTCGCGCTGGTGGCGATCGGCGACGTCGTCGCGGTGATGGGCAGCCGGCCGGACATGACGGTGCACAGCGCACGCGACGGATCTCTCCTGTGGACCGCGCCACGCGCCGACAGCCCGCCAAGGGTCTGGCGGGGCAACCTGGTCTACGACGCGGGCTACGCCATCCGCTGTGTCACCACAGGCGGTTCGCAGCTCTGGAACCACGACTACGGCGGCCCGAACCTGAAACCCGGCCCCTTGATCACGACGGATGACACCGCGGTACTGGTACGGGGCGGCAACAGACTCATCGTGGTGTCGCTCCGGAACGGCTCCCTGCGCTGGGACCGACAGCTCACCGACGGCCTGACCCTCGCCGAAACAGCCGTGAGCGGCGACACCGTGATCGTCCACGACGAAGGGAAGCTCACCGCCTTCGATCTGTACAGCGGCAGCAAGCGCTGGAGCACCGAGACGCCGTCCGGCGGCGGTACGGGCCCCGTCTCGGTCCGGCGGGGCGTCGTCTACGCGGCGGCGGCCGGCCTGTACGCGTGTTCCCTCGCCACGGGCAAGAAGCTCTGGCACGCCCGCCGAGGGCCGGGCCGATCCGTGCTCCATTGCCCGCGCGTACCGGAGTTGGTCTTCGGCCACGAGTACTCCGAGCTGATCGCCGTACGCGCGTCCAACGGCTCGGTGGCCTGGCGGACCGTCCTGGACTCCGGCGGCGCCGCCGGCTCCGAGAAGACCATCGCCGCTGACAGCGCCCTGTACGGGTACGCCGACACAGGCGATGTCCTGGCCTGCGTGGACGCCCGCACCGGACGCTTCCGCTGGACGATCCGCCCCGTGTCGAGCATGTTCGCCCCGGTGCCGACCCCCGCCGGCCTGGTGGTCGCGGGCCCCGACGGCCTGCTCTGCGTCAAGCCATGACCGACCGACCGGACAGGACGAGCGGGGAGGGGTCACTTGTCGTCGGGTGCGGCCCGCCCGGCGACCGGCAGTCCGCGGAGCGCCGCCTGCCGGATCTCTCTCGGCGCCATGCCGTACGCGGCGCGGAACGCCCGGCTGAACTCCGCCGGGCGCAGGTATCCCCACCGGGCGGCGACGGCGCCGATCGACCGCTGCCGCAGCCGGGGGTCGGTGAGGTCGGCGTGGCAGCGTTCCAGGCGGCGCCGGCGGATGGAGGCGGCCACGGTCTCGCCCTGCTGGCGGAAGAGCAGGTGCAGGGAGCGCAGGGAGATGTGATGGTGTGCGGCGATGTCGGCCGGAGTCAGGCCCGGTTCACCGAGGTTGTGGTCGATGAAGGCGTTGACGCGGGCCAGCAGGGCCTGTTGGCGGGTCTCGGCCGGGAGGTCGTCGTAGGCCCCGAGGTGCTGGGCCAGGCAGGCGCCGGCCAAGTCCAGTGCCATCGCCCCTAATCGGCTCAGATCGCGCGGGTCGCACTCGGGCCCGTAGGCGTCGAGCGAGTCGATGAACCGGGCGAGGATCGCCCCCATCCCGCCCCGCGCCGACAAGGGCTGGGCGAGCAGGCGGCGGACCTTGTCGTACGGCAGCGGCACGGCCTCGCGCGGCAACTGCAGGATGACCACCTGGGTGTTGAGCCCGCGGTCCGGCACCTCGCCCTCGAACGGGTACGAGACGTCGAAGAGCAGCATGTCGCCGAGCACGAGCCCGGAGTCCTGACGCCGCTGGCTGATCCAGAGGGGAGTGCCGGAGACGAGGAGCAGCTGGTACGTGCCCGGGTCGGCCCGCCGGATGTCGGCCCAGGTGCGCTTCAGGTAGGCGGGCGGGCTGTTGAAGGCGGCCACGCGTACGGAGTCGAGGTCGAGCACCGAGGCCGAGGCGCGGAAGTCGACTGCTCCGTATGCGCTGTTGAGGGTGAGCGGCGCCAGCTCACGCGACACCAGCTCGCCCCAGAAGGGGCATTGGTCCGCAGCGGGCAGATCCTCGTTCGACACGGTCTGCCACATCCCGCATCCACCCCGCATTCCCCTGATCGCCACTGGTTCCCCTAGGCGCACGACGGTCGGTGCTCGGTGCTCGGTGCTCGGCGCCCTCCACGGCTCCATTGTTCCCCGGGGGACGGGGCCTCGGGGAGCTGTTGCCGCCGGTTCGACGGCCCCGGCCGACTCAGAGATTACGTAATGACGTAATCTCTGAGTCGTGATCGACGAGTCAGCGTTACGACGAAAGACGGGGGAGCCACCCATGAACCGAAGGAAGTTCCTTGCCGTGGCGACGGCGGCGACAGCGGGAACGGGCGCCTCGCTGCTGCCGGGCAACGCGACAGCGGCCACCGCCGAGGCCGAGCCCGACGGACTGCCCGCGCGGGTGCGGAGGTACCTGGACCAGGCGCTCGCCGCGGGCAGCCCGAGCGTCATCTGCGGGGTCATCCAAGGCCGACGCACCCACGTCCAGGGCGCGGGCAGGGCCGTGGGCGGATCGGCGCCGGACGGCAGGACGGTGTTCCAGCTCGGCTCCATCACCAAGACCCTCACGGCCACGGCACTCGCACGCGCCGCGTGCGCGGGCACGGTCCCCCTGGACGCGCCGCTCACCCTGCCCGCCCGCTTCCCCATCCCGCGCAAGGGACCCCGCCGGATCACCCTGGCCGACCTGGCCACCCACACCTCCGGCCTGCCCTCCCTCCCACCGAACCTGCTCGCCGAGGCGGACCCGCTCGACCCGTACGCGCACTACACGCTGGACGACCTGGCCGCCGGACTGCGCGAGACAAAGCTGAGCACCGAGCCTGGAAAGGTCCATGCCTACTCAAACTTGGGCTTCGGGCTGCTCGGCCAGGCACTGGCCTTCGACGACGTGGACGCGATGCTGCGGCGCCAAGTGGCAGCCCCGCTCGGCCTGGTGGACACGACGACGACCCTGCGCCCGGACATGGCAACCCGCAAGGCCGTCGGGCACGCCGACAAGAAGCCCGTCCCCGACTGGCACGACCGCGTCCTCAGCGGGGCCGGCACCTCGATGTACAGCACCGCCGACGACATGGTGCGCTTCCTCGACGCCCAGCTCCACCCAGGTCGTTCACGACTGCGCGCCGCCATCGAACTGACCCAGAAGCCCCGCTTCACCGTCGACCGGTACACGCGCCTCGGCCTCGGCTGGCACCTGGGCCCCATGCCCAGCGGCCGGACCATGACCTGGCACAACGGCGGCACCGGCGGATTCAGCACCTGCGCGGCGTTCAGCCGGGAGAGCGGGACGGCGGTGGTGATGATGGTGAACACCTACAGCGAGGGAACCGAGGCGGCTCCCCGCCCGGTGGACGCCCTCACGATCGGTCTGCTGCGCGAGCTGGACGCGGCCTGACCTGTCCTGTCCGGTCTCACCTGACCGGCCCGGCCGCGCCTCTCGGACATCGGGGCCGCGCGCGGCCGGGCGCCCACCGGGCCGCCGGCCGCCGCGACCCTCAGGGCGGCACGCCCCAGGCGTCAGTTCCAGGGTTCCTGGTCGGGGTCTTCACCCAGCACCTTCGCTGCCGCCACGCAGAGGTCACGGCCGTAGATCTGGTTGCTGCCCCACTCGGAGCCCCACAGGTCGGTCGCGGCCTGGGCCACGGAGCGCCAGGAGAGGTCCTCATCTACGCGCCAGATGCGGATCTGAGCGGCCATCTCGGCCGTGACCGTCGCCGGGTCCACAGTGCTCTGCGTCATTCCACCGACCGTACGGGCTCGGCGGGGAGGGCGGCCACCGGAACTGGGCAGGCTCAGGAGCTGGGGAGGTGAACCGAGCTACCGCACCAGCGACGTGAGATCCACGGACTCCGCCAGCGCGGCCAACCCGGCATCCCCCGGATGCAGATGATCCCCACTGTCGTACGAGGGCAGCATCCGCGCCGGATGCGCGGGATCCCGCACCACCGCGTCGAAGTCGAGCACGGCGTCGAAGTCCCCACCGCTGTCCCGCACATACGCGTTGACGGCCTGCCGCGCCGCGTCCACGCCGGCCGCCGAGCACAGCGATTCACCCTCGCACGGCGTGATCGTCGCGCCCACGACACGCAGCCCGCGCGCATGCGCTCGCTGTGTGATCTCCCGCAGCCCGGCGATGACTTGACCGGCGGACGCACCCCACCGGACGTCGTTCACGCCCTGGAAGACGACGACCGTACGCGCGGACGTCTGCGCGAACACATCCCGGTCGAGGCGGTGGAGCGCGCTCACGCCGCCGGTGTCGGTGGAGACCCCGTCACCGGGATAGCGGTCGGAGGTCACACGGTTCGCGGAGATGCCCTGGTTGAGGACGCCGTAGCGGGGCACGTCGTCCTGCGCCAGCAGACGCTTGGCCAGGACGTTCGGCCAGCGCAGGTTCGCGTCCTGCGTCGACTTCTCGCCGTCGGTGATCGAGTCCCCGAGCAGCACCACAGAACCCGGACCGCCGCTCACGTCCACGCCGGTGAGCAGCGGCCAGCTGGTGATCGTCGAGGTGAACGAGGCGGCGGAGCCGTCCGCCGCGTGGTCGCCGGGCTCACTCACGTACGAACGCTGGACGGCCAGGCGGTGCAGGGGCGCCGCGGCGACGGTGTCGGGGAGATGGAAGCTGACGAGGAGGTTCGCGTCGGCGGGCACGTCGAAGGAGAGCGGATCGCTGAAGGACTGGGCACCCGCCGGGATCTCGGTGGCGCCGCGCCCGCCGAACGACAGCGGCACCGGCTCGCCCCGGGCCTCCGCGCCCGCCTCCTGCACGGCGACGCTGGCGCTCCCGATGCGCACCGGGCTGCCCGCGAAGGTGTTGTCGAGACGGATGCGCACGCGGGGGCCGCCGGTGCTGGTGTGCACGACGAGCCGCACGGTCCGGTCGGCCCACGGCCCCACGGCCGGGTACCCGGCGGTCGAGGCGGACCACGTCCCCGTCCACCCCTTGGTGGCCGCCCGCACCGAGAGGGCGAAGACGTGCAGACCGGAGGCGCGGGGCAGGTCGACCGAGGTGACCTCGCGGGTACGGGAGACGGGCACCGTGACGACGTACAGCCGGGCCTTCTCGGTGAGTTGGCCGGTCGGGGTGTTGATGTGGGGGAGCGCCACGGCCTTGGTGGCGAGGGGGCCGGAGCGCCAGTCGGGGGCGATGAGGCGGTAGCTGCCGCGGCCACCGTCGGCGTACCGGACCGTGCCGGTGCCGCCCGCCTCGCCCGCCTCGCCCGCGGTGCCCGCGACGAGGAAGGCGAGCGCGTCGCCACGGCCGCGCACCCGGACCTGCTGGCCGTCCGCGCGGACGTTGTCGGGCGCGCCCGGGACAGTGCGCGGGATGCGCAGGCGCGCCCCGTCGACGGCCAGGGTGCGCCCGGCGGTCCAGCCCGCCGCGGAGAGGTCCTGCGCGGAGAGCGAGGAGCCCGAGCCGTCGAAGTCGGCGGCGCCGGGGTGGGCGTCGTCGCTGACGGCCCGGTTGTCGAAGAGCCGCTCCAGGGGGAGCGGCCCGGGTCTGGCCGCCTCGCGGGCACCGCCTCGTACAGCTGCGGCTTCGGCGGTGGCGAGTGGCAACAGGCCCGCGAACAGGGCGAGTACGAGGGCCGTTCCCCAGGTGCGTCGGTGCACGGCGGACTCCTCCTACGGGCGCACGCGGGGTGCGCGGGTGTGCTGACGGGTGGCGATGGGTGCTGGCAGGTGCGCCATGAAGGTAAACGGGTGCGCCATGAAGCTAAGGAGGCGGCAGGGGCGCGTCAATGTGTCGGGCGTGAGCCGCGGGTGAACGGGACGCGAACACGCCCACAGGCCACCACGGCCGCGCCCGACAGGCGTGTTCGCAGGCTCTCCCTTACCGTCGAGTCATGAACTCTGCGCCCCGCAGCTTCGAGGTCTCCCTCTTCGCGAACCCGGTCGGCGAGGACCCGACGACAGCCAAGCCGCCGCACGCACTGCGCTCCGAGACCGTGGAATTCACCGGACAGCTCGGCGAGAGCGGCTACCCCCACTACGAGGGCGGCGGCCTCCAGGTCGACATCGACCCGCAGGAACGCACGGTCGAGGCCGCCACCGTGGACGGCGAGGAGCTCACCTACGGCTGGCGGATCGCGGTGACGGGACCGGAGTCCTGAGCCACATCGAGAAGCCGCTTCCCCCTTGTCCACGGGACAGGGCGTACCTTCCCGAGTGATGGCGTACCTTCCCGAGTGATCGAGTCACCGAGTGATGGTCATCGAGTAGGCCAGTGTTCGCACCACTGGTCGGGAAGGCACGCCCGTGCTCAGTATGGTCAACGGCGACGGCACCGTCCCGAACGGCGCCCCGATCGGTGAGATCGTCAGCGCCGGGGCCCGCTCCGGACGCGGACACCTCGTCGAGCGTGCCGAGGCGGCCACCGCATGAACCGGCCAATGCACGGCATGCTGCATCACATCGAGCTGTGGGTGCCCGACCTCCACCGCGCGCTTGCCTCGCTCGGCTGGTTACTGGAAGCGCTGGGCTATGCCCTCTCCCAGAGCTGGGACGGCGGCCGCAGCTGGCGGCTCGGGCCGACCTACCTGGTCGTCGAGCAGTCTGCGGCCCTCAGCGCCGAACAGTACGACCGCCGCCGCCCGGGCTTGAACCATCTGGCCTTCCACGTCGAAGACTCCGCCGCGGTCGAGAAGTTGGTGACCGATGCCGCCCAGCACGGCTGGCGTCTGATGTTCCCCGAGCAACATCCCTACGCCGGTGGCGGACAGCACTACGCCGCCTATCTGGAGAACGACGACGGCTTCGAGATCGAACTCGTCGCGATCGACCCACCCGAGCTTGGTTCGGGCCGTCGGCGTCCCGGCAGTGAGTCACAAGCGTGAACGTCCGCGCAGGTCAGGCGCGTTGACGCCCCCCCCGTGACTGGGTGCGGGCGGGCTTCCTGGTGCGTGGGGTGTGCCGGGGCCGCCGCGTGGTCAACAGGCACGGCGGCAGTGCCTGACCGTCGCCGGGGCGAGCACCGCGGACAACACCCCGGTGACCCTGTGGAAGTACCGTTCCGACCAGCAGTGGGACCTCATCCCCTCACCCTGACGCACCTGCCGCACGGGACCGGGTGTCGTGGAGCCTCCTCAACACCTCAGGTCCGTGCGGAAGTTCACCTCTCCAGTCGTCTCTCCGGCGGCCTCGGCTGTCGGCCGTTCCGTCAGGAGAGTCGTGTTCATGACCCAGGATTTGGATGATTCCGTGATGAACTGAACCAAGTTGCATTTCATGACACGGGTAGCTGGGCCGGAGAGGCATCACGGAGAGGTCGCCGATGAACATCCCCTTCCTGGACCGGTGGCGCAAACGCCACACCGAGTCCGACTCCGCCCTCGCCACCGCCTTCGAGGACGACCCGGACGGCGTGGCCGAGCTGCTCTCCGAGTGTGAGCTGTTGCGCTCCCAGGCGGGGGCCGCCGGGCTCGAACTCGACGACTCCGCCGCCTCGTTGGCCGCTCTCGACCAGCTTCTGCCGCGCTGGCGCGACGATCCCGAGGTGCTGCCCTGGCTCGGCAACGACGCCGGGCTCTACCTCGGCACGGTCATCGTGCGCACCGTGCCCGGCGCCCACTGGCACGTGTGGCCGGGTGGCAGTCCCGTCGTACGGCTTGCTTCCGGGCGGGAGATCCAGGTCGTCGAGGCGGGGCTCGACTGGGCCGTGCACGGGGCGCCCGAGCTCTCCCAGGTGCACGCCGAAGCCTCCGAGGTGTGACCGCCCCGGTCGCCTACCAGGTCGTGTACCGGGTCGCGTAAGGCCGAGTAACCTCCCCGTTATGTAGCCTCAAATACGGTTAATGCCCATAAGTGCGTGTCGTCCAATAAGTCCCGTTTTTGCGTGGATAGTTTGCGCGGACGTACACAGCAGAGAGTGGGCAGGTCGTGCCATGGCCGTCGATCCGTTGATCGAGCTGCGTGATGTGAACAAGTACTACGGGGAGCTGCATGTCCTCCAGGACGTCAACCTCACCGTCGGCAAGGGGGAGGTGGTCGTGGTCATCGGCCCGTCAGGGTCGGGCAAATCAACACTCTGCCGGACGATCAACAGGCTGGAGACGATCCAGTCGGGGTCCATCCAGCTGGACGGCCAGCCGCTGCCCGAGGAGGGCAAGGCCCTCGCGAAGCTCCGCGCCGAAGTGGGCATGGTCTTCCAGTCCTTCAACCTCTTCGCCCACAAGACGGTCCTCCAGAACGTCTCCCTCGCCCAGGTGAAGGTGCGCGGCCGCAAGAAGGACGAGGCCGACAAGCGCTCCCGCGAACTCCTCGAGCGGGTCGGGCTCGCCGCGCACGCCGAGAAGTTCCCGGCCCAGCTCTCCGGCGGCCAGCAGCAGCGCGTGGCCATCGCCCGCGCCCTCGCCATGGACCCCAAGGCCCTCCTCTTCGACGAGCCGACCTCGGCCCTCGACCCGGAGATGATCAATGAGGTCCTGGAGGTCATGCAGCAGCTCGCGCATGACGGGATGACCATGGTCGTCGTCACCCACGAGATGGGCTTCGCCCGGTCCGCGGCCAACCGCGTGGTCTTCATGTCGGACGGGCGCATCGTCGAGGACCGCGCCCCCGAGGACTTCTTCACCGCCCCGGAGAGCGAGCGTGCCCGGGACTTCCTCTCCAAGATCCTCAAGCACTGACGGGGGTGAACCGCTCTTGAGAACGACCACTGCGCGCCGTGCGGCGCGGACCCTCGCGGCCCTGGTGCTCACCGCGCTCGTCGCCTCCTGCGGCAAGTCGGGCAGCCCGCCCGTGAAGGGGCCCAAACCGGAGCAGCTTCCCAAGTACCAGGTGGCGCAGGACTTCCAGCTGCCGCAGTCCGGGACCTGGAAGAAGGCCAAGCGGCGCGGGCACTTCGTCGTCGGTGCCAAGGAGGACCAGCCGTATCTCGGGGAGAAGGACCCGGCCACCGGGAAGTACTCCGGCTTCGACATCGAGATCGCCAAGATGATGTCGGCCTCGCTCGGGCTCGACCCCAAGGGGATCCAGTTCAAGACCATCGCGTCGGCGAACCGGGAAACGGCCCTGCAGAACGGGCAGATCGACTACTACGTCGGCACGTACACCATCAACGACAACCGCAAGAAGCTCGTCGGGTTCGGCGGCCCGTACTACATGGCCGGGCAGGGGCTGCTGGTGCGGCACGACGAGGACGACATCAAGGGGCCGCAGGACCTGGACGGGAAGAGGGTGTGCTCGGCGGCGGGATCGACGCCGTACCAGCGCATCCAGAAGGACTACCCGAAGGCGACCCTCGTCGCGTACGACACGTACTCGGTGTGTGTGGACAACCTGCTCACCTATCAGGTGGACGCCGTCACCACCGACGACGCGATCCTCATCGGGTACGCCGCCAAGGTCCCGGACGAACTCAAGGTCGTCGGCAAGCCCTTCTCCGAGGAGCCCTACGGGATCGGGGTCCCGAGGAGCGACAACGCCCTGCGGTTCGCCCTCGACGACGCCCTCGCCGCCCGCGAGAAGGACGGCGACTGGAAGAAGGCGTACGACGCGACGCTCGGCCTCTCCGGCGTCCCGGCGCCGCAGCCGCCCGCCATCGACCGCTACCCGGCGAGCTGAGGAGGCGTCACGTGGACGTACTGACAGACAACTTCTCCACCTTCGGCAAGGGCTTCGTCGGCACCGTCGAGCTCACCGTGTACGCCTCGGTCCTGGCGCTCGTGCTCGGCTTCCTGATGGCCTCGTTCCGGGTGGCGCCCGTCGGGTCCTTCCGGGTCTTCGGCACGGCGTGGGTGACGGTCCTGCGCAACACCCCGCTGACGCTGCTGTTCTTCGCGGTGCTGCTCGGCCTGCCGCGCTTCGGACTCGTGCTGCCCTTCAAGGTGTTCGCGGTCCTCGCGCTCGGCTGCTACACCTCGGCCTTCATCTGCGAGGCGCTGCGCTCCGGCATCAACACCGTGCCCCGGGGCCAGGGCGAGGCGGCGCGCAGTCTCGGCATGACCTTCGGGCAGACCCTGACGAACGTGATCCTGCCGCAGGCGTTCCGCTCCGTGATCCCGCCGGTCGGCTCCACGCTCATCGCGCTCGCCAAGAACTCCGCGATCGCGGGCGCGTTCAGCGTCACCGAGCTGCTCGGCACGTACAAGACGCTCAGTGAGCTCGGCTACAACATCATCTGGACCTTCGTCTGGATCGCGGTCGGGTACTTGATCATCACCCTCGCCATCAGCGCGATCTTCAACATCCTCGAGAAGCGCTGGGGAGTCGCCCGATGAAAGCCCTCGACCACAGCGCCACCGCGCTCTACGACATCCCCGGCCCCAAGACGGAGCGCCGCCACAAGCTGTACGGGCTGCTCTCCACGATCGTCGTGCTCGGCCTGGTGGCCTGGATCCTCTATCTCCTGTTCGACACCGACCAGTTCACCGCCACCAAGTGGACTCCCTTCGAGTACAAGGGAATTCAGGAGCTGCTGCTGCGCGGGCTCGGCAACACGCTCAAGGCGTTCGCGATCGCGGCGGTCCTCTCGCTGGCCCTGGGGACGGTCCTCGCCGTCGGCCGGCTCTCCGATCACCGGCCGGTGCGCTGGGTGGCCACGCTGATCGTGGAGTTCTTCCGCGCGATGCCCGTCCTGGTCATGATCTTCTTCGTCTTCGTGGCGCTGAAGGTGCAGCCGCTGCCCGCCCTGGTGGCCGGCCTGACGCTCTACAACGGCTCCGTGCTCGCGGAGGTGTTCCGCTCGGGCGTCAACTCCGTCGACCGGGGGCAGCGGGAGGCGGCGTATGCGCTCGGGATGCGCAAGACGCAGGTCATGGCACACGTCCTCGTGCCGCAGGCCGTGCGGGCCATGCTGCCCGCCATCATCAGCCAGTTGGTGGTGGCCCTGAAGGACACGTCACTCGGCTATCTGATCACCTACGAGGAGTTCCTCCATGCCGGGAAGCTGATCGCGTCGAACCTCGACTACGATTTGCCCTTCATCCCCGTGGTCATGGTGATCTCGCCGATCTACATCGGGATGTGCATGTTGCTGTCGTGGTTCGCCCAGTGGGTGTCCAAGCGTCAGCGGCGTAATCCCAAGACCGAGGCCGTGGAAGTCGCCCCGGCCGAACCAGGGACGCTGCTGCCGAGGGGGGTCCCCCCTGGTCATTAAGACCTTGGGGGAGCAGTAGCCAACGTAGGGCCATGCCCGCCCGGCAGCAGCCGGTGATCACTGCTCGCGCAGGGGGATCGACACGTATGACGGGTCGTTCTTCGGCGAGGAGAAGGTCAGCTGTGCGCCGGTCGGGTTGTGCTCGATGTAGAGCGGGTCGACCGTGTCGACGACCAGGGCGAGTTTGTGTCCGGCTGGTACGTCGTAGGCCGTGGAGAACAGCTCCAGGTCCACGCCGAACGACTTCCCCGGGGTCTTCCCGTGGAAGGTGTACGGCGCGTTGGTGACCAGCTTGCCAAGGCCGAGCGGGCCCACGTCGTAGAGATGGGCGACGAGGGTGCCGCTCTCCTTGGTGGGGGTGAGCGTGGTGTGCAACGTCGTTGTCCCGCGCACGCGTTGAGGGGTTGCGTACCTCTCGGACTGCCAGACCGCGGTGTGCTTGCGGGGCAGCAGTGGGATCGACGCCATCGGGGGAATCTTCAGGAACTGGTCGAGGGCGTTGGAGAGGATCGCGATGCCGCCGTTGGCCCCCGAGTCGACGTTGGCGCCGATGGTGGTGGTGCCGCCCAGGTCGATCTTCTTCTTCGTGGCGCCCACCGACTTCCAGTCCGGATAGCCCTCATATCCGCCCGTGGAGCGGGACTTGAGCTGGACCGGCTGCTCGCGGTCGATGCCGTTGTCCGCACCCTTGAGGTAGTGGTCGAACCAGCGCCGGGTGCTGGTCCAGGTGTCGTTGGGGAGCCCGAGCAGGCCGGTGGCCTCGGCGGTGGCGTGGTCACCTGGACGCAGTTCGAGCCGCTTGGGACCGGTCAACTTGCCGTAGAAATCGGCGTATTGATTGGGATTGAAGAGGGTGTCGCCCCATGCGTTGCCCAGCATGACGGCGGCGCCGTTCTTGTTGATCCGGTCGACGTAGGTCGCGGGGGAGCGCTTCTTGCCCCACGCGATCATCTCGTCCTCCTTGTCGAGCTTCGACCCGAGGAAGTCCTTGAGGGTCTGCTCGAGTTCGGGGCTCGGGCGCCCGGTGAGGTAGCCCGCGCCATCGAGGAGGGCGGCGGCCTGGAGGTGCTGGGTGCGCCCGCTGTAGATGGAGTCGATCAGATCGCCCCAACCGCTCAGGGCCGCAACTGTCTTGACCCGCTTGTCGTGTCCGGCTGCGAGGAGGCTGATGCCCGCGCCGTACGAGACGCCCGCCATGCCGACCTTCCGCGGGTCGGCCGGGGTGTTCGCGAGGGTCCAGTCGATGACCTTGGAGGCGTCGGCGATGTCCTTCGGCCCGGCGGTCTCGATCTTCCCGCCCGACTGCCAGAAGCCGCGCGAGTTGTAACTCACGACTACGTAGCCGGAGTCGGCGAGCTTCTGGGCCTGGGCGACGTACTCGATCTGGGGCATGGCCCAGCTGGTGGGGAGGACGATGGCGGGGTACTTGGTGGCCGTCTTCGTGCCCGTCTTCGTGCTTGTCGCGCCCTTGGCTGCGTCCTTCGGGGTGAAGACGTTGGCTTTGAGGATGGTGCCGCCGTCGCCGGGGATGTCGATGAAGCGGACGTCGGCTGAGCTTGCCGTGGAGGGTTTCTGGGCGGGCGCGGCCTGGGCTGTGGGGGCCAGGCCGAAGGCGGCGCCCGCGATCAGGGTCGCGGAGACGCCGCCCACGGCGGTCGTGCGCGCGGTGCGGTGCGGGTGTCTCACGGGTGTCACGGGTCACTCCCACTCATCGTTGAAGTGCAAAGTGACTCGACGGTAACCATGATTGTTTACCGGGGGTAACCCGTCGGTAAGTTACGCCCCGGTAACGATAGTTGCTACTTGAGGGCGCTCTTCGCCTGCCAGTCGCCCCACTTGATGTTCCACTCGCCGTAGCCGTTGCCCGGGTCCGGGACGCCCTTCGAGCCGCTGCCGGTGACCTCGAAGGGGTCGCCGATCTGGACCTGGCCGTACATCCAGGAGGCGTTGGCGTCGCTCATGCCGATGCAGCCCGAGCTGTGGTTGGTGTTGCCGAAGTACGAGGCGTTCCAGGGGGCCGCGTGCGCGTACATGCCCGACCAGGTCAGGCGCATCGAGTAGTCCACCATCTTGTTGTACGAGTCCCCGAGGCCGACCGTCTCGGAGCGCATGTTGATCGTGCCCTCCTTGGCCATCAGGACGGAGATGCCGCCCCACGACGCCTTCTCGCCGCCCGGGGTGCCCGCCGACATCGGCACCGTCTTCACGGTCTGCCCGTCGCGCATGAGCGTCGCCTGCTTGCTGTCGAGGTCGACCTTGACGAGCTGGTTCTTGCCGATGGTGAAGTTGGTGTCGTAGTCGCGCACGAACCAGCCGCCGTCGCCGCCCGAGTCGATGCCGCTCAGCTCGGCGTCCAGCTTCACCTTCGTACCGGACTTCCAGTACTCCTTGGGGCGCCAGTCGACGCGGTCCTTGCCGGAGTAGTCCTTGATCCAGCCCCAGGAGCCGGTGGTGTTGTTCGAGGTGCTGACCTTGAGGTGCTTCTCGACCTCGGCCTTGTTCTTGACCGGGTGGTCGAAGACGATCGACAGCGGCTGGGCGACGCCGACGGTCTTGTCCTTGCCGGGGGTGAGCGTCAGCTTGTTGACCTTGTCCGGGGCGGCCGTCTTGAACGACGCCTTCGCGAGGCCCTTGTCCGTATCGGCCTCGACCTTGTAGTCGGTACCCGGGGCGACCTTGCGGTCCGAGGTCCAGGTCTTGCCGTCGGCGGAGACCTTGCCCCCGAGCTTGCCGCCCTTGGCGTCGGCGACGGTCACCTTCTTCAGCTTGCCGTTCTTGGCGCTGACCTTGACGGGCTGGCCGGCCTTGGCCTGGTCGCCCTGGAGGTTCACGGAGATCTGCGCCTTGTCCGCGATGTCGGCCCCCGCCGAGCCGCCGCCCGAGCAGGCGGTCAGGGCGGCGGCGGCCACGGCGGCCGTGCCCGCGAGTACCGCGTGCCGGGTGCGTATCCGGGAGTGCAGCGGGCGGCGGCTCGAAGAGCGGTGGTGCTTCAAGGGGACGTACCTCCGTGCGAACGTGATCTGCCCGGAGAGAGGGGGGTAGGTCCCCTTGGGTTGCTTGTTGCCCGGATTTTCACAGCTTCGTCATGGATTGGCTGCGTCTCGTGACTGGGTCATTGCTGGGAGTGGTTGCTGTCGTGGCGGCGGGGGGGCGATGTGAGCGGATCTTGGCGCGGACCTTTGAGTTCTGGTTGTGGGTAGCCGGTCACTGCGAGGTGACGGGAACCCGGGCGGGCCAGACGTCGATCACCACGGGGTGGTGCTGCGGGTGCGTCATCGGGGCGCCGGCGGCGTAGTTGCCGTCGACCCGTGCCGCCTCGGCCGCGTTGGGCTTGGCGTTCTTGCAGGATGTGCCGGGGCCGTGGCCGGACATGAGCTCCGAGCAGGGGCCGCTGTAGTGGTCGGGCAGCCCGAGGATGTGGCCGGTCTCGTGCGCCGCGATCCGGGTCGGGTCGTGGCCCTCGTCCACCGCTTGCTGGCCCAGCTGCACCTCGCCGCTGCCACCGGGGAAGATCGGCCCCAGCGTGGCCTGCGGCCAGCCGCCGGTCGCCTCGTAGACGAAGTCGGCCGAGCCGGGGGTGGGCGCCGGTTCGAGGCGTACGTTGTGCACCGCCTCGTTCCAGTTCTGCACGGCCTGCTTGATCGGGCCCGCCCACTGGCCGGCCGCGCTGGCGTCATAGGTCAGGGTGACCACGGCCGGGGCGGCGTGCGGCGCGGGGTGCGCGGCAGCAGCGACGCCGACCGTGGAGCTCAGCAGGGCGGGGATGAGTGCCGTCAGGACGGCTATGCGCTTCCTCATGAGACTGATGCGCCTCCGTGAGTCTCAGGTGTTGCCCGCAGTAAACGAGGTCATCGTGGTCATGACAAGCTTTGTGGCGGTGCTCGCCCCCGGCTGCTGTGAGGTCGACTGAAAATGCACCGCAGGCCGGTGTGCGGGCCGGGGGTAGCTGGGAGACAGGTCGAAGCCCTGCCGCCCGCAGGGATGGCAGGGCTTCGACCTCCGGGGGAGCCGTGGAGGCGGCACTTCCACCGAAGGGACCGGCGCCATCACTTGGCGCGATGCGCACCCTTGCCGTTGGCGGCCACCGGCGGCGGAGTCTGGGCGGCGCGCGTCACGTCCGCGACCAGCTCGACGACATCCGGGCCGTACGCCTGGGAGTTGACCACCTTCAGCAGCAGCACGAAGGCGTTGCTGCCGTGCTTGCGGGAGAGGCGTTCGTGGTGGCGGGCCAGATAGCGGGTGGCGGCCTGGCTGGTGACCGCGCGCTGGCCGCAGAAGAGGAAGACGGGGCGGGCCTCGGTGCCCTGTCCGGCCGTGAGGCGGGCGAGGAGCACGTACTCCGCTATGCCGCCCTCGAGGCGGTAGCGCTCGCTGCCGATCTGGAAGGCGCCGCGGTCCGGACCCGGCTCCGGGTCGGTGTTCACGCGGACGCCGGGCAGGAGCGAGTGCATGTGCGCGGCCATGCGCCGGTTGGCCGCCGGGCTGCCGACGCAGAACTCGGTGCGCTCGCCGAAGCTCTGCTGGGCGGCGTCGTGCGCGATGAGCTGGGCGTGGGCGCCGCAGTCCTTGATGAGCGCGGCGAGCTCCAGGAGCGCGGACACGTCGTGGCGCACCACGGTGAGCTCCGGTCCGCCCGCGTTGTCGCGGTTGACCACGAGCAGCGATTCGGAGTTGTCGGGCAGGCCGAAGAAAGCCTGTTTGCGGCGGAGTCTTCGTTTCCACAGATAGGTGCGGGCGAGCCAGCCCAGCACGGCACTGAGGCCGACCGCGATCAGGCCGAGGACGATATTGCGCACGTCTTCAGTCATGGGGGCGCATGCTAGCGGGCCATGGGATCGGTGTTCGAGGGGGACCTGACGCGCGTGGGAACCCGAAGTTACGCTGCGCAGACGCCTGTTGACTGGAGGTACGAATGCGCCACGCTGTCGTACGGAATCTGACGCTATTGGCGGTCGGTGGGGTATTGGTGTCGGTCGGTGCGGCCGCGCCCCCTTCGTCTACGCGTTCAGCGGAAACGGGCTCGTCGCCGGAGAAGGTGCCGGTTGCCGTCGGGTACGGCGGGGCCGTCGCGAGCGTCGACGCCGATGCCTCCGCCGCGGGGATCGAGGTCCTGAAGAAGGGCGGCAACGCTGTGGACGCGGCGGTCGCCACGGCGGCCGCGCTCGGTGTGACGGAGCCGTACTCGGCGGGTGTGGGAGGGGGCGGCTACTTCGTCTATTACGACGCCAAGGCCCGCAAGGTCCACACGCTCGACGGGCGCGAGACCGCGCCGCTCACCGCCGACTCCGGCCTCTTCCTGGAGAACGGCAAGCCGCTCCCCTTCGAGGACGCCGTCACCAGCGGCCTGGGCGTCGGCACCCCTGGCACGCCCGCCACCTGGCAGTCCGCGCTCGACTCCTGGGGCAGCAGACGCCTCGGCGCACTGCTGAAGCCCGCCGAGCGCCTCGCCCGCGACGGCTTCACAGTCGACCAGACGTTCCGCGCGCAGACCGAGACCAACCAGAAGCGCTTCGCGGACTTCCCCGCCACGGCGAAGCTGTTCCTGCCGGGCGGGCAGCTCCCGGTGGTCGGCTCCACCTTCAAGAACCCTGATCTGGCGCGCACCTACAAGGAGTTGGGGGAGAAGGGTGTCGGTGCGCTCTATCGGGGCGGGATAGGCAGGGACGTCGTACGGACGGTGAACAAGCCGCCCGTGGACCCGGCGTCCGGCCGCAACGCCCGCCCCGGCGACCTGTCGCTGAAGGACTTGAAGGCGTACGAGGCGAAGCGGCAGGCGCCGACCCGCACCTCGTACCGCGGGCTCGGGGTCTACTCGATGGCGCCTTCCTCGTCGGGTGGTACGTCGGTCGGTGAGGCCCTCAACATCCTTGAGCGGACCGACCTTTCGAAGGCGACGCAGGCGAAGTATCTGCACCGCTACATCGAGGCGAGCCGCATCGCCTTCGCGGACCGGGGGCGCTGGGTGGGCGACCCCGCCTTCGAGGACGTACCGACGAAGGAGCTGCTCACGCAGAAGTACGCGGACTCGCGCGCGTGCCTGATCCGCGACGACGCGGTGCTGACCAGTCCGCTGGCGCCGGGCGACCCACGGCACCCAGCCGGGTGCGGGGGCGGCGGGACCGCTGCCCCGACGACGTACGAGGGCGAGAACACGACGCATCTGACGGCCGCCGACAAGTGGGGCAACGTCGTCTCGTACACCTTGACCATCGAGTCGACGGGGGGCAGCGGCATCACGGTGCCCGGCCGTGGCTTCCTGCTCAACAACGAACTCACCGACTTCTCCTTCGCGCCCGCCAACCCGGCCGTGCACGACCCGAACCTGCCGGGGCCCGGCAAGCGGCCGCGGTCGTCGATCGCGCCGACCATCGTGCTGGACAAGCACAAGAAGCCGGTGGTGGCGCTGGGGTCGCCCGGTGGGGCGACCATCATCACGACGGTCCTGCAGACGCTGACGGGGTTTGTCGACCGCGGGCTGCCGCTGGTGGAGGCGATCGCTGCGCCGCGCGCGAGTCAGCGCAACGCGGCGCAGACGGAGCTTGAACCGGGGCTGTGGAACAGCCCGTTGAGGGCCGAGCTGGAGAAGCTCGGGCACTCCTTCAAGCAGAACCCGGAGATCGGGGCGGCGACGGGTGTGCAGCGGCTTCCGGGCGGGAAGTGGCTCGCGGCGGCGGAGAAGGCACGGCGGGGCGGGGGGTCGGCGATGGTGGTGTCGCCGGGGAAGTAAGGAGAGGGGGAGGGAGTAGGCAGCTGTGAGGGGGGGGCGGGGGGGGGGGGGGGGGGGGGGGGGGGGCGGGCCCCCCCCCCCCCGCGGGGCCGCGCAAAAGGTGGGGTTTGTTTTAAAAAAAAAAAAAAAACACAACCACAAAAAAT